>JAYSTF010000100.1:0-3560 GCA_043720065.1 Pseudobdellovibrionaceae bacterium | reverse complement strand
CCAGCCGCAGCGCCTGCACCCAAAAATTGGACGGTAGTGGCTACGATTTCGGTCGAGTATTTTTTTACGCCTTGCTGATCTTCCCAGCTGCGGGTTTGCAGGCGGCCTTCAACATAAACTTGGCGGCCTTTGCTTAAATATTTGCCGCAAAGTTCGGCGAGCTTGCCCCAAACAACCACGCGGTGCCATTCGGTGCGCTCTTGTTTTTGGCCCTGTTTGTCCATCCAATTTTCACTAGTGGCGAGGCTGAGTCGAGCCACGTTGTTGCCGCCGCTAATGGTTTTTACTTCGGGATCTGTACCGAGACGACCCACAAGAATAACTTTATTCACACCTGACATGAGAAACCCCCAGCAAAGAATTGAAAAGCGCCTGAAGCTCTTATTCCCCAGACCAGGAACATAAGTCCAAGAAAATTATATGGGTAGGGCAATGCGATGCATTAAGAGCTTAAATACCCGTCGCAGGGCCGAACGCAGGCGCCATTCCAAAGCGTTGGCCACTCACGCGAAACTTGTATTTTGCGCCGGTCGTAGTCGTACTTTTATATGTGCCGAGCAGCGCCTGCAGGATAATCAGCTCACGCTCCACTTTGGAGTTCACATTAAGGTCAACGTTAAGCTGATACGCTCCCCATACGACACCGGCGCCCCCAGCACCTCGAGGCTCCAGGCGGAATTCGACATCGCCTTTGATAACCCCGTTGAGAAGGTCAGTGGCAGAGCCAAGCTCAGCTCTTTCAATGATGAGTTTGCCGCCAGTGAGTCGGCCGTTTAATTGGATATTGCTCCAGCTCATCCCGGGAAGTGCGGTGGGTCCCATTTGGGTAGCAATGGTCGCTGCCGGAAAGCGCAGTTCCTTTACATTTATCGTCACGTCGCCCTCGGGCTGGTTAACAAAACTTGGATCCAGATTCACCTTGGTGTCGCCGGAAAGGCGGCCTTGGAGTTTAAGGGGCAAATCGATGGCCTCATTTGCCTTTGCAAGATCGATCCGGTCAATTTCAAGGCGAAGGTTTTGCGTCGAAACGCCTTGTTCCGTTTTCTTTCCGGTTTTTAGTTCGATGCTTACGTCGCCATTAAACACTTGATAAATATTGGCGTTAAATCCAGGGCGAAAGGATAAGAAACCACTCACCGATGGGGCTAGCGATGCACCTGATGCCGCGAGCGGCGGAAGAAAACTGGATTCGACGACCACGTCCTCTATGGCAAGTGCAGGAAGTGGAAAGATTTGGATGCCGAGTTTTTCAAACTGCAAGGAAACTTGGCCATTGGTTCTTTCAGAAACGAGCGACGACACTACTTCGGACAAGTCGTCATATGGGAACATGAGGAATGAAAAAACCAATGCCGAAACAAGAACGACTAAGATCTTGGTTTTATGAAAACGAAAGATATTTAGGAAGCTATTAATCAACTGGCCGATCACTCATCACCTCCCGATTTTTCCTCTTTCGCAGGTGGCTTCTCTGGTTCCTCTGCAGCAAAGGGCAGCGAGAAGCTGACGATCTTATACATGACATCGAAGTAGTGATTGTCGTCTGAATTTGCCGCGATATCGAGTCCGGTCAGTTTAATTCCCGGCGACATCGACTGCAGTCGAAATCCAATATCCAAAATTTGATACAGGTTTAGTTTCTTCAAGTTTACCGCGACACCTTCTTGTCGTATCACGGGCGGAGCAAGGGAGGCCGCAGGTCTTTCTTCAAGTGGCGAGACGCCGGCGACTTGCTCTGGCACAAGCTGGAATTCGCCGAGCACACCCTGAACTTGACCCGTAAGTTCCGCAGCCGTCTGACCAGGGGGAAGGGGCGGTGGGTCCTTTGCCGCGCGGCCTATGCGGAGCAAATCGCGCAACAGCGTACGATATTCCGAAAATTCCTCAACCGCTACTGATGCTGAATCAATATACGAATAAGGAACACTTAAGATCACAAGCACTACGACGAATCCACCAGCAAAGGCCGCAGCCTTTTGTACTATGGCTGGCCACGTATGATATTGTTCTTTTAGGCTGTTGAACGCAGAGGATTCTAGAACACGACCCCAAAGGGCAATGGCTTGGTCGCGCAGCTGATCCCTGATGTCTTCTAATCCCATCTTATCCTCCGCGGCGCCGGTCGACTTTTAAGCGAAACCCGAAAGCCTGTTTGCCGGGACCCGCAGTGATGACGGGTGAAACCGGGTCGACTCGGCCATCGGCGGCAACGTTTTCTAACGATTGACGGAACTTAGCTACGGCATCTGGAAGGGCCACTTCCCCGTGAAGTTCTAAAACTTCATTCTCAATGGTGACTTTGCGAAGCTCGACAAGGAGCTGTTTTGAACCAGGCGCCGAGCGGTGAATCTGGGCCAAAACATCCATGGCGGAATTTACTTCTTTGACTTGGACGGCAAGTTTTCGCGCGTTGATTTCTTCCTTTTTCTGGCGCACAAATCGGCGCACTGCCATCGGCGTCGCGGCCCGGCCTTTCAAATCGGCAATCGAAGCCGCTTGAGTTTTTAAGACTTCAAGCGCTTCTTCGGCCATTAGCACGGCATAGCTTTCGCGAATAATTCCATAGACCAAAAGGAACACAAAGGCGGCGCCGAGAAGTTTTGCGGTGTAACCCCACTTGTTCCAGAACACGTTAAGGTTTTCACCATCTTGAGCAAACTCAGCTTTCATGAAATTTGTCGCAGGATTGCGAGCGCGCCGAAGGCCTTCCATCGCGATGGAAACAGCTACAGGAGACACAGCTTCCAGGTGGGAGGACGGCTCCAGCACCACTTGGGGTATGAGCTCAAGGTGGCGAAATTTATTAACCGGCATTTCCCATTTTTGCGTCAGATACGGTCCAAGGTTTTTTATCTGGCTCACACCACCGCAGAGATGTGCATTGGCGAATTTTAAATTTCTCGAGGTTGAAAGTTCCAGCTGCGTGAATTTTACTTCCTGCGCAAGGGTATCAAACGCACCCTTAATCACATCCGAAAAGATCACCTGATCCCGCGTAGCGCCTTCCGCCGAGAGAAGGATAAAGGCTTTGCGTTGAAGTTCTTTAACTGCTTCGAGGTAATGCAGCCCATATTTCGCAGATATGGCGTCGGCGATCTGTTTGCCGCCCCAATCAATATTGCGCGCGAGAATTAAGCTTCCCTCTGAGTGGACCACAAGAAGCGTTCGCAGATGTCCAATATCGATAATGATATCCGCTGGTCGCGGCTCTGGCGTGGGTGCAAGGGCTTGTTGGGTTAGAGGTGGAGTTTGCCAATTCTCCAAATAATTCCCAAGTGCCAAACCATCTACGGTGAGAATTTCTGGATCAATTCCCGCCTCACGAGCGAGGGACACCAAATCTTTGATGTAAGATTTCGGGCAGGCGCTTGCGATAACGTCCGCACCATTGCCGATGTAGCGCGTAACCTTCGCATCGAAAACAGCATCGTCTTGGGAGAACGGGATATCGTCTTCTAATTCAAACGCGATACTGCGTAAGATTTTGAAACGCTCTTTAAAAGGAAAATGGCGAAAGCGCAGGGCGACGTTTTGCTGGTGCAACGCAAGGGTAAATTGCG
>JAYSTF010000099.1:0-28467 GCA_043720065.1 Pseudobdellovibrionaceae bacterium | reverse complement strand
CCTGCGGCGGCGGCACACAGAATTACACCGTCATATCACCTGCGGTGGGTACTGGGTCAGCATGCTCGAACAATACTGGTGACACCCAAGCTTGTAACTCGCAGGTTTGCCCAATCGATTGCGTGGGAGCGTGGGGCGTGTGCGGCGGCGCATGCGGTAGTGGCAGCCAAACTTATGCCATCTCAACACCTCCATCCAATGGCGGCTTGATTTGTCCATTCGCCACTGGCGACGTGCAATCTTGTACACCTGCGGCTTGCGCCACCGCTACCTGCCCATGCTGGCGCTCGACCTGTGGGCCCAGTATAACTGGCTATTACCCACTCGCCAGCCATGCTACTTCGGAACTTTGCAGGACCAACGAAGCGCAAAATCTTTGTCAATCCGGTGATCCTTATGGTTGCTCGCAAGTCGTCTGTACAGAGCCGACAATGGGTGGCTCTCCTTTCTCGTGTGGTGCAGCCGTTGGCGCATGTGGACCCGTTGGTTCGCTGTATACCTGGAACGGCGCAAATTGGGATGACCAGGGAAGTCCTACTTGGCCCCCGCCTAACGGGACATCGACACCGCCACCAGGTGGAATTTTATCTAGCCCAGTTCAGTATTCCAACAATATCGTCATGAATAGAAATAAAGTGTTCGTTTGCCTTTCAGCACCTCTCGCGTGCGGGACGGCGTCTGGAGGCACTTTTGCCACTACGCCCACTACTAACCTATGCAACCTCGGCGGTGCTGGGTTAAATCCGGCAGTAACTACCAACGCGACCACTTACACTTGGACATGTGGAGCTGCATTCTGCACGGCAAATAAATCCGCTGCAGGCGCATGCATCATAGAAGTTCTTGATAGTGGTGGCTCCATGTTTGACCCCTATGGGCCCGGAGAAGTTCCGTATGATACCTTCGCATCGGATTATTCAAATGATACTTGCCGGTGGACTGCAGGTTCAGCTCCTGGTGCAGCGAGGATGAATTCAGGAAATACTGTTTATTCTGGTTGGGGAAGGTTTTCTTGCGGATTCGCTAATGAATCTGTTCGTCCCGCGAACGTCGGCAGCTGTAACTTTATCCCCCCAACCACATGTACCCCCGGCAACGGAACTACAGTTCCCAACATATACGGGGTATTTTTAGCTGGCGCGGTGAACACTCAGTGCTGGTCGAGCTTTGTGGGCTCTGCAATGGGACAGGACTGCAGAGAAACTCACCCAGACTGTATTACCGTTAACGGAGCATGCGGCAGCGCCAACGGCGTAGCTACCGCAACGCCACCTGCTGCTGGAAATCTTTGTCTGCAAGGCACGGCATCGGCTTTAAGTGGGAGCGGTCCGTGGACTTGGAGCTGCGCAGGTCAATACGCCGGAACCACCGCCAACTGTAGCGCGCCGATGACTGGAGGGTCATGGGCCTTTAATAGCTTTTTAGGCTATTGGTGGGATGAGCTGGGCGGCGCATGGATGACGGGCCCGTATCAAGCGAGTCTTCCCGAAGTAGGATGCGGCATTCCGCCGGACCCACCAGCATGTTCACTACCAACCCCCTGTGCAGTTGGAACAATAAGTCGTAGTCGACAGAGCTTCGGTTGCCCGAGCAATACTGTCTACACATTCTCTAGCTCCGTTCGCGAATGTCTATGTGTTCCATAATATCGCTTTAGACCACGGTGAATGTCGCCCGATTAGCGATGGTGGCCTCGACACTGCGAGGATGACCGCGCATTGCGAAAATACGTAAGCCGCGCAGCAATTTCCAACTTGCATTGTTTCAATCAAGACGATAATCGACCGATCAATATGAATATTCTGACTATCAGTTCGACTGTAGCATTAATGTTGATCGTTCATACGGCCTATGGGCATGGAGAGAACAAGCTTGGTCCAAACGGCGGATTTATCAAGATGCCGGGAGCGTTTCATACCGAGGTCGTCCCGGTAGGACAAAACAAGCTAAAGGTTTTTCTTCTCGACATGAATTGGAAAAATCCTTCCATATTAAATTCGAATCTTAGTGTAACGCATAAGGCGAGCGGGACAACGACGGCCACGTGCCAGCGGCGTGCTCACAATCGTTTCGCCCACGGAGGTTGGAGGCCACTGCGTATTCACGCATAATTCTGGCAACCCTGTTTTCACTGCACGACAGCCCCTCAGACTGCAGCTCGACTGTCATCCTGGGCGAACTGCAGGAGTGCGTCAGCTCAATGAACTTATTCAAAGCGATTCCCGAGTCGATGCGACTGTGGTTCAAACAGTTGGAACAAAAGGCTACGACGGTTTTATAATTGCGCATGTTCGTTAAGCGCTGCTCCTTGTTGAGGACTGGCACTTGTTTTATAGAGGGCATAGGTTTGGAGTTGTGGGGTTATTTTGTATTAAGTCTAGCTTCCTGTTTTTAATATCTGGAAGATCGTCTCTATGGTTGGATTCGCATCTTCTTTGATCGCGGAGTAGATCGTACTTTTAGTCAAATCCGTCCGATCAATGATGTTTTGAACGCCGACGGCCTTAACATGCGCGCTTAAGATCTCTCGGAATGCTTCTACATCGCCTTCTTCCATTGCTTCTGTAAGTGCACGACGGATATGGCTTCGATCCCGAAGAAATTTGTTCGGATCGTGAGGAAAGCTCTCCACGCCGTTTTTTAGTTTCACAATGGGAGCGTCATCCATGGAGTAGACTTTTCGCTTTTTTAATGTCTTTGTCTTGCCCATTTTTAGAAGGGAGAATTAACACACGCGAAACTAGCTAAGCGCGGAGCGGATCTTCCACAGTATCTTTCGAACATTCCCAAGATCCATGTATGCGAAAAGAATGCTGGTCTAACGGCAATCAGAAGGCGGCAGAGGACCTGAGCCACTCTAACGCTCGCATTTCAATGCTTACGAGGCATGACGAGCTTTGTGAGAGCCCCGAAATTAAAACCGCCTCCGATTATATGGTGCGGTTAACTCAAACGTGTGAACAAACATGCCGGGGCAAAGCCGATTGTCTTCGAGTTTGCAATACAACTAGAGATGTTTATCTCACTTATTTGGAAGGTGTCTTATCTGGAAGATCTTCCTATCCTGTCCCGACAGGCAAGAGTCCACCCCCGAAACCAGTCAGATGACACTAAAATTTGAAGCGGGCCGCGCCCATTTTCGCTCGTGCAACCCGCGCGGACGAGGATGCGTCTTTTTCGCGATCTTACTGATCGCAATAGTTTCCTTGACGGTATGTCTTAAATATGAGACATTCAGGCTCGCATGATTGGGATTCTAAAGCAGTGCCAAAGAGAGCTTGAAAGGTTTCCGCTGGTTGTACGTGAGGACTTGGCGGATGCTTTGGCGAGACTGGATGAAGGTTTAGCGATTTCAATGCCTCTTTCACGTCCGATGCCTTCAATCGGTAAGGGCGTACACGAGCTTCGCTTTTGAGATCGGTCGGGCATTTATAGAGTGATTTATGTGTTTTTTGGTGGGGGTAGGATTTGGCTCTTACATGCGTTCTTAAAAAAGACCAGTCAAACGCCCCCGCAAAATATTGAATTGGCGCAAAAGCGGTTAAGGGTGATTTTATGAGAAGAAAAACTAGTGCAGCTCAACTCTCAAAACTTCTAGGAATTTCTCCGTCTCGGGGAATGGAATCAGTAATTAAGGCTCAGCTGATTTCTGCAGTCTTAAAGACTTCCCAGAGAGAAGGCTTAACGCATGCAGAACTGGCGAAGCGCTCTGGACTGCCCCGCACTGCGGTTACGGGAATCCTCTCAGGAAATCTTCAGAAAATTACGATTGATCGAGTTTTGAAATTAGTTGAAGCCGCGAATCTCGTCGCTGAAGTACGGGTTCATCGCAAAACGGCATGAAGCAATAGCCAAGTGCCTGAGAGGCAACCTGCTCTGTCTTGTTGGTCGGGCCGACTGAACTTGTGATTGGATCTCTGCAATTGCGTTATGTCGTCCTCACGTGCGCTTATCACTCTGCCCCATGTATGCTTGCTGCTAGTAAAAGAAACTCTTGAGATGAATCCATCACGTCAATTCAAACTTTGGTAAGGACACAGGTCAACAATCAAATCCTTTTGGGTGCACTCAGCATCGCTTTAGCGAGGGCCATATGACCGCAGCCCAAGCCTAATCCTGTCCAGGTTAGGTCGGTTTTGGTCGGACCTATCGCGTTGCCAAAACGGCTGGATATGGTCGCTTTGGTCCCCCGGGTTTGCCAGTTAAGCCAACGGGAATCTGGGTCGATCCCCGCCCTTAAGGATTAGTCTTCGAGACAGTCGGGTTTAATTCGGTTTTTTAAATCTTGAATGGCGCCATAAGTGATCGCATAGCCGTCATAGGCCTGTCTATTGCGAAGGGCCTGTTCCTCAACCAAAAGTTTTGTTTGGTGATTCGTCGTTTTCATTTCTGCGACGGCTTGGTCGACTTTTGCATCTACTTGATCAATCCTAGCATTTACTTGTTTAAGCTGCGCATTGATCTGAGAAAAACCGCTCAGCATTTCGGCGCGCAATTCACGCATAAACGCCAAGGTCACCGGAATTTCCGACTCTCGTTTTGCCTCATGATCTTTTTTCTTTTTCATTTTGTAATCAGATAGCAAAACTAGTGCTGACATCAAGCCCCCAATAAAATCGAGATGAGGAGCTACACTACCGGACATTACGGAACCGGACAATTTGAAATGTTGGGGCGCTAAGAGAGGGTCGGCATGAGCAGCCTTAAAAAGCGAGTTCAAAGCCAACCGCGAAACCCTTCGAGCTGAGCGACAAGCAGAACATCATCCTGCGAAAGAGCAGAAGTCCTCGGGGCGCAAAGAGAAGTAATCGTAACGGCAAACTGACGGCGGGGGCAGCACGCCCCCCCGTCTTTCTTGAAACTCAAGCCCATCGCAGTCCTACCAATGGCCAACGTCCAATGTTACAAATCTATAAAGGGATACGTTAATCATGCACCCTATTTTCGACGTCGAGCATTTCGGACTCATAAAACTGACTAGTTTCGCGACATGTTTTCTCGCTGTCATTATTATTCAACGACTGTTGCCGTATCACACTCGCGGACACTCTACTTTGAGCGCCCCTGGTAGTAGCGCCAAAGCTTCACAAATGAGTGTCATCTATACAGCTCGCGAGTCCCGACAACATTCAAGTCAGCTCAATCACAACGGGTTTTGAGAAAAACTCGTCCTCAAGATCTTCCGACCCTCCACATATTTCCGCTTTCGATACTCGCGTTTCAAGCTACGCTTCTTTCAGCATCACGCCGATCTTTAGGCCGGCCCCCATGAATCCGCGGGCCCATGGCCACCCTTCTGCGCCTTCATGATTTCGATGTGTCAAATAGGTTGCCTTTGTGATCAAAAGAATTTGACATTTTACGTCTAATAGACGTAAAATGATTGAGATGGAACGTGTTGATTTGGCTCCCGTTGTAAAGCATCTGAGAAAACTGCCGGACTTTATCGTGACTAAGTTGCGCAAATGGGCAGCTCAAGTTGAGCTTCATGGTATTTCGGAAGTCCGTAAAATCCCAGGCTTGCATGATGAGCCGCTCAAAGGATCGCGACAGGGTCAGAGATCGATCCGTTTGAGTAAGGGTTATCGAGCGATCTATACGGAACATCTGGATGGAACGATTAAGATAATTCGTGTTGAGGAGGTGAGTAAACATGGCTACTAAGAAGATAAAATATGGAGTCGGCGAAGCTGAGAAGGAGTACGGCCCTCTGACTTTCGCAAAAGTGTTAGAAGCTCACCGCCTAGGCGAAGAAGTCTCTCAAAGGGAATTTTCAGAGCGGCTTGGTATTTCGCAACAAAGTCTTTGTGATCTCGAAAAGGGCAGGAAAATTCCCAGTCCCGAGAGGGCTGCACGGATTGCGAAAAAACTGGGTGAACCCGCTGATTATTGGATCAAGCTTTCCCTTCAAGATATATTGCGTTCCCAGGATCTTGATTATGAGGTCAGTCTGTCTGGGCGCCCCAAGAGAAAAAGAGCATCTGGCGAATGAAGCCGTTCAACTTCATGAAAACAACATCTGATTTCGCAGGGCCAGAGGCTAAAACTAAAGACCGTGCCCCTGATAATCCGATTCATTCCAAAGCTGTAAATTAAGCGGCGTTTTTTTCAGATCTGCTTAAAAAGCCTGACTTCAGTTCAGCTGCGATCAATTGATTGAGCATTTCTGATTGTCGAAATGGAAACGCAAAAGATGAAATCATTACTGGATAACCTCAGTATATTTCCCTGATACGAGAAGTTAGATTCCTCTGTCGTCTCACCTGTTTAGGGAATTCTTTCAACTCTTTGTTGAAATTCCCAACTATAAGTTGAATTTAATCGCTTGGTAAAAGGCGAATTAAAGCGTGCGGCTCCTTTACTGTTTTCAATCTCACTTAGCCATCCTACGCTTCGCCCAAGCTGTGCAGCCGCTTGCTTAATCGTAAGTTGATTCAATTCTCTGAGCTTTCGTAAAATGACTGCATAGTGATTCATAAAGACCTCTTTTCTCTGGGGATTTTTGATAAAAAAAATGAACGAAGACGAATGTTCGCCGGATTTCAGATTTGTTGAACTTATGCGAAAGTTCGCTAATGAGAGGCAGCGGTGGCAGGGAAAAGGAAGGGAACTACGAGGATTTCTACGGGCGCAGAAGGCCATTCTAAAAATGGGCGATCTCGACTCGTAATGATTTTAAATACTTAGAACTCTTGTTTTTTTTGGGTTTTGCGAACTATTTGAAAAATAAATTGGTCGACCTCTGTTGGGAAAAGGCCACTTTTCTTCTCCCAAGACCTATCTGATTGATACCATTACAATTTCTGAACCTCCCAGATATTTAAATAAGAGTCTTCTCCACCAAAAATACGTCGTGGAGAACCTCCCGGCGAAAACAATCGCCGACCTCTTGGGGTGTAGCACGACGACCATAAAAGCTTATCTATGCCAATTCGGACTCCTCAAGGCAGGACGTGGTAGCGCGCAGCACAAGGAAAAGCTCGCCTATGGAAAGCGCCTCGCCGGGCACCGCCTAGTCTCCCATAAGGGCGAACTCAAAGTCGTCGCCACTATCAAACGGATGTACTCCGAGGAGGGTCTATTACCGAGGCCAATTGCCAGGATATTGGACTCAATGAAGGTTCCCACCAAACGGCAGGGCAAGAAATGGGACCATTCGGTTGTCATTGCAATTCTCAAGCGAGAAGGACTTTACAAGCAACTGCGGAAATCGCCGCAGAAAAGGAGCATGGCATGAACACACTCGGTGGAATATTCGTGGCGCTGTCTTTAATTTTCAGCGGAGGGTATGCGCTGAACAAAATCTACGTGGCTACAAAGCAGGCCGCCATTACACGTATCCAACAAGGGATGCCGCCATTGTCTCGCTTTACGAATGGGCTCACCTGCTCGAAACTGTCGAAGTCGGGGGATCTGGTGCCTCTGAAGTGCCGCAGACATAAATAGAAGACCCACTGTTGGAGGCGTCCGCGAGTAACCGTCGAAAGTGGCGGCATAAGCCTTCGGCTTTAAGCGTCCTTTGATCGAGGACTTTAAGCAGAAGAACATGACCTCGCCCAGAACGCTCATTCTTATACGGAAACGGTCACTCATGACTTTTTTCGGCACCTTTAACGTCGCCAGGTCGAGCACGTTTTATTTGGTGTGCGATTTATATGGCCTTCTACATGCTTAGAAGGACCCTTATACGCCCGTATTATTTTGTCTATTTTTAGGTATCGAGGAGATCACCGTGAGAACAATTTCGATTTTTGCCATTAGCCTTATTACGTGGTCATTGAATGCCCACTCACAGGCAAATCCCCCGTCTTTCGATAACGAGAAGTATATTAAAGAGTGTGGCGGAAAGGTTTATTCGAAGTGCGATAAGGACAACCTTACCCAGGCAACTATCTATGCTGAAGCCAAGAAAATGGCACAGGCGAGCAAAAGGCTGCTGCTGATTAACGTTGGAGCCGACTGGTGTCCCCCGTGCATTATCATGAACGAGGTCATTAAAGCTGGCGGCGAAGATCTCCGAAAAATTAACGAAAAATTTGTTCTAGTTAAAATGAATGGAGGCACGGAGTCGTATAAGACTATGCAGCGTTCATCACAATGGCCAGGCGTCGGCTACCCAACAATGATCGTAGTAGATCCAGACACCGACCGCGCCATTACTTCGTTTTATCCTACTGAAGTAAAAACGGTGGCTGGCATTCGTGCCGAATTGGCGAAACGACTAGCGCAGGCTGCAGGTAAAACTCAGCAACCTACCGTCTACAAGTGGTACCCCAATACTAAGGAAAAAGACGAAAGTGGTTTGAACATCAGACTTGCCCTACTGTTGCGACCTATTGCTCTCGACACGAAGACGCAAGTGTTAGCACCGAAAGTAACTTTACCTAACGGCGCGAAGCGAGATCAGGCCCTTGCTTACTACAATCAAGGCCTCTTCTATCTATTTGGTTTTCACTGGGTGGATGCCGCACGATCACTTCGTTCCGCAATCCTACTGGAACCCAATTTTTATGCAGCTTACTTAGCTTTAACGATGGCACTTGATGAACTCTATATTTTCCATGGTGACGATGAAGCAGTAAACCCATTGATGGTAGCACGTCAAATTTCTGAAAAAATAAAAGTTTCTGAATCTGAAAAATCTTTCGCGAAGTACCTGGAGACAAAACTGTGTGTCAACAATGCTCGTACATGTAAACAGTTTGGAATCGTTCTTGTTAGCGAAGGTTATGAAGTCGAAGATAAGGCCGCGCAGGAGGTAATTGAAACTGCCCGCTCAGAGAAGAATGCCGATATAATGGCGCTTGCTGGCCGCAGTAAAGCTGACACTTTAGACGAAGTTATAAAAATGGAACCAAATCATCTTGGCGCGCACCATTATCTTATCCATCAAAATGAAGGTACTAACGAATATAAAAAAGCTGCTCAACATGCCGCTAAATTTGTAGAGTTAGCGCCACAGTTAGCCCATTCACACCATATGTATGGCCACATTCTGCCTAAGATCGGCAAGTGGAAAGAGGCCGTTACTCGCTTCATTAAGGCTGATGAGATTCACAAAGCGTGGTTTTCCTCAAACCAGGCTCACCCATGGGAAGACTGGCATTATGAGCACAATCTTAATCTGCTCGCACATGCTTACTTCTTCGGTGGGGAAATGGCTAAAGCTGAAGAATATTGGAAACGCCGTTGCGAAGATCTTAAACGCTTACCTTGCGAAGAATATTTTCAATTTCTCATACTGGTTGGAAGAGGCGCCGAAGCGGATAAGCTAATCAAATCATATTGGCTTGATCCAATGACTGCAAAAGGCGGCTATGATGCTAAGGCTGCGGAGATTATGTCAGACGAACTGATTTCTCTTTCTGCTCTAATGCGAGCCCGAAATGTACAAGAGGCTAATACAGTCCTCACCCGCCTGAGACAGAACCCAAAAGCGGGCAAAGAGGATAATAAGTTTCTTCAGCAATTGAATACAGTCGTCAACTTTAAACAATCTAAAGCGGAGATCGATGGATTGACTCAAATTATCCAAGATGAACTCTCAGGCGGTGGATTCGACAGTTGGTCTGAATCAATATTTAAAACCGAGTTCCTATTTAGGCTAGCCACTAAATTAGGATTTAAAAATTTGGCAAGTAGCATCCAGGTGTCGAAGCTGGCGGTAGGCTTTCGCTGCAAATAGAAATTTCCCTGGAGAGCCTTTAAACTTTTACTGGCTCTCTTCGATTGAATACGGCGACCGCTTGCCGTCTGCGCCCTTCACGAATAGCCTAATATCGACTTCAACTGGCACACGAAGAGCCTCTGTAATTTTTGACTTATAATCGTCCTCGTCTGGAAAAATCATGACATTGTCACTTCGACTCTCATACTTAGAATCTTTTTTCATGTCTTCCCGGATCTGCGCATAGGTCTTCTGATTTCTAACTCCATCGACCGCAGCACGCATCACATTTTTTTCTTGATTTGTAAAGGTCGTCATCGACGTAGTGGTTGGAATGTTAATCAGCTTAGAAGTCATTGCGGCAGGAATTTCAAAGATGGCTTTACCAACACTCCAGCAGCTCGAATTGAAGTAGACAAGTTCCGGCTGCTTATTTTTTTCGCGATCTCGCATCCACTCGCCAAATTCGCTGTTGCGCAAGAGCTTAGTTGCTCCCGTGGCTGGATAAATAAGTTCGACAATTTCGGTTTTATCTCCGACTTTTTTTGTGCCCAAAAGCAATTTGCCCTGCTCTGAGACGCGGAAAAGATTTTTTTCATCACCATCAGAGTGAGCCTCTTTTACGAAATAATGCATAGGCTCTTTGCCACTGACCTTTTCTTTTAAATAATCCGTCATATTGGCAATTGGTTTTGCCTCGTCAAACTTAAATCCTTGCTGGGTGTAATACTCGATGTACTCCTTCATGACTGTGTTCGACAGACCGGCTCCCATATTTGCGCCAGCAACAACCACTCCACGGAAAGTTTTGCCTTGCCACATCTCTTTATAGTTAGGCGCTTTGGCGTCAGATATGATCTTCTTCTCAAGAGACTGCTTGTTTAGAGCCACGTCCGTTGAGTATTGCTTGCCACCATACTGCCATTCAAAATTTTTGACAGATTTATCCGGCAGTTTTGCGGCAGCCACTCGATCAACTTCTTTGATAGCCATGCCGATTTTTGTTTCAGTCGCGCCTGGAAAACCAGAAACGCCAAGTTGATAAAACACTAACTCTCCACCGCTACGCGCCACAGTCACGTCGGTGAGATCCTTGTGAGGAAGCCCAAAGGCGTTTTTCATTTTATTCTCAGAAAACTTATAAATCTTTGACGAAAAAATTTGGTTAAGCTCTTGCGAGTCTCCAGCGGTGATGACCAGTTGGTCCGCGGCCAACTCTGCCAATTCTTTGCGCTTAGCTTCGTCCAGATTGTCACGGACGATGCTTCCAAGAGAATTCAAATCACTAAACGTCGGTCTACGGGCTGCGAGAATCCTAGTCTTAGCATAGTCAAAGGCAGTTTTTTCAATTTTGGCCAATTCATCTTTGGTTAGACACTTGGTATTTGGTTTCTCTTTTAGACTCTTCAAATCTGGATACTTTTCAAGCATTGATTCGTAGAGCTGATCTGAGCTAACAAGAACTCCATTCAAGGCAGCTTTAACTTCGGCTGGATATGCGCTTTGTAAGCCTGCAGACATCATCCCAGCCAATATACTGGTGTGCTCATCAGGTAAAAATCCACCAGGCTTAGAAAACCTCTTTAGCCAGAGTAGCGCTGCCTTCTCATCAATGACATTGGACTTGGCTGGCGTTAAGCTATTCCACAATTGCTCAGAAAATGCTTGCCCACATACGACTACCACCGCTGCATCTTTGATCAATTCTATCTCTTTTGTCCTAGGCACCTTTTTATTCAAGCAATCGCACTCAACGCGTACAGCTTCTTTTGGACAAGTGGTTCGATGATGAAAAACATAAGTCTGACTCTCTTGGCCGTTGCCTCCGTAATTGTTAATTAAAAACTTATCTTGAGATAACTGGCTGACGGAACCCACTTCAAAAGGAAATCTAATAGTCCGCGAAAGCTTCCCGCTTTTGGGGTCATAGCACTCAATAGACTTTCCTCCAAAACCATCAGGCGCACCACAAATATGGTCGCTGTCATCGAAGTAGACATCACGTATACTTTTCTTATCCAAAACGGATTCGGCCTTGCCAGTGGTTAGGTCTAAGACCTTTACTCCCTCTGACGGATAGGTATTCGAGCGCAGTAAGACCTTATTGCTGTCCTTTGAAAGAAATCGGGTCCTTGCACTACCCAAGGTATTTTGTAGTTCGTATTTTTCCGGCAAAAGAAACGTGCGAGTTGTCTTACTCCGCAAATCAAAAACCATGGCCTTATTGGGGGCATCTGTTGAGCCATTGGTGTCATTGCGTGGCTCAGAACCTACAAATAAAGATTTGTCTAAAGAAAATGAGCCATCTGCTCCGGAGTTAGTGCCAAGAGTTGGAAGCTTGGCCTTATAGAGATCTTTTCCGTCTTTGGAAAAAGTAACCGTTTTCGCCTTTGGATCATATTTTACCTCTGGGTCATTGAGATCACTAGCATACCTCGACCATGCTCCATCATCTCCTCCTTCATTTAAATTGAACTCGCGCGAACTACCGTCCTCACCCTTCAACAAAACAGTATGCTTGCCCTTAACGCCAACTGGAGTATAGAGCTGACCCCACATTACTGCGATTTTTCCAATGACAGTTGTGGTTTTTCCAGAAGACGGATCTAATATCGTGGTCTTCGCCTTCTTAAGCAAGTTTACGACTTTTGATGCGTCTGTTTCAGTTTCGCCCAGTCCACTTAAGTCAGAGAAAGCGAATTTGCCCGACCTCAACGCGTCAACCCATGCTCCGCTTGGCTTAGAAAATTCTTTACTAGTCCCAGTTTCGAGATCAATGATCTGGACCTTGTCGCTTTCGTGACCAGCCAAAACTGCCGCTTTACCATCTTGGGAAAAGCGGGTGGTAAATCCATCATTTCCACTTATTAAGTGGCGAGTTTTGCCGGAATCAAAGCAGGTTGGTCCCTTGGGAGAGGCTGACGCTGGTTTGGCTTCTACACCGTATACCTGAACGGCGTGGCAAATGAGCACGATTAGGAAAAGTCTTTTCACTTTCCCCTCCAATCCATCCGCGCCTCAGATTTCACTATATTTTTTGGATCGAAGTTATCGCTCAAAATTCGTCTCATCTTTTCACATTCAGATTTGGTTTTATAATCAAACCCAATTGTCTTTTTCTGAACATCCAGAGCCCGTGTCGTCGCTTTCGTATGAATATAACAATTTTTTAGCTTTCCCCTGGTAGCTGTTAGTGGAGATGCGTAGGAGCTGAGTTCAATTAAAAAAAATATTGAAATAAAAATGACCAAACGGCCCTTTCTACAAATAGTAATAAACTTCATTTAGTTCACCTCATTCAGGAGTAGGGCTTCTTTAAAGTTTAACAACTCAGGGATTGAAGTCACTCTCGCCTCTTAACTGACGGCGAAACACACTCAAATCGCTAGCCCTTTGTCCAGCCTGTTTTCAATCTCACTAATCGAGTTTTTTACGAAAGTTGAACCGAGCCACTTCATATCCTAACTTTTCATTTAGAGAGATCATTTTCTGGTTTTTCACACGCACATTCGCATCCATTAATTTGCATGCCATCCGTTTCGCCCAATTCTCTCCTAATTCTTTAAGCTTCTTGCCGACACCTTTCCGTCTATGATCGGCGTGAACCCAAAGACCATGGATATGGCATGCAAGCAGACCATCGATCTCGTATCGGTCCTGAAAAATGGCACCAATCATCTCTTCCCCGTCAAAGGCCGCTAAGCAGTAATATTTCTGACCGCCCTGCAGAAGTCGCTCTATAAGAGTCCTCGTTTTTTTCTCTCGCCTCTCTTCCGACTCTGGAATGTACTCGTCCGAAGAGTCTCGGCAAGAGTACTCATGAAGCCGGTTAAAAGAATAAACCTCTTTGAATTTCGTGGGATCAATTTCTCTAAAAACTAAATCCATTGGAAGCGCTCCTTCGCCGATCCTTCGTAAAGTCTGACTGGTCGTCCAATTCCACATTTAGATTCTGCAATTCCAATAACTTAGGCACTGCACAGGTATGATCCCCCTAACCCCCTCATAACACCCATGTCTGATGCGTTCAATTCGGACTTAAGCCCTCCAAAGCTTCAAGCACTTTCGCGCAAACTGTCTTTGCAAGTGCCACAGCGCCTTCGACATCCTTGCGGGTAAGTTCTTTCGCTACTGCCTCCGGATAGCGGTATTTTACAGCGAAAATGGTCAAATCACTTGCAGCAGAAATTGATTCAGCCAATGTCTTGTCGATCTCTGAAACCTTTTCTAAAAGAACAGCGATAACATGAGTCTTTGTAAACTTCTTTTTATGGGCAACAAGAAATCCCTTGATCACCTTTTCTGCGGATTGTTGAGCGAGAAAACCCGCGAAGGGCAATAATTCATCAGGACCATTCAAATTAAAATCAGCGCCAACAAGATCCCGGCGAGAGATCTTAAGCCATTCAGCAACCTGTTTATTCATGAAGGTCGATCTCGTAGCCCGTTGTGGTTGCTATTTCAGGAATCGTACTGAACTCAAGTCGACGCTCTTCAAAATCACCTTCAGCAAAGACAAAAACATCAGCATCAATATCTTGCTTAGCTAGTAACCGCTGAGCACTCCGCATATATTCTAACTGCAGGTCAGGGGTCCACTCCTTAACCACCATAAGAAAGTCGTAGTCACTCTCGTCTGTAGCTGTTCCATTGGCTTGTGAGCCAAATAAAAAAAGGCGTGAAGGATTGAATTCAGCCTTCAGGATCTCGATCGCCCTTTTTATTTTTTGATCGTTCGTCAAACTCATTGGATGTACCTGTACCCTGAGAAGAAAAGTGGCCTTATATCAAAGTTGGTCGGGGCGACTGGATTCGAACCAGCGACCTTTTGCTCCCGAAGCAAACGCGCTACCGGACTGCGCCACGCCCCGACTTTTTTAGGAACTCTAGGAGCCGGAGAAAGTAACAGATACCTTAGGGCTCGTCACGCCTCTGTTGAAATCTTTAAAAGGTTCAAGATTTCGAAGACTTAAGCGGTCTTCTGGCGGCGATGCTTTACCCACTCAAAAACGATCGGCAGTATTGAAACGATGATTATTCCAACCACCACGATATGGAAGTTTCGCTTAATGGCTGGAACATTTCCGAACATGTAGCCGCCGTAAGTGAAGCTAAGAACCCACGCTAAAGCGCCGCCCACGTTGTAGGCGAAGAACTTGCGGTATCTCATTTTCCCGATACCAGCGACGAATGGTGCGAATGTGCGAACGATCGGAACGAAGCGCGCGATAACGACTGTAAAGGGACCGTGTCGCTGATAGAACTCTTCGGTTTTTAGAAGGTGTTTTTTATTGAGCAGCCAGGACGTTTCAGAGGCAAACACTTTGGGTCCAAAGAATCGGCCGACCGAGTAATTAACTGCGTCGCCTAGGATGCCCGCTATGATCAATAGAACGACCAATAGGTGAACATTGATCCCGCTCCCTTCAATGGCGCAAAGGGCGCCGGCCGCAAACAGCAAGGAATCGCCTGGTAGGAAAGGCGTCACGACCAATCCGGTCTCCGCAAAGATAATCAAAAATAAAATCACGTATAGCCAGGGCCCAAGAGTTTGGGCCAGTGTCGCCAAGTGAACGTCGAGATGAAGAAAAATATCAATGATTTGTGCCACGCTGAATTTACCGCCTTCGACTCTCATCTTGACCCGAACTTGAGGTCTCTTACAATAGGTTATGCAAATTCAAAGTCGACGCGACATAGTCTTTTTGCTTTTAGCCGGCGTGTTTATCACAAATGCGCTACTCGCAGAGATCATGGGCGGAAAATTGATCCAGATTGGGCCCTTTGCCTTAAGTATCGGGGTCATTCCCTGGCCCATTGTCTTTCTTACGACTGATTTAATTAACGAATACTTTGGCGTTAATGGTGTCCGCCGCCTCACACTTATTACTGTGGGTATGATCGTCTACGCCTTTTTCATTATCTTTCTCGCGATGAAAGTCCCGGCCGCTGGTTTTTCACCAGTGACTGACGAAGCGTTTAATATGGTTTTTGGCCAAAGCCTTTGGATTATTGTAGGTAGTGTTGTTGCATTTGCACTGTCGCAGTTTATAGACGTCATAATTTTTCGCGCCCTTCGCCAGCGGACAAAGGGCAAAATGCTTTGGCTCCGGGCTACGGGCTCCACCGCCGTCTCCCAGCTTGTAGATAGCATCGTGATTATTGGCATTGCGTTTTGGCTTCCCGGAAAAGTTAAAACGTCGGAATTTTTGGCCGTCGCCACAACCAACTACTCCTATAAATTTTTGATCGCTATAGCATTGACGCCACTGATTTATATTTTGCACGGAGTGATCGATAAATACTTAAAAGGTCAGAGCTCCCCTAAGTAAGCTTTCCGGACTTCGTCGGATTTTAAAAGATCAGCAGCCTGGCCCGCCATCTTGACTTTCCCCGTCTCAAAAACCAAACCTCGATGCGCTAATTCCAGGGCAAGGGCCGCGTTTTGCTCAACGAGAAGAATAGTCACGCCCTGACCATTAATTTCCTTAATCACTTCAAAAATCTTCTCAATAATTTGAGGGGCAAGCCCGAGGCTCGGCTCATCTAATAGCAAGCACTCAGGCTCCGCCATGAGAGAGCGACCGATGGCGAGCATTTGCTGCTCGCCACCGGACAAAGTTCCGGCGTTTTGCTTGCGCCGCTCTTTAAGTCTTGGGAAGAACGTAAAGGCCCGTTCCAAATTTCCTTGATAGGCCCTCTTGTTTGGCGCCGACCACGCACCCAAATCTAGATTTTCTTCCACACTTAAGTTTAGAAAAATTCCGCGCCCCTCCGGCGCCTGGCAAAGCCTACGCTCGACGATCTTATGCGCCGGCGTAGAGGTTATATCCTCGCCCTTGAACAAAATTTTCCCCTGCTTAGCCCGCAACAGTCCGGAGATGGTTTTTAAAACCGTGGTTTTGCCCGCCCCATTTGAACCGATAAGACATAGGATCTCCCCTTTTTTTACGTCGAAGGAGATGCCTTTAACTGCCTCTACGGCCCCGTAATTCACGAACAGATTGCTTACCTCCAGCAGCGCTTTGTCACTTTGCATGAGCTCGCGCCTTTCCTAAGTAAGCCTCGACCACTTTTGGATCGCGCTGAATATCTAGCGGCGTTCCCTCAGCGATCTTTATTCCGTGGTCTAAGACAGCAATTCTATCGCAGATTCCCATCACAAGTTTCATGTCATGCTCAATCAACAAGACGGTGACGCCAAACTCACCTTTGAGCATGCGAATGGTAGCCATTAACGACGCGGTCTCTAGCGGGTTTAATCCTGCTGCCGGCTCATCTAACAAAAGAAGTTTCGCGCCCGTGGCGAGAGCTCTAGCGATCTCAAGCCGCCGCTGGTCACCGTAAGGCAGGCTCTTCGCTAAAAAATTCATTCTGTCACCGAGCTTAAACACCTCTAAGATTCTAGTCGCGGCGACTCTACGCTGCTGCTCAACGGCTAAAAACTTCGGCGACCTAAACACAGATGCAATAAAACCACTTTTAGCAAAGGCCGGGTGCACATCGCTTGCAATCAGCAAATTTTCAACGACGCTTAATTCCTTAAAGAGTCGAATATTTTGAAACGTTCTTGCAACTCCAAGTCTTGTGATCTGGTAAGGTTTAAGACCATCAGTCTTTTCCTTCTCCCAATAGACTACTTCTCCCGATGTGGGCTCGTACACGCCAGTGAGTAAATTAAAGACTGTGGTTTTCCCAGCCCCGTTTGGACCGATGAGCCCAAAGATTGCGCCTTCAGGGACCGAGAGATCGACGTCACAGACGCACTTAAGTCCGCCAAAATGTATGCTTAGCTTTCGCGTCTCCAATGCCTTCATGCCGACGCTCGCTTGGCGCGCCACTCACGCCACCACTCACCGATTTCGCGCTTGCCAAACAAACCATTTGGCCGAGTTAGCATCAAGCCGATTAAAATTAAAGAATAAATAATCATTCGCAAATCAACTTGCGTTAGTTCCCGTAAATCTCTCAGGTACTCACGCAGTAAAGTTAAGAAAACCGCCGCAACAACTGAACCACTTAAACTACCCATGCCCCCTAAGACCACCATGATGATAATTTCGAAACTTCGATTAAAGTCGAAGGCCGATGGGCTAAGAATTGTTAGGTAGTGACCGTAAAGGCCACCAGCTACGCCTGCGAAAAATGCTCCGATCGTAAAGGCGCGCACTTTCGCCTGAGTAGTGTGGACACCCATACTTTCAGCCGCGATTTCATCTTCGCGAACCGCTAACAGCGACCGGCCATGGGCGGATTTCACCACTCTTGAAATTATAAACAACGTTAGAATCACGGCTAGGTAAACACTCATAAAGCTCGAAAGCTTTGGCACTCCAGAAAGTCCGCGGGCTCCTCCCAAAAAATCCATGTTGAGTAAACTCACCCTAATAATTTCGCCAAACCCAAGCGTAACGATTGCGAGATAATCCCCTTTAAGGCGTAAACTCGGCAGTCCGACAATATATCCAATGCCCGCACTCACAAAGCCGGCCGCAATTAAACTGCCTATCAGCACAGCTTGCCCCAAGGTAGCGTCCTCCAAATTCCAATGGAGCTGATCTCTTGCCCACAAACTTAAAAACGCAGCCGTATATCCACCGACTGCCATGAAGCCGGCATGTCCAATAGAAAACTGCCCGGTAAATCCGTTTACTAAATTTAAGCTCACCGCCAAGATAATATTAATTCCAGCGAAAACGATAATTTCAGAAAAGACAGAGCTCGTGTAAGGCATCACGAAGAAATGAAAAATTACGACGGTGAGACCTGCAATCAGCCAGAATCTAAGGGAAGAGAACATCTGGCTCATACTTTTTCTCGACGGTTAGACCCAAGCAACCCGTTTGGCCGAAAGAGTAAAATCAAAATTAAAAGCGAAAATGCCAGTGCATCACGGAACGTGGATCTACCGTAGGCAACTATAAATTCTTCGGCCAACCCAAGAGTTAACGCCCCAATCACAGCACCTACGACGTTGCCGATGCCACCAACGACCGCCGCAACAAAGGCTTTTAGTCCCGGCATCACACCCATAAGTGGATCGATTTTGGGATAAATAATTCCAACCAGAACTCCGGCTGCTCCTGCTAAAGCTGAACCAAGCATAAACGTTGCTGAAATCACCCGGTCTGTAGGAATACCCATGAGCCTTGCTGTATCGGGCGAATAGCTAACCGCACGCATCGCTCGCCCTAGCCGAGTTCCAAATATTATGTATTGCAAGATGATCATCAAGACGATCGCAATGCCCGCCACAATAACTTGAAGCGCATTGATGTTTAGCTCACCAATCGACCAGTCAGACTCTGGCTGGTAGATCTGCGGAAAAAATTTTGGTTCGGCGCCAAAAACAAGCTGACCTGTGAATTGCAGAAACAGCGAAACCCCGACCGCCGTGATGAGCGAATTAATGCTTGGGGCGCCCCTAAGCCTGCGATAGGCAAGGCGCTCGATCAAATACCCAACCACCGCACAACCGCACATGGCGATTAATATCACGACGACTAAACCCAAAAGACTGGATTGCTGGCCAAACCCGAAAAACCTAGCGGAATAATATCCGATAAACGCGCCCACCATATAAACTTCGCTATGCGCGAAATTTATAAGGCGAAGAACTCCGTAGACCATCGTGTAACCAAGGGCGATCAGTGCATAAATGCTACCTAGGGAAAGCCCGTTAATCACATGCTGAAAGAAATCTAACATTTTTCAGTGCTCAGGGATCGACTGAAGAAACAAACTTAAATGCCCCACCGTCGACTTTCAAAACCACGGCGGCTTTTGAAGCGTTACGATTTTCATCAAGCGTGATCTTACCTGTCACTCCTTGAAAGTCTTTGGTTGCGGCGATCGCATCGCGAAGGGCCTTTGACTCCGTCGAATTAGCGCGCTTTATTGAATCAAAGAGCACTAGAGCTGCGTCATACCCTTGGGCCGCTAGACCATCTGGGATTACGCCATAGGCGTCTTTAAATTTTTTGATAAAGGATTGCACAATTTCAGAACTGTTGTCGGGCGAGTAGTGATTTGAAATGTAACTTCCCTCGAGCGCTTTGCCACCGATTTCAAACAACTTCGGTGAATCCCACCCGTCTCCGCCCATGAGCGGAACCTTAAGACCAAGTTCTTTCGCTTGGCGGGCAATAAGACCCGCTTGAGTGTAGTAACCGGGAACAAAAATCGCGTCTGGCTTAGCGCCACGAATTGATGTCAGTTGCGCTTTAAAGTCGACGTCTTTATCCGTGTAGCTTTGATCAACAACAATGTTACCGCCAAGCTCCTTAAACGTCTTTACAAACGCATTCGCAAGGCCGACGGAATAATCCTGGCCAACGTCACGGAGAATCGCGACGTTCTTCGCTTTTAAATCGTTAAACGCGAAACGCGCCATCACGGCACCTTGAAACGGATCAATAAAACAGACTCTAAAAATATAATCGCCCTTCATCGTCACTTCTGGATTGGTCGATGAGGGAGAGATCATTGGCACTTTATTACTTTGTGCAACCGGCGCCATGGCCATGCTTCTCTTGCTCGCTACTTCGCCTAAGAGTGCCACAACGTGATGCTGAGTAATTAAGCGATTGGTCGCGGTTGCGGCTTCTTCTTCTTTTCCTTGGTTGTCGTACTTTATGATTTCAACCTGTTTCCCGAGCAGGCCGCCTGCCGCATTAAGTTCTTTCGTCGCAAGCTCAATTCCCTGGTGGGTTGAAATGCCGAAGGTGGCAGTGTCTCCGGTGAAGCTACCAACTTCGCCAATCAAAATGACGTTGCTCTTCGCACTGTCGGCCGTGTCGGATTTTGAACATTTCGTGCATCCGGTTAATAAGAGAGACAGACCAATCCAAAATGCCCACTGCCGACCCATAGCCACCCCTCGAGAAGTTGTTGCTTAGTCATATAAATACGGCGCGCGGGTGTCAAAATCTGTAGCTCTGTTGCGACGCGCAACTTGGGACAATTGCTCCCGCTCAATTGTCTCCCATTATGATTAGGACTACTCTTTTGAGTTATGTACAACGTCCAGAATAACGCATGAAAACCATTGGTCGCCTTTTTGTTGTAGGCGCTTTAGTCGCAATCCTCGTTGCCTACTTCGCGCTCGGCCTACACGATAAAGTTTCTTTCGCGGAATTAAAGGCCCGGCAGGCTGAACTGCAGGCTATTTATCAAATGCATCCGACCTCAACGATTCTTTCCTATCTTTTGATTTACATTCTAAGCACCGCCCTCTCACTTCCGGGTGCGACAATTCTGACCTTGGCGGGAGGCGCTCTCTTTGGATTACAGACGGGACTGATACTAGTGTCATTTGCGAGCACCATAGGCGCAACGCTAGCAATGCTATCGGCGCGATTTCTGTTGCGCGATAAAGTAGAAAATAAATTTAAGGACCGGCTTGCATTAATCAATGAGGGCCTGAGTCGAGAGGGCGGTTTTTATCTCTTCACCCTGCGCCTAATTCCGCTTTTTCCATTTTTTATGATCAATTTGGCAATGGGACTTACCAAGCTTCCGTGGTTTACGTTTTTTTGGGTGAGCCAGATCGGTATGCTTCCGGGAACCTTAGCGTACGTTAACGCCGGAACCCGTTTGGCGGAGCTCGAGTCAGCTGCGGGAATTATAGCCCCCCAGTTTCTTTTGAGCTTCGCAATTCTTGGAATCCTACCTCTAATATTGAAGCGCGCAGTGGATAGTTTACGGGCTCGGCGAGTTTACAAGGGTTGGCAGCGGCCTAAGCACTACGACTACAACATGATTGTTCTTGGCGCCGGTTCGGGCGGGCTGATTAGTGCTTATATCGCCGCCGCCGTAAAGGCGAAAGTCGCACTCGTCGAAGCGGATAAAATGGGCGGCGATTGCTTAAACAACGGATGCATCCCGAGCAAAGCCTTAATCAAAGCCGCGAAAGTTGCAGAGACGATCAACCGGGCAGAAAAATTCGGGATCACCTCAAGTCCAGCAAAAGTGGATTTCCCTAAAGTCATGCAGCGGATAAAGGACGTCATCAAACACATAGAACCCAACGATTCGATGGAACGCTACAATTCTCTCGGCGTAAATTGCATTAAAGGATACGGGAAACTTAAAAGTCCCTGGGAAGTGGAAGTAAATGGCCAGGTGATCTCAGCGAAAAATATCGTGATCGCAACCGGTGCTCGCCCAACTCTCCCCGATCTACCGGGGCTTAAAGAATGTAATCCCTTAACCTCTGATAACCTCTGGGATTTAGAGGTGCTTCCAGAGCGCCTTCTAGTCCTCGGTGGCGGCCCGATTGGCTGCGAACTCGCGCAGGCTTTTCAGCGCTTGGGATCAAAGGTGACGCTCATCGAGCTACGAAATCGATTGGTCCGTTCTGAGGAACCCGAAGCGGCCGACCTTATCACGGCACGATTTCGTGAGGAGGGAATTAGAGTCCATCTTGGGTGGAAGGCAATTAGCTTCAGAAAAGAAAATGATAATTACTTCGTAGAAATTAAAGATCGCGGCGATGTACAGGAGTATATCGCGTTCGATCGCGTTCTCGTTGCCCTTGGGCGGCAAGCGAACGTGACCGGCTTTGGGCTTGAGGAGTTAGGCGTTGACTTAAATGAAAATGGGCGAATTCGCACGGATGAATATCTGCGCACGAAATTTCCAAACATCTTTGCCGTCGGTGATGTAGCCGGCCCTCACCTCTTTACTCACGCGGCATCTCACCAAGCTTGGCACGCGGCGGTCAATTCACTCTTCGGCCAATTTAAAAAATTTAAAATCAATTACAGTCATTTGCCCTGGTGCACCTTCACCGATCCAGAAATTGCACGTGTCGGATTCACCGAAGAAGGTGCCGCAGAAGCTAAATTAAATTTCACAGCTTACGAATACGATTTTTCCCATCTCGATCGCGCCGTGGCGGATGGGACAAATCAGGGATTCATTAAACTCATTGTTGAAAATGGTAAGGATAAGATTTTAGGCGCGACCGTCGTCGGCCCGCAAGCGGGAGATGTAATGGCGGAAATCGTGCTAGCAAAACGCCATGGACTGGGGCTTAAAGCTATCATGGCCGCGATTCACATTTATCCAACGCTCGCTGAAGGCAATAAACTTGCCGCCGGTGTTTGGACCAAGGCGACCGCACCACAGAATCTTCTAAAATACGTGGCTAAATATCATCAATGGCGTCGGAGCTAGTGGCTATCGCAAGTTGCTTTGTATGCAAGCCAAGCGGGAATATCCCTGCGGACTGATGGCGACGAAATCAAGGCTACTGTGCATTGGATCGGGCCAGCGTCAGACTGAGCCAAATAGTTAACATACATCCGGTCAACCTCTTTACGAACACCAAGGACCTTCGCAACCGGTGGAAAAATCACTGTTGAGTTGCCTACGAACCGCACCGCACTCTGTATAAGTGCGAGCTCTGGAGAGACGGGCCCATCAATAATGGAGCTGCGATCACTCGGTGCCTGGTGCACGACCATTTTGATTGGACATTTTGGGTCTAATTTCAAAGCATCGCCGGCCCATTGAGCAACGCATTCAACGTTGCTAAGTGAGTATCTAATGTAGAGGCCACTTTCATAATGAACGATTTCGGCGATTCGCCCACCCGCCGCCTTAAGATTTGCAAACAACGGGTCTTTTTGGAGGGTCGCAATTCGCTTCAAGAGAATTTCACGAGACATGTCATTAGCGAGGGGAGCCGCGACAGAACCTAATGGCAGCCCTGCTAAGAGAAGACAGAGAATTAGTCGCGCATACATCATTAAGAACTAATAATGCTATGCGCAACCTATTGCAAGAGATTATCGCCGCTTGTTCTCCGGCGCTGGGGTTGCAGGAATTTCTACATCAGCGTTGTCTTCATCGTCGGAAGATCGACTCTTTTTTGGCGTCGGACCATTTTCTTTCATCCATCTGTCAAAGCGCTTGAAAGACTCACGCTGCTCAAGATTAAACGCCTGCTCAGCCGCGCGATCAAACATTCCAAGAACTGCTGGAGCACTTGTAACAACGGAAGCATTCACGCGCAGGGCACCTACTTCTACCGAAGGACCAAAATCTGCTGAGGCCATAGCGTAAATGAATCGGGTTGGAACGCTCCAATTGAATAGTGTGCCTACTTTAAAATTCGCGCCTACTCCAACGGTGATTGGGCTCCACGAGCCTGCAACTCCACCACCCCAAAACTGCTCTGGGCGAACAAACGAATCATTACCCCAAACCGCCGCAACACCCACCCGCTTGACCATTCCGCCACCGAGGCCAAGCCCGGCGTCCAAAGCGGGCCACACCACAACCGACGAACGGATAGAAACATACTCATCTTCAACCTTACCGTTGAGTGCATTAATTTTCTCAACCCGCACAGGCATAATTACCCATCCGATAGAGCCAGAGGCTCCGATGCCTTTGCCTACACCAATCGAAACTTTGCCACCAACAAGGAGAACAATTGCACTTGGGATAAGATCAATCCCCTCGAGCTCAGCACCCCGCTCACGTTGCTCGCGAACGAATTCGTTTAGGTGATTCACCAAATCATCAGTGCTCGTTTGGTATTTGCGATAATTTTCCAAATCCTCGCTGCTCATGATCGCTTCAGGGAGGATGCGCTTACTTTGCAGTGAGCTTAATACTCGGAACATTTCAGATTGGGCGATTTTCGCGGTCAACTTGACGCCTGCTACGCTGGACCAGAGTTCTTTGTAAGGTTGGATGCGGTAGACGTAATTGCCCTCACGCTCGTAATACTCGGCAAGAGCAGTTTGACTAAAAAAGACGCATGCAATGATTAATAGGTTGAAGCGTTTCACTAAATTCCCCCCGGAAACTAGTTCTTGATTTTGGAACACCTAAGAAACTCACCTACTTTTCGCAAATACGGAAAAGGGTCTGCCGCTATTGAGGTTTTTTCTCCGGCTAGGGAATTTTTTTCAATGGAATATGGCGCGTTAATGAACCTGCTGCTGCGCTTTTGCGAAATGTGCCACGGCGCTGACTAAATTTCCAGAATCTATCGGTTTGGTTAGATGAGCGTCACAGCCAGCTGCGGCGGTTTTTTCTCTCTCTTCTTGGAGCGCGTAGGCCGTAAGCGCGAGAATCGGTTTTTTGAAACCCCGATCACGCAACTCTCGAGCAGCCGCGCAGCCATCGAGTATTGGCATTTGAATATCCATTAACACGACGTCGCACGGGCGTAGTAAAGCAGCTTCAACGGCCTCTCGCCCGTTATTGACAGTGATGACGTGGGCGCCGCTAGATTCCAGGGCCCTTGAAATTAAAGTTCGGTTGTCTTCAGAGTCCTCTGCCAGTAGCACCTCAATGCCCTCGAGAGAACGGTGATTCAAGATTTTTTTGCTTGCGACGGTCACTTTAGCGCGCTCTGAAATTGAACTTGTCCGAGTTTCCCCAGCATCAACGGTGATCTTAAATACAGACCCGGAATCCAAATGAGATTCCGCAAGGACAACGTCGCCTCCCATCGACCGCGCGAGTCGGCGGGAAAGAGCGAGTCCGAGCCCCGTCCCCCCAAAACAACGGGTTGTTGAGCTATCGGCTTGGCTAAATGGCTTAAACAGCCGGTCCTGATGCTCGGCGGGAATGCCAGGTCCCGAATCACAAACCAGGAACTCAAGCTCTGAGCTTTCCCGTTTTCTCCGCCACTGCACTTTGACTTGCACTCCCCCGGCGTTCGTAAACTTGATGGCATTGCCGATGATGTTGATTAAAACCTGGCGCAGTCGTGTGGGATCTGTAGAAACCGTTTCCGGAATAAATCCAGTTACCGCGACGTCAAAATCCAACCCCTTATCTTTGGCTTTAAAGGACAACAAAGATTTCACACTTGCAAGCAGGCGAAGGACCGCGACTTCGCGCTTTTCGATTTCTAGTTTTCCAGCTTCAATTTTTGATAAATCCAGCAAATCGTCGATTAATCGAACGAGCTCGGAACCATTTCGTGAGATGATTTCTATGAACTCAGAACGCTCCTCTTGGCACAGGTCCGAATCTCGCAATAATTCCGTAAAGCCTAAAACTGCGCCAAGTGGTGTGCGAATTTCATGACTCATATTTGCAAGAAACTCAGACTTCGCGCGATTTGCGCTTTCGGCCTGTTCCCGCTCCGCATCCGCCTCGCATTTGGCCTTATTCGCCGCCTCAAGGAGCGCAAGCCGTCCCATCTCAGTTTCACGCAGTTCCTTAAGCGCCAATTTCAGATCGCTCTCCAGCTTCGTCCACCGGGCTATGAGCCAAGAGACTAGGGTGCAGCTCACAACAAAAAAGAGAAACCGCAGCACCCCTTCGCGAGTATTGAAGGTAAATTGATTGCCCGGATAGGTGAAGAAATAGTCCGCTCCAAGACCCCCTAGGCCGATAACAACCAAGCTCGGGCCAAAGCCCCAAAATCTCGATACTAGGAGCACAATTGGTATAAAAAAAAGAAAGGGCAACTCGAAGTCATAAACGTCTGCGAACCAGTTTTCTGCGTATAAAGCCATGCCGGTAATAACTAGAGCTAAGCAATACCGAAACTGCGCACACCGCTTCTGTTTGAAAAGTGATTCCATAAACATAAACTTAAACTTAACATTAGAGCATGTTCTCTACTAGCTTGAATCACCCTAAATAGTAACGACATGTAAGGTTTTTAGATTTCGTCACATCAACTATTATTAGTTGCATGGTCTGAAAGTGGGCATTCTTAAGGACTATGCCGCCGACTTCATCAGGTACAACCACTGTCGCAGAGTGCGCTCGCGGCGCCGGGTCGCCTCGGCTTCCTTAAAATTAGCGGAAGCCCTTTTGACCCTGTGCTTTTGCCATTAATTTTGTAATCTCTCGCCACTGTCCCTTTTCCTGAGGGGCGATAATGCTCAATGCTTTTCCTTCAGCACCCGCGCGCGCCGTTCGGCCGATGCGATGAACGTAGTCTTCAGCACACTGTGGAAGATCATAATTTATGACATGGGCAATATGAGGGATATCGATACCTCGGGCAGCAATGTCGGTCGCAACCAGAACTCGAAAGGACCCTTTGCGGAATCCATCAATAGCTTGGGTTCTTTGAGCCTGGCTGCGATCGCCATGTATGCGATTTACCTTAATACCTGATTGGAACAATTGCTTCGCAAGTTTATCGGTACGTCTCTTAGTGCGAGTAAAGATAAGGACCGAACCTTCGCGCGTTTTTAGTTCCTGAAGTAATATATTTATTTTTCCGCCATCGGTCGTCTCAATAGTAGATTGCTCGATCTTCGCTGGTGGCTTTGCACTTTCGCCGGCATCAACCCGCTTGGCATTGTTTAAAAACTTAGCGCCAAGCTTCAAAATATTCGGCGGCACTGTGGCCGAGAACATCATGGTTTGACGAACTTTCGGTAAGTGCCGAAGAACCGCGTCAAGGTCAGGCGCAAAGCCCATGTCTAGCATTCGGTCTGCTTCGTCGAGAACGAGCATTTTCACGTTGCTAAGATTGAGCGATTTCCGCCGGAGGTGATCCACTATGCGTCCCGGAGTCGCCACAATAATTCGCGGATGGCTTTTAAGCGCGCGAAATTGAGCCCCCATGGGCATTCCACCAATTAAAAGAGTAGAGCGAATTTCCTGCGTGAATTTCGTTAACTCGCGAAGGACATCAAGAATCTGTAGACCGATTTCACGCGTCGGCACAAGAATCAATGCGCTTGATCCTTTGTCGTGCGTTAGCTTCTCGATCATCGGAATACAAAATGCGGCCGTTTTTCCAGTTCCTGTTTGAGCGCAGGCAATCACATCGCCGCCGGCAAACACGATCGGAATAGCTTGCGACTGGACTGGTGTTGGTTTTGTGTAATTCATGGCCAGAATGGCGCGACGAAGGCCACCACCCAAAGGCAGTTCATCGAACGTTTGAATTTTAAGATCCATGATTATCGACCGTATCCGCCGCGATCGCCGCGGTTCTCACGAGGTTCTTGGGGTCGAGCTTCCGCAACCGTCATTGCTCTGCCCTCCCACTCGCTGCCGTTGAGTTCGGCGATTGCTTTTTTGGCGCCGTCATCCGTCGCCATTTCAACAAAACCGAAGCCTTTGCTGCGACCGCTTTCGCGATCCGTGATGATGCGTGCGGATGCAACCTGACCCGCTTGCGCAAATGCGTCTTGCAGACTCTGGTCGTCCACCGAAAATGGAAGATTTCCTACGTATAGTTTCGTGCCCATGATGCCTCCTGGAGGATTGGGGTCGGTCCAGGAAGGTACGGGCCAAATGCCAATAAAATCTCGAACAGACTGTAAACTTGACGCGCAACCTAGCACGGCCGCCTGGCTTTTGAAAGTTTTATTTAAGCTGCCGCAAGAACTGGAAATCCCGATCCATAACCGTTTTCCGGCCCTCCGCACGAGCATTATCAATCGCCCTGTCACAGAGAATCCTCAAGTGTTGCGAGAGGATATCCATAACCGACTGGGAGGTGCTAAATTCCGAACGGGCCTGAACATATTCCTTAAGCCTTGAGGCTATCACCAAGATTTCTTGGGGAGTCTGGGAATGAGTCGCTGGTTTCGACCCCAGAGTCATTGGGGCCTTTTCTTCCACAGCGTACGCATCTCGGTGGCGCGCGGTTGGCAAATGATTCTCAAAGCAAACAACGCTACAGAAAACATACCCAGTCCGCTGGCTATTGCACGTCGAAACGTTACAGACGTAGTACCGGGCGCCGAGGGCAATTGGTTTCTTGCATGAACTGCATTTTCTCCACATCGCAATACCTTAGGGTGCCCGTCGACTTTTTGTCCACTCTTGCGTCATAAATTCCTCAGGAATTTATG
>JAYSTF010000098.1:0-28530 GCA_043720065.1 Pseudobdellovibrionaceae bacterium | reverse complement strand
GGCCAATGATTTCCGGCAATTGATCAATGGCATCCGTGCCTAAAACAAAGTCGATCAGTGGCACGTCCAGCATTAACTTTTCTTTTTCCTGCTGAGCCACGCATCCCGCGATGCCAATCTTTAGTCTTGGGTTTTTCTCTTTGAGCTTACGATATTTGCCGACTTCGGAATGAACCTTATGGACGGGTTTTTCACGCACGCTGCAGGAGTTGATTATAATGAGAGACGCCTCTTGGGGAGTCTGAACTGGCGTGTAATTGACCATTTCAAGCAGCGAAAGCATTCTTTCGCTGTCGTTCGTGTTCATCTGGCAACCATAGGTTGAAATATATACACCTTGGCCGTTGCTCATTTCAGACTGGAGCACGGATAAGCCTCCTATGACTGCTACCAAAGATTGTCCTGCCGGTTGTAAGGCCTTATAATCCCCTGTAATCCGAAGGTCAAATTTTGAATAATATAGACAATATCGAGGTCTGCACAATGGAGCCGCGCAAGAGTAAATCCACAAAATGGACCCAGCTGCCCAAAGACTATGTAAATCAAGTGATTGCGGTCCTAAAAGACACATTTGCTGATGAGGTAAAAAGCGGCAAGTTCCTTGTCGAAGGCCGAATTTACCCTGATGAAGTGATCTTACAGATGGGCTTTCTCGAAAGCGGCCGGTTAAGACAAAAGAATTTTGAGATCTCTGTCGACTATAAGGGTGGTAAAGACGACACCGTGAAGATTCTAAACCTTGCCGTCGACGTCGGAGCTACGATGCTCGACGAGATGTTTTCAGCGACCGATGACTCTGGATTTCCCCGCGTTTGGCAAATGTATGAGGTCGAGGGTCGCCAGGTTCACCTACAGTTTTCTGCCATAAACAGCGAACTCGAAAAAGAGGCTGATAAGCTTCTCGGCGATGATACGGATGTGTTAGTTCATGCTCCCGAAGACGAAGTGGTTTCGGAAATTAAGTCGAAGCTGGGCGTTGATGACATCGACGAAGACGACGAAGATCCAGTAAAGCATTGAACCCGTCTTATGCGTAAAAAAAGGCTCTATGCCCCAGAGGGGCGGAAAACCAGGGGCACAAACACCCTTGGGGCATGCGCTTAGCGATACTCTTATATATAATGCCAGGTGAGGCAGGCACGAATGATGCTTTTAGATGTGCTCATGAAAAAAAATAGTCTTTATAAATTGGTGTTTATTGGTGGGCTCAGCCTCTTCGGCTCAACTCTTTTATTAGGATGCGGTTCCTCGGTGAAAAAAGCCGATGTCGCTAAAACGGCGAACCCGACTGAAGAAGTCGCTAGGCTCGAGTCAGACATCAACGATGGATATGCCAACCACTTCGATGTGCTCGCGGCCGATGATTTTAAAAAGAGCAGAAAATATCTCGATGACGCAAAGGATGGTTTGCGTAAAAATCGCAAGCAAGAGGCCATACTAGAAGACGTGGCTTATGGACGCGCTCATTATGAAAAAGCAAAAGGGACGACGGCAAACCGTGTCGTCAGAGCCCAAGGTGTGCTTGACGCACGAAAAGCCGCAATCGAAGCTGGAGCCAGAAACTTTTCCCAGCTAAAAGATAAGTTAAATGATCTTGATGACGATTTACGTAATGACGCCGCAAATTTAAGTAAGAATCTTTCTTTAAAGGAGTTTTCAAAACTTCAGCTGGGCTATCAAAACCTAGAATTGTTGGCCATTCAAACAACCCAAATCGGCAACGCTCGAGCAATGGTGACTGGTGCTAAGGACGATGGCGCTAAGGGAAATGCACCAAAAACTCTAAAGCAAGCTGAGTTCGATTTAGTGACTGCAGAAAATGCAATTGTTGGCAATCGCCACGCGCCCGACGCTTACCAAGAGGCAGTAACAAAAGCTAATTTTAGTGCGAAACTTCTTGTCGATGTTCTCGCAACAACAAAGCAAAAAGGTTCTGACCTCGATGAGGCCGCGGCGCTTAAAATCGTAAGACAGAACTATGAGATCAGCAAACTCCGTGGCGAAGTGGGCGATGCCCAGTCGACCATTGGCACTATGGATAAAAGTCTTAGCGATAAAGAAAAACAGCTTAGCGCAGCAAAAAAAGTCGTTGGCGTTCAAGAAGCGATGGAAAACGCACGCACTCAGTTTAGCTCCGAAGAAGCAGATGTATATCAGCAAGGCGACAAACTCTTAATTCGCCTTAAAACGTTGGCCTTCCCAAGTGGACGAGCTGAACTTCCGTCAAACTCGCTCGCATTGTTGTCGAAAGTGAAAACAATCGCTGAGCAACTTAATCCTACTGCAATCGTAATTGAGGGACATACGGATTCAACGGGCAATCCCGCTAACAACGCGAAGCTCTCTGAACAAAGAGCGGCAGTGGTTGCTGAGTACTTCGAGACCTCCGGGGTCCAAAAGGCAAAAATCGAATCCGTTGGCTATGGCTTCAAGAAGCCCGTTGCCACAAATAAATCGGCCGAAGGCCGCGCTCAAAACCGCAGAGTTGATGTCATCATCACACCCGGCAGCGCTTCTGCATCTGATACCTCTATGTAGAAATATGCCCTGGGCAGCGCCTAGGGCTTGAATCACATAATCATTTTTCACCCGCGACATCGCGGGTGCCCCCCTCTCCCGAAGGCGAGCAGCCTAGACTTACGACCTATATACTTACGTGGCCAGCCACGTAATAATCGGGCTATGAAATACACTCTATTGGCCTTTTCAATACTAGTTCTTTGTGAGTCCGCGTTTTCTTCAGTCTGCTTAAATTACAACAAAAACTGCGTCGGCATTTCCGCGAAGAGAAAATTTCTTGATTCGACCCCAGTATGCGCAATGGTAGCGGAATGCGATTCCTACTGCGGACAAATGCATTTGGGCAGGCGTAGAGTGAACTTCTATTGCCGCTTTAAATCGATAAATACGGATCCGCTTGAATGCTTATCGGCGCAGGCATGCGAGGCGGATCTTTCGATCATAAAGTCAGAAGATGACATTAGCCGCTTAACAAATAACCCTCGATCTCCTGGCCCAGGTCTTACCGTTCCTAACCTCACAGTCCCTAACCCAGACGGAGGTGCGAAATGAGGAATCTTTTAGTCATGTTTTCCTTCACTGCCATCTCACTTTCTAGCCCGTCGACCTTTGGTTTTGCCAGTAACGAAGCCGCGCTTGAAGGTACTGTAAAATCCTACGATGAAAAGCAAGTCGAAGTCCTTTCGGACAAAAACGTATTCGTTGTCCCAAGGAATCTTGTGCTGCTTTCGGATATGAAGACGGGACAAAAAATTATCGTGCACATGACTAAAACGCAGCTTAGTGAACTAAAGCGTGTCCCCGCCCCTAAAAATTAATTCAGCCTTTGCCACCCTCTGGCCGCCAACAGGGCGAAAGCATCTAATAATTAAATTGATTCAAATAGTGATGCGCCCCTCACCATCGAGAGCATTCATTTGGAAATTTTCTTCCTAATAATTCTTTCTAAGAATTTTTGTTGACCGACTTTCGCGCAGCCTAATCTTGTCATTATTTAGTTTAATTTGGAATTTGTTTTTGAAAGTGATTCTACGACAAAAGCACCAGGCACACTTACTTTAAAGCTCAACGGCGAGCTCCGCATTGTCATGCTTGGGGGCCATGAAAAATTACTCTTAAAAACATGTGGTAGATTTTTTTTAAATTCGCGAAGGAGGACTTTAATGTCAGAGGCACTTAGTGAAAACCATCTCGAATTGCACGAGCGCGCGATCCAGTTAAGTCGGGAATTCCGCCGCCTCGAAGGCGAACTTATTCTAATCTTAGACGAAATCGATCAACTAAATTTTTTTAAACGACTGGGATATGCCAGTCTATTTACTTATGCCGTTGGAGCCTTGGGATTAAGTGAAGCCAATGCTTACGCATTTATTTCTGTGGCTCGTAAGAGCCGTGAGATCCCGGAGTTAAAAATCGCTGTCATTGAACAAAAAATCACAGTTGCTAAGGCTAGTCGGATTGTGGCTGCAATTAATAAAGAGAATGCGCCCGATCTAGTTAAATTTGCCGAGATGCACACGACCCGCCAAACTGAAGTTGAAGTGGCGCGCCTTCAACCAAGAGGTGCCGTTTCGGATAGAATTAAGTTTAAGGGTGAAGATCTTGTTCAGCTTGAGTGCGGGATCACGAAAGACACGCACGAAAAACTTGAAAGGGTAAAGGCACTATTGGCGAGAAGAGGTCAGTTTAGTTTAGACAAAGTTCTATCTGAGGTTCTGGGCGATTATTTGGAGCGACATGATCCAGTTAGGAAGGCCGAGCGTGCGCTTTCGAAGAAGCCGAAAACTGAAAAACTCTGCGCGCTCAGAGTTCACGCGAGTTCAAAACGAACGCCGCCTCCCGCCCGCACCAAACATCAGGTTCACGCGCGAGATCAAGGGCGTTGTACTTACACTAATGAACATGGCGATCGCTGTGGAAATGATCGATGGATTGAACTTCATCATATCCGGCCCGTTAGTAAAGGGGGCTGCAATGAGGTGGAAAATCTAACGACGCTTTGTGGCGTTCATCATGACTTGGTTCACCAATTGAGTTTTTCGCTGCCGTGAGAGATGCACATCAGCTGTCGGTGCTGGGGGTGAAGGTTACACCAGCTCAGCTAATTAAATCTGGCTCTGGGTTCTTCTTAAAACGCACGGCCCGGATGGTTTTGCGCCCCTCAAGATGGGCACGAACGATTCGATGCACACCGTCCATGATTAGGCCGTCTTCGCTAATGATAATGGGATAGTTTTAATCCGCGCGTTGAATTCTATTGTAGTGTTCGAGGACTTTATTAATCGTTGGCTTAATACGGTCGCCAAACCAATAGTCTTCATCGTAACCGCTAAACTGCGATACCTCGAAATCAAACACAGGTAAATCCGCGGCTTCCGCCCACAGTTTTTTGGTAAACCAGGTGCACTTCTTTCCGTCTTTTAGAATGGTGTGCGAATGATCATCATCGACGATTGGTGCTTTCATATCTAGACCCTCGGTGACATTAGTTTTTTTCCTGAGTTTTCCCATCATCGCGTCACGAATGACTTATTTCACCCTCTGCCGGCCAGATGGTGGAAGTTACTTACAAACCTTTTTCTCGTTTTCGTTTTCATCACGGCAGAATAAACCCCGGCAGCATTCGCCGGTGGATAAACAAGGACTGCCCTTAGCCTCACATTTTGGGGCGGCATCTTTTGTAGCGTTTTTAACTGCGCCTGGGCAGCCGCTTAAGGTAGCGACCGCGCAGACTGAGACGATTAGGGCGCTTAAACAACGCATTGGGGAAAGACCTTTTGCAAAAGAGGACTAAAAATCTTCTTCCGTCGTGCTTGGGGCTTCTTGCATCCCGCGCACTTCATCGATGAAGGTTTCCTCTTCGTTTTCGAAATCTCCGTCTCCCGACTCGTCGATCTCGAGTTCTTGGATGGCGGCTACGAATTCTTTCTCGCTCCTTAAGTCTTTGCGGAGCATATCAAGGAACTTATCAGGGTACCGGGCTGTTAGCTCTTCGACGTAGCGCTCAAGCTTTCCTTCGGTAAGGATCTTCTTTCGCACCTGGATTCGCTTCCAATAAAGTAAATAATGATAGCGGCAGTAAGTGTCGACGGTGGAAAGCTGGTCGCAATCCTTCACTCGGCAATATCTGCGGCCTTCAGCGTCAGTCAGGACGATTTCTTCGGTGATTTCGGGTTCGGTGGGCTCTAGTTCCACCTCAACCACTTCAACCGGAGGCGCCTTAGCCTTTTTAGGCTCTTTAACTTTGGCGACGGGTTCGGGCTTTGGAGCCACGACCACTTTTGCCGGCTTCCCAGTCTTTGGAGTAGCGACGACCGCTGCCTTTGGCACAGCTGCAACTGTAGCTTTCGGCGCAACTACGACCACAGGCTTTTTAAGCTTTACGGGCTTAGCTGGCTTTGCCACCTTTACAAGCGGCTTTACTTTAACTTTAGCTGCCTTTGGAGCAGTTTTAACCTTGGCTTTGGCTGGCTTTTTTACAGCCGCCTTCGCCTTAGCGACGACTTTTTTCTTGGCCGGCTTTTTCGCCGGTTTTTTTGCTTTGGACATAGGCTGGAACGTCGGCGATTTTCAAAATTCCGTCAACAAAATTTCGCGGGGGGTCCCGTCTAACGTATTCGAATCGCACCCGTTTGTGTGCGCACAATCACGGAACCATCGGTTCCACCCTTAAGGCGGCCCCTCATTACTTTTTGCCCTGCCATCTGATCGGCCCTTAGGTGAGGGGGGCCGGTGATGACTCCCTCAACTGAGGTTGCAGTCACAGTTGCTCCCGAATTCACAAGATCTAACGTAACTGGCCCGGCATTACTAGTGATACGAACTTCATTGGTACCTGCGATTTTAGCCGTAACCGAGGCTTCATCCGAAGTGCCCTTTAAATCCCCACCAAAATTACTAATTTTAATGGGCCCGCGAATCGTTTCAAAATCGATGCGACCCTTACCTCCAGAGACCGTAACCGGACTTTTGAATGTCTTTAAACTTAGTAGCCCCTCAACATCGTTTATGGTCGCCTCGCCGTTAAAGCATTCCATCTCAAGATTGCCCTTCACTCCGCTAATAACTACTTTTCCGCTGAAGGATTCAGCCTCAACCCGACCCGTGCGGTTTTTAATCCGGACATCTGCTTCTTGGCCAACTGCGCGTAAATCGCCCGCGCCCCCGTTAACTACGATTTGCCCCTGTTGAATGCTGATTTGAGCTTTTGCTCCCCAATTTTCCAGATTAATGCTGCCAGCGCGCCATGCCATATCGAGCGGCATTGAAGGGGCTACGATTTCAATATGAAACTTTGGGCCGCCGCCGCTTTTAAGAATTTCACGCCAGACCTCCTTAGTATGCGGGCTCTGCACCACGACCTCTATCCCCGCCTCTCCCCGCTGCATGGAAAAGTTCCACTCATCCATCGACTGGCGAATCGCCGAGCTCGCGTTGTCGCTCATCTCCTGTTTTACTTTAACGACGATTTGCGCCGCCTTGCCTTGAGTGATGCGCACATCACCGTCGATTCCACGCACCAAAAGGTGGTCGCCTGGCTTTGTTTCCATGGCCGAAGGCTTAAACTCCATGACTGCAGCGCCTGCATTAAAGGCAAGGCTTGCAACGAGAGAAATTAACGCACGAGCAATCATGTTGTTCCCCCAAGTAGAGCCGCACTCTATCGCACCCCGGCACAATTTGACAAGGCCGGGACCGCCATCGAAACTCTGGCCGCACGAATAAAGTGTCACTTTGGAGGGAGCTCTCATGAGTCAGCCTGTATATATTGTTGCAGCCCAGCGTACTCCGGTCGCCAGTTTCCAAGGTGCATTTTCATCCGTACCCGCACCCCGCTTAGGTGCGATCGCGATTAAAGCTGCTTTAGCAAAATCAAATGTCTCTGCCCAAGATGTGAATGAGTGCATTATGGGTCAAGTTCTAACCGCAGGCGCAGGTCAAGCACCCGCAAGGCAAGCTGCCATTTATGCGGGCCTCCCTACGAGTGTCACTTGCATGACAATTAACAAAGTTTGCGGGTCCGGATTAAAAGCCGTCATGCTTGCAGCGGACTCTTTGAGCCTTGGACATTCCGAGGTCGTAGTAGCCGGAGGTCAGGAAAACATGACCCTAGCGCCTCACCTACTAGAAAATTCCCGCGGCGGTTATCGCATGGGTCACGTTCAAATGGTGGACTCTATGCTTCGCGACGGACTTTGGGATCCCTACAGTAACTGGCATATGGGTAATGCGGCTGAGCTTTGCGTGAAAGAATATAAACACACCCGTCAAGACCAAGACGAATTCGCGATTGAGTCTTATAAAAAGGCGCAAAAAGCAATTCAAGACGGCGCGTTTCGCGACGAGATCACCCCGGTTGAAATCGCCGATAAAAAAGGCACTATTCGCATTGATACTGACGAGGAGCCCGGCAAGGCGCGCTTCGATAAAATGAGCGAACTTCGCGCAGCCTTTGATAAAGACGGAACTATTACTGCGGCGAACGCGAGCAAGATCAATGACGGAGCCGCGGCACTTGTTTTAGTGAGCGAGACATATCTAAAACAGAAAAACCTAAAACCCATTGCTAAAATCCTTAGTCACGGAACTTTCGCTCAAGATCCCAAATGGTTTACTACTGCTCCGGCCGGCGCCATGAGAATCGCAGCTCAAAGAGCAGGTTTAACAATGGACCAAATTGATTTGTTCGAAATCAACGAGGCCTTTAGTGTGGTGACAATGGCTGCGCTCAAAGATTTAAACATTGCAGGACACAAAACAAATGTTCACGGTGGATCAGTCGCGATCGGCCATCCAATCGGTGCCAGCGGAGCGCGCATCCTCACAACATTAATTCATGCACTGCAAACCCATAAACGCCGTTACGGCATGGCCAGCCTATGTATTGGCGGCGGCGAAGGCGTAGCTTTAATCGTGGAGAGAGTATGAGCCAGCCAAAAGTTTACTCAAGTCCCCAAGCAGCCCTGGCGGGAGTCAAAGACGGGATGACACTTCTTTTCGGGGGTTTTGGGCTTTGTGGAATTCCCGAAAACAGCATCTCAGGATTAAGAGAAATGGGCGTAAAGAATCTTACGTGCGTTTCCAATAACGCCGGGGTTGATGGTTTTGGGCTTGGTCTTCTGATGGAAAAAGGCCAAATAAAAAAAATGGTTTCTAGTTACGTGGGAGAAAATGATCTTTTCGAAAAGTTATTCCTAAGTGGTCAGCTTGAGGTTGAAATGAATCCTCAAGGGACGTTAGCGGAAAGACTTCGGGCCGGTGGCGCTGGCATTCCTGCGTTCTTCACTCCCACTGGTGTAGGGACCGTGGTTCAGGAAGGCAAAGAAGTTCGCGAGTTCGAGGGTCGTAAATACATCATGGAAAAGTGGATTCGCGGTGATTACGCTTTTGTTAAAGCGTGGAAGGGCGATAAATTAGGCAATCTTGTTTACCGCAAGACCGCCAGAAATTTTAATCCCTTGGTCGCGGCCGCGGGCAAGATCACGATCGCTGAAGTGGAAGAGCTTGTTGAACCGGGAGAATTGGACCCTAACGCAATTCACACCTCGGGAGTATTTGTTCAGCGAATTTTCAAAGGCAATGGTTACGAAAAACGCATCGAAAATCTGACGACACGTTAGAGGAGAATTAGCTTTATGTTAAATCCAATCACCCGAGAGCAAATTTGCATGCGTGTCGCCCAAGAGGTCCAAAGCGGGTACGTCGTAAATCTCGGCATCGGTATTCCCACACTCGTCGCGAATTACATTCCCTCACACATAAATGTTATGTTGCACAGTGAAAACGGCGTTATGGGAGTTGGCCCATTTCCCACGACAGAGGAAGTCGACCCAGACCTCATCAACGCCGGTAAACAAACAATCACTACTACTCCAGGCGCCGCGTTTTTTGATTCCGCGGAAAGCTTTGCCATGATTCGTGGCGGGCACATTGATTTAACAGTTTTAGGCGCCATGCAGGTCGACCAAAGCGGTTCTCTAGCGAATTGGATGGTCCCAGGTAAACTTGTAAAGGGCATGGGCGGCGCTATGGATTTGGTTTCTGGCGCGAAGCGAGTGATCGTGGCGATGCAACACTTAGATCGCTCAGGCAATACGAAGCTGCTGCAAAAATGCACCCTGCCGTTAACTGGCATGAGCTGCGTCCATCGCATCGTAACTGACCTCGCAGTCATTGATGTCACGAGAGAAGGATTTCTGCTCATAGAAGTGGCTCCTGGCGTGACCCCTAAAGAGGTGACCAACGTCACGGATGCACCCCTTCGCATCGACGAGAATTTAAAAGAGATGTCGTTTTAGATCTTGGTCCAGTAGCCGACGCCTTCGCCGTCTCGCATAATCAAATTAGCAAAAGGTAACTCCTCGAAATCTCAAGAGGAAGGAACTCGTGTCCGGCGTAAAGAAATTGGGCAACGGCGACATTTTATTTCGCGAAGGTGATGCTTCGGACGCGATGTATGTGATCAAGAAAGGTCGCATCGCCATCACTAAATCCAAAGGTTCTGGCGAAATCGTTTTAGCGGAATTAAAGCCCGGCGAGATGCTGGGAGAGATGGCCTTCTTCGATAACAAACCACGCTCTGCTGGTGCGAAAGCTATGGGCGAAGCGGAAGTGATCACTCTCCCCTTTTCCGCTCTTCATGCGCAGTTTAAAACTTTTCCTGAGTGGCTAAAAGCCATGGTTAAAACAGTGAACTCGCATCTTCGAGATGCAAATCAGCGAATAAAAAACCTGGAGTCGGCATCGGTTGAAGCTGAGGAAATGTTCCCTCCCCATATGATCACGCGCCTTGCTGCGATCATCAGTCTCGTCGGATTCAAAGCGGGAGAGAAAACGCCAGAAGGACTGCAGATCAATCAGTATCTGCTGCGCAATTACTGCATTCAAATTTTTCAACAGCCGACAAACAAACTTGATCGCCTAATCGACATTCTCGCGGCACTTAAAATTATGACGACTGAAGATCTCGGTGAAGGTAAGAAGAAAATCGTTATTACCAATCACAAACTTCTCAGTGATTTCGTTGATTGGTATAACAAGTATCTGTTTACAGAGGAAAGCAAACGAGTCACGGTCGAAGAAAAAGAGCTTCCAGTAGTTCGCGCCTTAGTCCATTACGCAAGGATGGCGCCTTTCAAGGATCCTAAGGCTAAAGAAGGATTGGTTACAGTAAATCTTACCGAGATGCAAAACAACTCTATGAAGGATCTTGGTTATTTGTTTGCAGTTAGCGATGCGGACCCGCTTGCGGCTAAGGGTCTGACCAACGAAAAGCAATCTGGCCAGGGCGGCGTACTTACGATGAGCTTTAAATTCGACGACGTCGCAGCCGTCATTCCCTTTTGGGAAATCGTTTACACGCTTAAAAAGATCCCGGGTCGCCGCTAGTCTTTTGAATTCAAAAACATTTCAAAGGTTGAGACCGGCTCATCACGATCGCCATAATAGTGATGCCCACCGAGAACTGCTAATCCTTCGTGAAACCTGACCACTTGAGAAAAGCCCTTTGTTTCTTTTAAAAAACGGCCGGTGTGCGCCCACTTGTCGTTCGCCTTGAGGTCAAGCGAGTAGACGTGCGAGACGTATTCATAATCTTCCGGACCCGTTTTAAACATGCCTCCAAATACCAAAAGCTTATTGTTTAGAACTCCGGCCGCTGGCGCGAAGGTCGCAAATGGGAGAGCCGTGAGCTCACGTGTTTGCCCATTTAATGGATCGACTTCCGTTACATTCGAGAGCAATTCGAAATGCGTGCTGCCTTGCCCGAGCCCCCCGATCAGAAGGATTTTCCCATTATAAGATGTCGCAGTAAATGCACGCCGAAGTGGGGCTGGCATTGACCAAGGCAACGTGGTAATTTTCTCGGATTTTAAGTCGAAAACATCGATCGCGCTATGAAATGTGCCTTCAAAGTCGCCAGCTTTTTTAGGCGTCGCATCCCACCCACCGAAGAGATAAACTTTCTCATTTACCGTTACGAGTGCGTTTGATGATCTTTTGCGCGGCAGTCGCCCTATAGTTTCCCAATTGTTGGTTGCAATATTGTAACGATCAATGGCGTCGATGGATTTCCACTTTGGCTTTGTTGAACCCTCGTACGCAAAGCCCCCAAAGGCGTAAATGTAGTTTCCATAGGCTGCTAACTGAAACCCATGAGATTTATGTGGCCGGGGCGCAAGCTCCCTCCATTGTCCTTTGTAAAACACTTGAAACACATCCGTGAAACTCTCAGGCGGATAGGTATGCTCGGATCCCGCATGTCCACCGCAGAGAAAAATTCTGCCCATGTGCTCTACAGCGCCAAAGGAAGATCTCAGAGGCCCTAACAAATTTGGCAGCAATTCTTGCCTGTAAGAACTGTCGCCCGCAAACTGGGGGGCATAATCGTCAGCAGTACTTGGTGCAAGCTCAACCCATGAACTTCCGTCCTCCCCATAGATCTGAAATTTGCCAGTGCGGTTGGCGGCGAAAGCTAGGCGCCCATCGGGTTTAAATGTCGGCGCCATTTCATCACCCGACGCCGCAGTCACCTGAATTCTTTCGCCCGTTCGTACTTGCACTTTCCAAATGTCCCAATTCCCAGATTGCTTAGTCGTGTACGCGATCCATTGTTCATCGAGCGACAGCGCCGGCGCCATACCTTCAACAAGAACGCGCGTCTTTTTATCCCAGTAGCTGTACTCAACGATTTCTTTTTTGCTGTTTAAATTTCTTTGGAAATAAATTTTCATGCCGTCGGAAGATGGTCTGGGGAAGTAGCCCTGCCCCTCGTGAGGAACATAGGTAGGCGTTAGCTCATAGACCGTGGGAGCGCCTTTAACTTTGGCGATAATTTTTGATTTCGCCATCGCAGGCTCAAACTGAGCTATTTTATTACCGTCTTTAGTGACGGCCGAGAAAAATATCTTCTTCCCATCTTTTGAAAACCGCGGTTGCAGCGACATCCCTTTTGTCGGAAGACTCCACTGCTCTAGACTTTTTGATTCCAAATCATAGAGCGTAACCGCAAGATCAGTTTCATTTGGCCCTTGCACCCAAACTACCTTTCTCCCATCCGCAGTTAAATCTGGATAAAGATGCCAAAGGTCGCCATCGGTCAATTGAGCTTCCTTTTCACCCTCTTTAAGGATGATTTGCTTGCGGTCTTGGAACTCTCGCATAAATACGAGCTTCGACGCCGCCATACACTGAATGGAAAAGAACGCCGCAAACACCGTCACCAAGCGCAGAACTGACATAAGAAGCCCCCTAATAAGTGGAGCACTAGAGAAGAACAGCAGCGATTTTTTGTCAATTGTGAAGGCTACGGGCGTAAAATTTGGCCAAGGCCGCTGGGGACGCTCTACTGTCGGCGAGTAATCCACGACCTCTCAGTCCAGCGGCAGGCTTAACTGGTGAATCAAATCATGATGAAAACCACAAAGCGTCATTAGATTTTCCACCTCATTGCTGCCCCCTTTGCTAACAGGTCGGATATGATGAAGTTCAATCCATCGATCATTCGCACAGCGATCACCATTTGCATTAGCATGAGTACAACGCCCTTGATCTCGCGCATGAACTTGATGCTTAGTGCGGGCGGGGACGGGCGCTCGCTTTGAACTCGCCCGAACTCTGAGCGCGCAGAGCTTTTTAGTTTCCGGCTTCTTCGCAAGCGCTCTCTCGGCCTTTCTCACTGGATCATGTCGCTCCAAATAATCTTCCAGAACCTCAGATAGAACTTTGTCTAGACTAAATTGCCCCTTCGCTGCCAGTAGTGACTTTACCCTTTCAAGCTTTTCGTGTGTGTCTTTCGTGATCCCGCACTCAAGTTGGACAAGATCCTCCCCCTTAAACTTAATTTTATCCAAAACCGCGACGCTTGGCTGAAGGCGCGCCACTTCAATTTCAGTTTGACGAGTAGTGTGCGTCTCAGCGAATTTAACTAGAGCGGGCGCATTCTCCTTAGTAATCGCGGCCACAATTCGACTAGCCTTAGCAACTGTGATTTTTTGCTCAATCACGGCGATTTTCAGCTCCGGGATCTCACGGCTCTTGCGGGCCACAGAAATAAATGCGTAAGCATTGGCTTCACTTAATCCCAAGGCGCCAACGGCATAAGTAAACAGACTGGCATATCCAAGTCGTTTAAAAAACTTTTGTTGATCAATTTCGTCTAAAATTAGAATCAGTTCGCCCTCGAGGCGACGCAATTCCCGACTTAACTGGATCGCGCGCTCGTGCAACTCGAGATGGTTTTCACTAAGTGCCTCTGACATTAGATTCCTCCTTCACGGATTTAAACGAAACCTACCACATGTTTTTAAGAGTGATTTCTCAAGGCAACCCAAGCATGACATTGCCGGCCCGCTGTTGAGCTTTAAAGTAAGTGTGTCGGGTGCTTTTGCCGTAGAACCGCTTTCAAAAGCAAATTAGAAATTAAACTGAAAAATAATAAGAATAGGATGCGCGAAGGTCGGTCAACAAAATTATTCACAAGAAAAATATTTCTACACGCGAAGTCAGAGGTTATAGGCTCGAATCAAGATGTCCCCGTGAAAACTATTTTTGTTTTCACAGATCTCTCCCTTCCAAATTCAAAATGCTGGGACCGATATCGGCCAAATCGGCGATAGAACCCGCGGCATTCACCCTCGGCGGTCATAGGGCGGAATTACTTCCGTAGCGGCGAAACGCTGCGTTGTCTAGGAATCTGTAGGTTTTAGCTCGCGATAGCGAGCTGGAAGATCAATTGGCTGACCTTTTGGCTTTGTTTTTTTCACTTGTAAAACGCGAAGCGTGTTTGTCTTCGCTTGTTCGGCGACCGGTAGTCCTAATGTGACTACAACGCGATCATTTGGTTGAATGAGGTTATAACGAAGCAAAATGTCTTCAATCTGAATTAACGCCTCTTCCGCCGACTGATAGGGGTTCATGATGAATGTTTGTAACCCCCACACAAGCTCTAGGCGGTTCAATGCGTCAATACTTTTCGTAAGAGCGAAGATTTTCGCTTTCGGCCGATAATGTGAAATGTGTATCGCTGTTTTTCCTGTGGTGCTCAAACAAACGATCGCTGCGGCCTCAACTTTGAGGGCGGTCAAACAGGCACTCGCCGCGATCGCCTCTGAAACTTCTAGTGACTCATCGGTGAGTGAAATATCGTAGTAAAGATCAGTCGTGCGCTCTACTTCGGAGATAATCTCATGCATTGTTTGAATGCACGCAAACGGATGAGCGCCACTTGCGGTTTCGGCCGAAAGCATAAGAGCATCCGACCCATCAATCACCGCATTCGCTATATCGGTGATCTCGGCCCGCGTCGGCCGGGGATTGTCGACCATGCTATCGAGCATTTGCGTTGCAGTGATCACTGGGCGATGAAGCTGATTGCACAACCGAATAATGCGCTTTTGCATTCCCGGCAGCTGACTCTGCCCGACTTCAATCGCAAGATCTCCACGGGCAACCATAACTGCATCACTTAAAGTTACAATTTCATCAAGATGAGTTAGGGCCTCTAGCATCTCGATCTTCGCAATGATTTTTACTCCGGGCCGCTTCTGCTCAACAATTTCTCTTAGGCGTCGGATATCCGAGCCATGGCGCACAAAGCTAAGCGCGACGTAATCGACGTTGTGGGTAAGACCGAATTCAAGATCCTTAAGGTCTTTAGGAGTAAGGCATTCAACCGGCAGCTGCGCCCCTGGTAAGTTCATACCCTTTCGGTCTTTGAGAATCCCACCGTGAACGACCCTGGCGTGAACCTGACGGCCAACTTTATCAGTGACCTTTAATTCCATTAATCCATCATCAAGTAAGATCCTGGTGCCAACGCTCACCGACTCAGGCAGCTCGGCAAAGTCGGTAGAAATATGGTCACCCTCGCCCAACGTGAACTCAGGAGAAACCACCACGCTTTGACCCACTTTTAATTCGAGCTTGCCGCCTTTAAGCTTACCGACACGGATTTTTGGACCTTGAAGATCCTGAAGAATCGCAACAGGGGAATTCATCTCACGGGATAGATCTCTTATGTCGTTTATGACTTGAAGATGGTCTTCATGCTCGCCGTGAGAAAAGTTAAGGCGGGCTACACTCATTCCCGCCTCAATTGCCTTTTTTAAATTTTCCTTGGACCGGATACTTGGTCCGACCGTAGCTACGATTTTTACTCGCCGGTCAGCCAATTTCACTCGAGATTCCCCTAGCGCCTAATTTACTTAAGTTTTCTTCAATGTCGTCACCAACTGATCCACCCGTTCCTGATGGACCTTATTGGATTTTCGCAATTCATTGCTGTGAAGATCCTGGCTTTTGCGCATTCTATCTTCATATTGCATCTGTTGCGAATCTAACTCCATCTTATGCTGTCGGGTCATCTCGCTGGCAAGTCTTTTAAGGTCTTCATCGTTGCCACGTCGAACTTTGACGAGCTCGTCATTTAACCGGGCGAGTTCTTTTTCATACTTACCCACGAGGGTTGCACTCTTCTCAGTGTGCGCCATTTCCTGTTTCACCATCATGTTTTTAATTCGGTCAATGCCCTCACGCTTCTCGCCCTCGTACTTGCTCTTAAGCTCCAGCATCTCTTCACGGTGACTTTTGGCAGAAGCTTCACGATTATTGTCGTGATATTCCACCAAACGCTCTTTGTCGGCTTCTGTTGCTTGGACGATATGCTTTACGCGATGATCTGCTGTACTCTTGGTCTGCTGGTTATGGGTTTGAAACTGCGACTCAATTTGATCAACGGCAGTTTTATGAATCTCTTCCTGGGTATTTGCCTTCTCCAGGAATTCCCGATTCATGTCGACCATAATCTTACTGTTCTTCTTGGTTAATTTATGGATGTCTTTAGAATTGCGTTCATTCCCTTGGCGGACAGCTTCATCCCGCTCGTGCAGAGCCACTTCAACGTTTTCGGTGAAGGCATCGCGCACATTAGCCACATGACGGTCCGCTACGTGTTTAGATTTGACTGCATCACGCGCATTCTGATCCTTGAGGTCGGCTGTTTTTCGTTCTAGACCACGAATCTGATTATTGATTCGCTCGTAAACTTGCGATTTAGTCTGAGCTTGGGTGCCGTCGGCGAACTCACGCTCATTTTGCATTTTCTCTTCAAACCGCTGTCTTGTTTGATGAAGACCGTCCTCAAAGCCATCGCGCAACACCGTTTCGTTTTGCGCCTGATTGAGGCGCTCGCGACGAACCGCATCCTGCATGTCATCGCTCGCCTTTTGGCGATCTTGTAGATGACGCAAATTCTGATCGCGGATGCGACCCTCAGTGACCTTGCGATAATTCGTCGACTGCGCCCCGACCTCGCTCATTTCTCTCTGGCGCTCTTCCTGAACAACTTCAAGTTCTTTGCCATGCCTCTTGTTCGTGTTTTCACGGTAGTCCTGCACCGACTTTTGGTTCGCGTCCCGCATTTGAGCCATTGTTTCGCGAGTTTTTTCTTCATGACTTTTCAGGGCGCGGGAATAATCGTTGGTCAAATCCTCTACTCGGGCATCATTTCTCAGGCGCGCCTGGGCCACTTCGGTGCCAGAAACTTTGCGGTTGAGATCAACGTTTTTTGTGGCCTGGTTAGCTGTGTCTTGCAGCTGTTTGCGGTGCATGATGCGCAGGTTATCCATATCTTTTTGGTACTTGTGATCGCGCGCATTGATCGTCTCTTGGCTCTCTTTATGGTATTCGCCGAGCTGATTGTTATGTGAGTCCTTTAGCTTTTGCACTTCAGCAACGTGTTGCTCAGTGAGGCGGCGCACTTCCTTATGATGTTTTTTTACAACTTCGCTCTCACGCTCTTTGGCGTCCTCGCGAGTTTTCCGAATTTGGTCATCCTGACGCGAAGAATTGTCTGATCCGCTGATCGTCGACATGACATCTCCTCTCTTCCATGAGAAAAAAAACTATCGCGCTATCATTATCATGCTACCACGAACTCGCAGTTCAGGCACTTAGGCGCACCGTCTAGTTTTAGTGGATTTTAGTCGTTAGTCTGGTCAAGGTAGTTCATTTTGCGAAAGAGGTCGCGATAATGCTTACGCTCTTCAGCAACGCGCTTTTGTCTTTCCCCATCAATTCGGTCGGCCTCCGCCTGGGCGGCGATTTCCCGCTGAACTAGGTCGGCGTGCCAACGACTGGTTTCCTCGACATTGGCGGTGACTGTTTTAGTAAATTCTTTGGCCTTGGGCAAAAACTCCGTCTTGGTTCCAGCAAACAGCTTCCACCACTTTTTAATTGAGCCCGACAATGGCGCAGTTAACGGAATTTCGGTTTGAGCTTGACCACTGCGATCGACAGAGTCGAGGAATTGCGTGAAGCCCGCTGGCAGGCGTAGTTCAGCCGTTGCCCCTACTGGTTTTATAAATGCCATGCCGGTCAGACAAGTAACCGTGGTCGCCGAACCCTTACGCTCCACGAGAATTTCTGCCTCACCCGTGAGAATTCCCGTCGGAATCTTTAAGCGCTTGCCCGCGGTCAGTGTAACCAAAGCCGATCCACTTATAATTTGCAGTTCCTGCGACTTAGGCCAGTTTAAAACCGCATTTTTGTGCGCCGATATTTTAGCATCTTCCCAGGCGAGCTCCGCCTTATCGATTCGCGCCTGGTAGGCGCAGCCCGCGTCGTTAAATGTACAGTGGACTGGCTCCGCTAACCAAGCGAGCTGAGAAGCGTGAATCTGAATTTCGCCGGTGAACGCGAAAAATAAAAGTACATAGCGAATTAAACGCCGAGCCATTTAAGGCTCCATCTCGCGAAGCGAGCGTTCAGCTTGTGAGGCGACGCTGCGAAAAGGAAACGACTTCAAGACGGTGCGATAAAGCTGAATGGCTTCGTCATAACGCTCGCGCTTTTCAAAAATTTGTCCTAGGCGTACTAGCGCAAAACCAGTCAACTCACTCTCAGGAAACAATTCAACCATGCGATCGACTGTTGCAGATGCGGCGTCTAATTGACCAATCTGGTATTGCCCCTCGGCGAGAAGAAAATGAGCTTCCACCACTTGCGTTGCGTGACTATAACGGTCGATCATTTTTTCCATGATGCGGTTGGAGCGATCGTATTCGCCCTTACGGAACAAAACGCGCCCCGTTTCAAAGAGGCTTGAAGCAACCAGTGCTTGAAGCTTTGGATTGTTCCCTTGAACCGTCACCGAAGCTAGATTTCTAAGCGGATAATCACGACCGGTTTCTGCAACGTGCTTCAGTGCGGGAGGCAGCGCGGACGCTACTTCTTGACGAAAATGCTCCATTTGACTCTGATCAACCAAAGATCTTAGATTTTGCCGGTCGATTTGCTCTTGGAGCCGCTCAATTTTCGCATTTAAAATCGGCGTAGGATTACTCATCTGCCTAACAGACCAAAACGTCTGCAAGTACAGAACCATAAGAACAAGGCTAAATATGGCAACGCTCGATCGAGTCATCACCTTGCTTATCGGTCAAATTTAGATGCGGTTTAAGCCTACATAGCTTCTGGGGTCTGAATATTAAGAAGAGCCAATCCCCGACCTAGGACTAGTTGAACAGCGGCTACCAGAGCCATTCTGGAGGCTTCGATTTTCGCGTCCTCGCCTAAAATTCTATGCTTGGTGTAAAACTGGCTGAACAAACGACAAAGGTCGAGAAGATACGTGGCCACTAGATGAGGCTTAAACCCTTCGAACGCGGACTTCGTTACATCGGGAAACGCCAAAAGCAATCGAACTAAATCCTGCTCCTCCGGATGATCGAGCTCACCAGGCATCTCAAACTGAACCGCTTTACCGAACTTTCGGATGAGACTTGAACACCGCACGTGACAATACTGCACGTAGGGGCCGCTATCGCCTTCAAAATCTAAAACTTTTTCCCAGTCGAACTCAACGTTCTTTACTCGGTCATTCATCAGGTCGTTAAATATGATTGCGCCCACTCCAACTTGATCCGCGACTTGATTTGCGTTCTGCAAAGATGGATTTTTCTTTGCAATGATCACTTTCACCATCTCTATGGCCTTCGTCAAAACCTCTTCCAGAAGAATCACGTTCCCTGTTCTCGATGACATCTTCCCAATATCTTTAAACCGGTACATACCAAACGAAATATGATGCGAGCCGGTCGCCCATTCGTATCCAAGCTTTTTTAAAACGCTAAATACTTGGCGAAAATGTAGCGTCTGCTCCGCCCCCACGACATAAAGACTTAGGTCCGCGTGCAATTCCTCGTGGCGATAAAGAGCACTTGCAAGATCGCGAGTCGCGTAAAGGGAAGCCCCATCCGTTTTTCGAATTAGGCACGGAGTCATATTCTCGTCATCAAGTCTAACCACCATCGCGCCGTCGCTCTCGATTAGGAGGCCACGTTTTTCAAGCAGCTGCTCGACCGGCTTTAGTCGGTCATTATAAAAAGATTCCCCGCGGACGAGGTCGTGCTTAACGCCGAGGAGCGCCCACATTCGTGAGTATTCTTTTAGCGAAATCTCTACCACCATTTTCCAAATCTTAGTGACGACAGGATCGCCATCTTCGAGACGACGGAAAGTTTCGGCGCCAACTTTTTGCAGTTGCTCGTTTGACTCAGCTTCAGTGTGAAAGCGCACGTAAAGCTTATACAGGGAGCCAAAGGGGTCGCTCTCAAAGTCGTAATCTTTTTCCCAGTTTTCAAACGCCCATGCCAAATTACCAAACTGAACTCCCCAGTCACCTAGGTGGTTGAGGCCAACGACTTTAAATCCCTGATTACGGGCAAGATTAACAATCGCTTGGCCAATCACGGTCGCCCTTAAATGACCGATATGCATGGGCTTAGCTACGTTTGGGGAGGAGTAATCGATGACCATCGTGCGGCCGGCCCCCAATTCTGAGCCACCAATCGCGTCGCCCTTAGCCCGAATCGTACTCATCAGAAGATCTTGCACGAGTTTTGTTTCAAAATGAAAATTGACGAATCCATTGACCGGTTCAATTTTTTTAAAGCCAGCTCGTTGCAATTTTGCCAACTTCACGGCGAGCTCACTAGCTAAAACAGGTGGCGGTTTCTTCAATTGCTTTGCAAGTGCAAATACGGGCATTGCCAAATGACCATGCCCAGAGCGTTTTGGAACTTCAATTGAGTTCATGATCGACTCTGGATCGACTTCAACCGCTTGAAGAGCGTCTGCAACTTTAGACTTTAACACTGTCAACATGATTTTGACGGTATCAACAAATCGGGAGATTTTGTATCGAAATCCCTGACACGCCCGTCGGACACTTGACGAAGTAACCACCCCTTCAGTAAACCTCGTCATCGCAACCGAACCAAAGGGACGCCCAAGTGAATAAAGCAGCTTTGATCGAAAGACTCGCAAAACAAGCAAACATCTCGAAAAGTCAGTCTGAGCAATTCTTAAACGCGACCCTTGAGATTATCCAAGGCTCCGTATCCTCCGGCGAAGAAGTGAAGCTGGTTGGTTTCGGGACGTTTGATAAATCTCAACGCAAACCGCGCAAAGGCCGCAATCCCAAAACCGGGGTTGAAGTGAAAATTCCGGCGACCGCGGTTCCCCGCTTCCGTCCAGGAAAAGAATTTCGCAGCCTGGTTTCGAACTAATATCGCGAGTGCCGCTTAAACGGCACTCATCAACGATAGAGCGAGAGCTTTTGCCCACCAGCCGCTAACTCACTAAGGCTGGCTGTGATTTTTTTAAGGTCCTCTGGGACTGAATCTTTCTTTTGATTTTTTTCTAAACTTTTGTGGATGTCGACCATGGCCTGCCGGCTTTCTCTTACAATCTGCCATTGCATGGGAAAAACCAAACCTTTAGGGTCATCCAATGATAGGCCCGAGAGACGGTTTTTACTCCACTCTTGGTAATCAGTCTTCCAGGCTCGCAAAGCTTCCCGCGATCCAGATTCGTTCGCCTTTTGTAGCGACGCGCTTAGAGTTCGAAGATCAGACGCCGCACGAATAAAACGCCTACGCTCCCGCTGAAACGGCAATGAAATTAATTTCCGATGCCGCTCGAGCTTGCCGCGAAACTCGCGATCATCGCCGCCGACACGGAATTCTTGGCGATCTTCAAACCCGTTAAGAGTTGCGACTAGCTTATATTTGCCGTCACCAAGGCCCATGGATCCAAGATCAAGTCTTGGTGCCTCGTTCACCGCCCAACGCACTGTCACTTCACGATAAAGACTAACTCGCTCAAGAATTTCTCCTGCCTCCCCGGTCACTAGAACTTTAATTGGGAAATGAAATGATCCATCGGTTGAAAAGTTCGCTTGGGGATGAAGGGTTGCATTGCGTGACAGAGAGACCGACAGGCGAGTCGGCGTGGCTTTAGCAACTTGTGCCGCCGAAGGCTGGGCCTCAGGCTCTTTAACTTCAGGCGTAGGTGCCGGTGGAACGGGCTGACTTAGAGTTTGCGCCTTGCCCTTTTTCCCTTTTGGCGGGAGCGGAGCTGTGGGTGCTAGGACTTCTTCCTCCTGTTTCCCTAGCTTGATTCCCGATCGCTGCAATATTTCCTCGCGGTGGAAAAATAAAAATGCCAAGAGACCCAAACTGGCTACTCCGGCCGCTAGACGCATTCTTGAAAAACGGCGCGGCAAATCTAGCGGCCAAGGTTTCACAAATGTATCTGGCCGCTTCATAACTGGAATGCGGCCTGTTGGCGGATATATTGTTCTTGAGATCGGGCGCCTCGGCGGCGGCGGCTCATCATCCATTTTTGTTAGATCAGGAGTGTTTGCCTCCGGCGGCGCAAAATCTTTTGGCGGTTCATCATGCGATTGCTTCATGATTTCTTCGATATCGTGTTCAGCCGTCACTTCATCATCACTAAAATCCACATCATGCGGGAGCTGCGTCTCGGGCTTCCACTGTACCGGCGGCGGATTAAAAACGCCGAGTACGGAAATTCGGCTCCACTGATTTTGCCCTTCTTGCCAAATAAAATCACGATACTGAATTTCGCCAGACTGAAGCTGGTCTTGAATTTGCTGGGTCGTGAACGGGCCGCGCTGCAAATACGCAAGTCCTTTGCGCGTCTCCTGCTTCACTAACACGACCCACGTATCTTCAAGTTTAGCCTTGGGTTGGCTGCGCAGTTGACCCCTGAATTCGGCGAACTCTTGAATCGGCTGCCAACGATTTTCACCCTCGCGGAAAAGCAAATCAAACGGGCCGATCTGCCCACGCTCAATCGCCGACTTTACTTCTGTGCGATCAATAGGTCCGACCGTCTTACCTTTGTTTAAATAAAAGTACCAATCGCGAGTCACTACGCACGCTCCGCAATTAAAGCATCGATCTGGCGCACCCAGCGAAAATAGTTTTCCGGAAACCCATTGTTAAGCGGGTCGATTTGCATCCATGACACAAGCACATCAATCGGCAATTTTTTTGCCGCGACAGCGTAATAAATTCGATCCCCTAACATATGACCCACGATTCGCGCCGCCTGTAAATAAGCTTCCTTCACCTGCGGTTTGAAGCGAACTTTCTTACGTTTAGGATGTAGTTCCGCTAACCGCTGCGCCAGCGCTAGGCGCAAAGCTTCTCTCCCACGACTTTTTTTGTCGGAACTCGCGAGCTCCGATTTTAACTCTTGAATACTTTCCGCCTTACGCTTGTGATTAATAAGCTTACTGCAGAAGAATCCAATCGCCTCAAGCCAAATCTGGCCTTCAAAATCGGCGGGAAACCGCCAGGCTGGCCGTCTAAGATCACAGAGGCCAGCGTGCAAGAACTGGCCGGCTAGAGTTGATGCGTGGTTAATTGAAGCCCGCGCCAGAAACAGCGAGTCCGTTTGTGGCAAATAAAAACTTCGCTCCATTTGCGTAAGCGCCTGAACCATTCGCAGTTCCAGTTTATCAAGTTTACGCTTGATTTGCTTCCAGCCTTGGATTTGATCGAGGGTTACGACTGATAATTCGTCTAATTTTGGATTCAAACCTAAATCTCGAGCGATGAAAATCGCGAAGGACGCCACGTAATCAGTGTAATCAACCCCACCCGCTGCCAAATCCCGATCATAGGTTTCCTCGAGGTACATTAAATAACTTTGCCATTTCACCCAAGGAGGCGAGCCAATTACGCAAAATCTTCCGCCTCTTGCTCTTAAGACGTCAACCTGGTGCTCCTTACCCGATCGCGCGAGGCGGAAATACAGATGCTCAGAGTTTTGCAAAACCGTGACCACTCGGCTTTCTTCCGATGTAGCACCTAGAGCCTCTAGCGCTTCAGGAAGATGCCCGCGGGCGAGATGCAAATCGCCGATCACCACGTAAATTAAAGCTTCGGGACGTTTGGCACGCCAGTGAGCAATCACCTGAGCGCAAAACCGATCGCGCCGCAGGAGAGAATTCTCGCCCGCTTTCGACATTCCCGTATTGATGCCGACGACTTGATAGCCTCTTTTGGCCGCGAGCTCGAAGAGTGGTTTATAATTCTCCCACGGAAATCCCCAGCGCTGTTTCCATTTAATTTTTAGCAAAAAGTTTTCCTCAGAAAGTTTTCCTGCCAAAAACTGGTCAATACTCCCCTGATCTTCCGCCGCGATGGCCTCAACGGCCAATAGAACTTGGCGCTTGGCAGGAAGGTCGCGCAAAATTCTTAAGTGAATTCTTTGGCTTTGCGCGAACGCATGAAAATCGGCCCCTAGAACGATATTAGCGTCGGCTATCGCCTCGTTTAGTGCCTTATGACTGGAACGTGCCCACGGCCGGGAAAATTCCGCATTATAGCGACGGACATAGGAAGCTAAATCTCTGGGCTCGCGTCCAAGACGACGGTTCACCTGCCGCTTGACCTGCGCCAGCAACTGTTGCCTAGTTTTGAGCCATTCTGTGCGAAATGCCAATGCCGACCTCAGATACAATTGTGGCAAGGTGCAGCGCTCAAATCAAGCATTCCAAAAAGGGGAAATCGTTGCGCTTTTTCCGGCCATAAAGTCTAATCCAAACTGTATGAAACAAAAAGTTTTTGTCGCCCTCGTCGCGTTCGCCTTGGCTATGCTCATACATGGCTATTTGACCATGCACTATTATCCGATCGTATTCGGGTACTCTTCTGGACCGAGCATTTGTAATGTTAGCGCAAAGCTGGATTGTGACACGGTCACAGTGAGCTCCTATGCCGCAGTTTTCGGTATTCCAGTTGCGGCCTTTGGCCTCGCATTCAACGCCTTGCTGTTTTTACTTACGCTTTTGACTTGGCTTGGGCTTCGCGGTGATCCAGGCCGCTCATGGCGCGACATTCTTTGGCTTTCACTTGGATCGGTAGGCGTATCCATTGCCATGGGCACGATTTCAACCTTCCTGGTGGGTAGCCTTTGCTTGTTCTGTATTGGCGCTTATGCTCTTTCGCTAATAGGATTTCTTGCAATCTGGTCGATTGGGGGAAAATCGCCTTGGCGCCACATGGGTTCCGATATTGCCTCTTGGTTTGGGGAGCGCAGATCCATGCTCGCTTGGCTGGCCGCCGTTCCTATATTTGCCGGCTTCATTCATCTTGGGATGAAGCAGAGCAACTCCACGGACAAACTTGAAGCGCTTAGCAAGCTTGCGGTTACGGATTGGGAAACCGCGCCAGTCGTCCAATTTACTGCGACTCCGAGTTTAATCAAAGGTGCTAGCGCGGAATCGGCCGTTATGGTCATTACCGAATTCGCCGATTTCCTTTGTAGTCATTGTAAAACCGCCGCCCCAAGCCTTGCCGCCTTCGCTAAGGCCCACTCAGATGTACGTCTAATATTTTATTCATTTCCCTTGGACTCGACATGCAATCCAAAGATGGAGCGTGGCGACGGCGCCAGCTGCCGACTGGCAAAAGCTGTCTTTTGTTCCGAACGACAAAATCTAGGCTGGTCTGTGCACGACAAGATTTTTGAGAGACAGGCCTCGTTGTTCGGTAAAAAAGTATCCGATTTAGATCTAGTTCTACAAAGTGAAATCGAGGCCTTGGGTGGCCGATGGACCGATCTAGAAACCTGCATGAATGACGAACAGACTTCTACCGTGATCAAGGCGCAGGCGGAACTCGGCGCTCTAGCGGGCGTCCGTGGCACTCCATCGGTCTACGTTAACGGCAAAGCCATGGACTTAGCTGGTCTAGTTTTAAGCTTAAATTTGGTGCGACATAGAATTTTAAAAAGTCGTTAATCAGACTTACCATCCGAGCATTTTAAAAAGGTGCTCGGCCATATTGGCCGCAAAAGAATCATAAACAATCTTCGCTGATTCAGCTAGACCTTGGTGCATTTCTAAAAGAACGCCCGCTGAAACCACAAAGAAAACGCCGCCCGAAAGCGCCCTCAAGACCCACACAGTCGAGCGAATATCATCTAATTTCGCTTCTTTTTCCTGACGTTCAATAACCTTTAAATGAGCCGTTAATTCATCGAAATGAACGATCACTTTTTCGTAAAGCTCTTGCTGCTTGGCTAGAGGAAGGCTTCCTAAGCCATGAAAATTCCTCTTAGTTTCGATTGCGTTGATCAGGTCGACGCAATACCTGCGCATTCGCTCAGTCCGGAGCTGGAACACAGGAAAATCGCTTTTGTCCTTTACGAACTGGTTTAGCTCTCTGCGGGCGCCCTCGTAGTCAGTGTGCACCACGCGGCTAAGAATCACGTGCCTCAAACTGTCCCCGTGACCTAGCTCATTCGTTTGGCTTAGGCGCTGCGTGATAGACCGCTGAAGTTCCTGAAACCTCTGCTCTTCAATTGCCTCGTAATTTACGTTAGATGAAACGTTTTGCATCAGTAACCTATCGGCTGGACCAAGGTCGCCGTTGAGCATTTTTTGACAACGGGTGTTCTTTTTTGCGACAATCTGACTATAGGCCAAGGTCGGCCTTGTAGGAGTCACTGCAATGACGACAGATATCATGGATGAAGTTGAAGTCTCAAAAATACCCACTCCCAACCAAATTCCGGCAGCCATTGATTTAAGCCAGCTGCCTTCCCATGTTTTGCGCTCGGGAGCGGTGGAAGCGCTTGCGAACCAAAACGAGGATTTGGTAGCTCGGCTTTCAGTGACCCTGCGCCGCACCGCCCTCCTAGAGAACGAAATTGCCGAGCTAGAGTCACGACAAGGCACATTGCTGCATCAGCTTTCCATCGCGCAAGATCAGAGCCTTATTCTCCAGGAGAAAGATCGCCGCGTGATGGAGAGGATCCATGCGCAAGATATGATCGCAAGCGAAGCCAACAACCAGTTACAGCTTCTTGAACTCCAGTACACAGAACTCTATGCAACGAGCCGCGAAAAAATTCGCCAACTCGCGCGTTTGACAAAATATCGCCGCAAAGTCCGTAAAGCCGCACTTACCTTAAAGCGCCAGCTGCGCCATACAACAATCGTGTGTCGCAAAGAGGAGGACACGGGTCGGGATTTAAAACTTCGCCTCGGTGAGGCTGCCACTCGCATCACCCAGCTCTCCAAGGATGCCGAGGCTAATCAACGCCAACTTGTTGAAAACTACGAAAGGGCTCTAAAAACAGGTCGCGACCGCGTCAGCGAGCTCGAGCGCCAAAATTCCGCGTTTGTCGATAAGACCAAGGACTTCGAAGTTCTTTTTGATAAAAATGTCGCTCTTGAAAATAAAGTCGTTTTTTCTGAGCGGCAGTTTTCTGAGTACAAGCAGGTGCGCGAGCAGGATTTCTCTCAAGTACAAACCGAGAACTTCGAACTTCGCAATGCGAACAAAACCCAGTTGCTGGAAAACGAGACGCTTAAGCGCGACCTCTCCGACGAGAAGGTGATCACGGAAAGACAGAACGACAAAATAAAGAAGCTCATCGATCAGGTTGAGACGCTTCAGCTGCTATGGCAAGATGGTCAAAGCCAGCAAGAGCGCCTGGTGAGCAAAAACCAAGCTCTGCAAAAGCTAAATCAGCAGCTCAGCACTACGGTAAATCAGCATCGTCACGAAATCCAAGGCTTGAAGCACCAAGTAGAGCTTCACGCTTATGCTACAACTGAGCGCATAAAGGAAATCAAAGGTCATTTACAGATGATTGAGGGCGTAGGGTTTATTGAGACCACTTCCGAGGGACATACATCCCCCGCAATGATCTCAAAAATCGATGGATTAATTGCGGAGATTCAAAGCGGATTTAAACGTCAAATACCAGCTGAAACCGAGGGATCGACATCTTCTTCTTCGGAGGAAAGCCGGGGCAACTTTGGCACTTCAAATCCCTGAAAAGCCATGAGAGCTCGGTTCGTGCTGTCGTAAATTTCGAGCTGGCGAATTTCGCTGGCTTCGAAAACCCGGCGAAACTCCACTCCAACGCTAGCAAACTTAATTCCACCTGCATTCTCAGCTGAAAGCCGAGTCATGGTTTGCACAAAATCGGTGATCCCGATAGAACCGACGAACGCCAGTTGCTCAAGATTGAAGACGACTTTTTCGTGGGCAAGATGCCGAACGCAGTGGCTGCGAAACGGTTCGGTGGATTCATAATCTACGCGGCCTTTTAAATGAACGACCACGACATCGCCTTCACGTTCAATCCATGCTTCCATCTCTTACTCCTTCTTCAAACAACGCATCTCCCCTCCAGTATAAGTAAAAACCTGAGCTTAAGTGAACGCGCTTTAGTACATATGGCCTTCGTCTAGGCCAAGGGCGGGAGGCCAAAGACTAGAAACATGATCAATTGAGTTTGTCGAGCCTCCTCCTTAGAATGAAATCAAATGAAAAACATAATGTCGCGCCTCTCGCTGCTCCTCTCGCCCGTCGCCATCGGGATTTACTTAACGTGTGCTTTCACTTATACGGCGTTTAGTTACTTCACGGCGCAGGGTAAGGACGCAGATAGCTGGGGCGCCGTTGAACAAATCCTGATCACTGCCCATCAGAAATCCATCGACTACCGTTTAAAAATACGCGGCGAGAGAAGCGGCTCGCCGCAAGTTGCACTCCTAACAGTAGACGACAAAGCGGTAGCTACTGTGGGTCGCTGGCCTTGGCCGCGCGACATTACTGCAAAGGCTGTCGACAACGCGGTCAAACACGGCGCCAAAGTTCTCGCGTTTGATATCGTCTT
>JAYSTF010000097.1:0-28567 GCA_043720065.1 Pseudobdellovibrionaceae bacterium | reverse complement strand
TCGTCTCAACGACGCGCCTAGTTGCAGAAAGTCATGTGGTACATTTCTCGACGGGCACCTTTCAGTTTTTCTGGATGCTGAAGGCGACTTTTTTGATGCCACCATTTTTTACCGCATCCACTAGTTCAGTTACCATTTCGAGTGTTGCATCCTTGTCAGCTACTAAGAGCGCTGCTGTTTCTGGATTTGATGCCACCATTTTTTGCGATTCTTCCTGTAGTCCTTCAACCGTAATTGGGATGTTGTTTAAGAACACTTCCCCCTGCTTGCCGAGCACTACTCTCAGTGGCTTCTTGTTCTTTTCAATGTCATCCTTTGAGCTAGTCGACTTTGGCAGATTGATATCGATCTTTGGTTGCATCACCAAGGGTGCCGCAACCATAAATATAATTAAGACCACCAAGATAATATCGACAAGCGGGATGACGTTAATTTCAACAATGGAACCGTTGTTGTCGTTGTTACCAGACCTTGCCGCCATGTTATGCTCCTCGGCTCTTCGTGTACGCCAGGCAAAGATCGCGAGCCGCATCGATATTGTTTAAAACTAAGCCCACTTTTTTCTGGAAAAAGTTAAATGCCATAACCGCCGGGATCGCGACCGCAAGACCAATTGCCGTCGAGACTAGCGCATGCGCAATACCGGCCATGACCACTTCATTCCCTTGCCCTGGAGAGTTCGCAAGATCGTTAAACGCCTTCATAATTCCCATCACCGTTCCAAGCAGACCAACATAGGGTGCGTTGGACGCAATCGTTCCAAGCAAGTTTAAGTTTTTCTCTAGTCCTGGCTTCTCGATCGTCTTGTATGAGCTAAACAACTCATCTAATCCATTGGGTCCATTTTTCTTTACGAACTTTAGACCGTGATCGAGCGCCCGACCTTCAATGGAAGCGTGATCTTTGGAAAACGTCTCCAACTGCTCCAGCTCTTGAGTTTCAATCGCTGTGCGAAATCCCTTTGCCATCTCGTTCGATGACGAACCGATTTTTTTCAAAGCGATAAAGCGTTCGATCATAATTCCAACGCTAAGCACGCTCATAATGCCCATGATATAGAGAATCCCTTGTGCTGAACCTTCCGCGATCTTAAAAAGTGTTTCCATTTTTCCTATGCTCCCCTTAATTTTTTAAAACATTAAACTCTACATTTATAAACTTGCTGAATCTCCAGAACCCGCATCTTCTAGTTTAAAATCCACTCGCACTTGGTGATCGGATTTCTTAAACGGCTTTCCACCGCCATCGACAAATGGCCGATACTTCCATTGTGCGACCGCTCGCTTTGCCTCGGACTGAAAGAGGTTTCTCTGTTCGCCACCGACAACGCGAATGTTTTCCACTTCCCCTGCCTCAGTGATGTCGATCTCCAACAGTACCCACCCTTCTGTTCCTGAAACCAAAGCCGCTTTAGGATACTTCGGTTTAATTTTATAAAACGGCGTGGAGGCTGCGTTCCCATTGCTCTCAGAGCCGATGTTGTTTTCAGTCCGAGCCTCCTGAGTGCCCGTCACATCCCCTTTTTCATCTTGCAATTCTTTAGGTGAATCATCAGGAACGGCTTTCTGATCCGGTGGTGTGATCGGCTTTGGCGAATTCACCACCTTTTGAACTTTCTCCTCCGGAACCGGAGGAGCGTCGAAAGTTTCATACCCAAGATCCACATAGTTTTCCACAGTGGGCTCTTCGTTTGGGTTTATCGCAAAGTACAGCGTCATCCCGCCGAATATCCCACCATGAATCAGGACTGAAAGAATAATTGGTCCACCAATTAACTTCTTCATTAGAACGTCGCCTTATATCCTGTGTAAAACTGTCGGCCAATCTGATCGTATAGAGTAACGTCCAAAGTCGAGTTCGGGTTACTGTCGTCTAGCGGGGGAAGTGTCCCCATAATGTTTTTTACGCCAGCCGTGATGACGCCGATTTTTTTGTTGTTATAGGCGTACTGGAAATCAACTGTCGTATACGGGCGCAAACTGCCCTTTGATTCCACGCTCTTTTTATGACTGCCGATCGTATTGCCATCCATAGTTAGCGAATGACGATCGGAGGGGATGTAAGCGACGGAAGCGATGTTTCTCCAGCCCGGCTTCCCGTTGTCTCCAAGTTTGTCTTTGGCGCCAGTGCCTGGAAACCCTTCCTCCTTAAAATAAAATAGCTGAGAATGCTCCATGCCTAACTTCACCTTATGAATGCGGTAGGAAGAAGACAGATCGATTCCCGAAATCTCTTGTGCTGATAAGTTTTGCAGTGGAGCTTCGATTGAATCAATGTAGCCGTTGGTTCGATTAACGATGACTCCTTTACTTGCTAGATCGATGCCCGCGGCTTCCGCTGCCATCGCGTCACCGTAATCAATTCCGACGACGTTGTTTAGCCTTGTATGGAACAAGTCCGTTCCAAAACTAAGATCGCGATTGGGTTGAACAACCGCACCTAAATTAAGGGAGACGGATTTTTCCTCCTTTAGTCCTTTATTACCGCTACTGACGACGTTGTACTGCTGAGGAGTACAAGAGGGTGTGCTGCCTCCAGCCGCCTTTTCCGCGTTGCACGCCACAGCATCGATGAACGTCGGATTACCGTTCGAAGTCGCCGCATAAAGATCCTGCATGAGTGGTGCTTTAAACCCGGTACCAGCTGAAGCTCGTACTAAGGTTTTGGTATTTGGTCTGTAGAGACTGGCTATCTTCGGATTAAATGTGCTACCGAAGTCGCTGTATTGGTCGTAACGACCAGCCATTTGAATTTCGAGTTTCTCCGTCACCGGCATCGAAAATTCCGTGAAGACTGCCTTCGTATCTCGCTGACCACCACCGCTAGAACCCGCGTTGCCAAACACTTTGTCTTGGACACTCATTGTGTCGAAAACATCTGAGTATTTTTGGAAAGTGAATGTCGTACCGAACGCCATATTAATTGGTCGGCTCTGAATCGTTCCGATTCCCCCGGCGACTTTCGCTTCCGCGGAAGAGAGCTCCGACGTCATCACTTCCAAAGGCTTATACCGAGTATCTTCAATACTTCCACGCTGACCAATGGGCTCAAACAGATTGAAAGATCCATCTTCGATCCTGGCCTTTAACGCATCTGTTAGCGCGTATCCATTCACACCCTCATCCCGAGTTTCGACCCGGCTATGAGAAGCACTAGTGTCCAGTTCCCACTCTCGCGGCAATTCCACTGTCGAGCCTAACAACATGTTGTATGAGTTCGACGTCACTTCTGTTTCGCGGTTGCCAAGTTCAGTCACGCGGAAACGAACTTGCGCTTCCTCTCCCGGGGTAGTTCCAGGAAGTTGAGTCCCTCCCGGCCCACTTCGTGACGCTGCAGCCGCTGAAATTGTAAACACATCTGGTGCGGGTGCAAACTGCCATTGCGCTTTCTTTTGGGTTCCGCCCATTCGAGCCTTCACTTTAACTTTAGAACTCAACTCGTAGTTCGCCTCAGACAGCAAACTGATTTGCTGGAGTGCTGGTAGTTCCGTCGAAAACTTAGATGGCTCAAACCGACAGAAAGTTCCATTAGGAGTTGTTTGCAGATTTTCTGGTGGGCAGTCCGCATCCGCCATCCACTTTCCATCAGCCATACGGTGAGCTGGATTCGCACCAAAAGTACTTCGAACGCCCTTCGCCCAATCGCGATCACGAGAAAATATAGTCTCGTTATCCCGGTACTGAACTACGTTCACCATACTTAAGCGGCCCTTATTGATGCCATTAACTAAGCTAATTTCAGTCTTACGTCCCCCGACCGCTTCGGGCGTACTATTCGTAAAACTAACTTCGGATCCCGTAAAATCTTTTCGAGTGATGATGTTAACCACGCCCCCAAGTGCATCAGATCCGTAAATGGCTGAAGCTCCATCTTTAAGGACTTCAATGCGCTCGACCGCAGCCATGGGGATTAAATTCAAATCCACAGCGCCCGTCACCGCATCTGACGGCAACCGTTGGCCATTTAACAAAACCAGGGTGTTCGAGGAGCCAAGCCCGCGAAGATTCACATGGGCGACGCCTGCGGCATTGGAACCAGAATCCTCTCGAGTAGAACCGAAGGAGTTGGCGGCCGTATCCCTTAAGACATCCGACACAGAGTTATAGCCCGTCTTTTCCAGTTCTTTTCTAGTGATCGTCTGGACGGGTGAAGCTCCTTCAACATCGATTCTTTTAATGTGTGACCCAGTCACCTGAATGCGTTCCGCATCCGCCTTTTGTTCCTTTTGTTCCTGCTCCTCCTTTATTTCTTCCACCGGTAAACTCACAGAGCTTTGACCAAAGCTTGAGATCGGAACAAAAAATAGAACCACGAACACATATAGACGCGACATCGCACTCCCCCCACTCGAATGGATTTGGCCAGGCCATTTTGGCTAGCCAAAAGTCTGACACAGTTGTCAGTTGAGCAAAGTGAATGCCACCAAGAGTGGTGCGTTTTGTGTCTTCAGGACCATCGTCGGTATACAAAACCATATTTGTTGAGCAGTTAAGGAGCAGATCGGCGATGTATGATGCATTCGTGCTGGTGTCGAAGTGGCATCAAAGCGCACGCGGCCTGTTCAAGACAAAGTACAAAGTAGCACTTCCGACACCCGCGGAAACCAAAGACCCAAGAAGGATTCCGGTTTTGGAATACGTTTCGAATTCAGGTCCTAACGCCAACCCAGAGATAAAAAGCGCCATCGTAAACCCGATCCCACCAAGCAAGCCCACGCCATAAATATCTGGCCAGTCTACTGATCTCGGAAGCTGCGCCAGTCCTATCTTCACCACAATCAAACTCATTAAGATAATTCCTATTGGTTTACCAAAAAACAGTCCCAGTACTATACCTTGATGAACTGGATTTTGAATGATCGAAGTGAACTCCACTCCATCCAAAGACACTCCTGCATTAGATAAAGCGAAGACTGGCATAATCAAAAAGCTCACCCAAGGGTGAAGCAGGTGGACCAAATCATCAATGGGCGAAAAACTTTCGCCCTTGGCTGAAGATTTTGGAAATCGCTCTGGCGTCAGAAGGCCGATTAACACCCCAGCCACCGTTGCATGGATCCCCGATTTCAAAACTGCTAGCCAAACTACAAAGCCAATAAGCAGATAGGGAATGTAAGAGCGAACACCCGTTCGACGAATCACATACATTAAACCAAGGCAACCGACGGCAACCGCCAACGCTTGAGGCACAATTCCCTTGGAGTAAAAAATCGCAATTAGCACCACGGCGCCCAAATCATCAACTATGGCGAGGGCCAAAAGAAAAATCTTAAGCGGCAATGGCACTCGCCGGCCAAAAAGACTCAATATTCCAACGGCAAACGCGATATCGGTGGCCATCGGAATCCCCCAACCTCGCGCGGCCGGCCCCGACGTATTAAATAGATAATAGATAATGCCCGGGCCAATCATTCCACCTAGGGCTGCTGCGAAAGGAAGGGCTGCCTTCCTAACGGTAGAAAGTTCGCCTTTGACCAGCTCGCGCTTAATTTCCATGCCGACCACAAAGAAAAAGACGACCATTAGCCCGTCGTTAATCCAGTGATGTAGAGTCATTCCGAACAATCGGCGTCCCAATAATTCGAAATAAAAATGAGATAACAGAGAGTTTGCGAGCCCCATCGCGATGACGGAAGAAGCCGCCAGCAATATTCCAGGGGAACTTTCCCTGGCGAAAAATTTCTCGATCGGCCCTAATATCTTCTTTTGAATGTCGCCCATGAGTTATGCGGCGGCTGTATTGGAAAGGTAATAGTCGACCGGCTTAGGCACACCAAAGAAATAACCCTGGCCGAAGATGCATCCAAGTTTCATAAGTTCTTTCGCAACCTCTTCGCTTTCAATGCCTTCCGCGACACACTCAAGGCCAAGGGCGGCGGCAAGACCAATAGTTGCACCGGTGATACTTTTGGCCCGGGAGTCGGACAATATCGTTCGTATGAAGGACTGGTCGATCTTCAAAACATCCATGGCAATCTCTTTCAAATAAGAGATGCTTGAATAGCCCGTACCGAAATCGTCTAACGATACTTTGTAACCAAGCGCGCGAATCTGATCAATCATGGCAACAACTGTTGCCCCGCGAAGAAACAATTGCTCCGTGATTTCCAGTTTTATTTGGTTGGCGTTTAGACCATAGTCTTTACGGTTAAACTCAATGTGATCAATGAACCGTGCGTCTGAAAACTGTCGCGGAGAAACGTTAATACTGATAAAAAGTTCTTTCCCGAAAACCATTTGGAGCTCGGTCAAATCCCTCATCGCCTGCTCGAGAATCCAACGGCCCACGGGAACGATAGCTGCTGAATCTTCAATCACACTCATAAACATGTTTGGTCGAACGATACCTAACGTTGGCGAATGCCAACGAATTAGTGCTTCAAAACCAACAACTTTCGCGTCATTGAGCACAACGATCGGCTGATAGTTCAAGCGAAATTCTTTTTGCGAGAATGCGAGTTTGACTTCGGATTCAAATCGCACTTGGTCCAAGGCTTCCCTATCAGCCCTATCAAGAGACAACACATTCTTAGCTTTTGGTTCAACTTTAACTTGATTGGCTGCAATGCTCTTGTGCATCTCTCTCGTGCGCCGAGTAAACATCATTAGCAGCAAGCGTACGACTGAATCCGCATTCTGCAATCGCTCAACCAATGAATCTTCGGATATCACGCAAAGCCGCGTAGGCTCAAGTGCTGCGGCCGTCGCCGATCGTGGCTTCGCATCGATGATCGCCATCTCTCCGAAGATCTCGCCATGACCCAAAATCGTGAGCGGAAAGTCCTTACCTTCTTTGTCGATGCTGATTTGGACGGAACCGGCTTCGATCAAATAGGCGCAATCACCAGTATCACCTTGGTGAAAAATAATATCGCCTGTTTGATAATTGCGGTAATTAGTGGCCATTAATCCTCTATTGTTTATCGGGACTAATCGCCTAGAAATGACGTCTAGAATTAATGAACTTTAGTACTTTAGAAGCTGGCCTCGACCAAAGTCCCGGCTTACCAGGGGAGCTCCTTGCCCGTGAAGTCATAAAAATGACCATTTTTATTGGCAGAAAGTCCAGTGATGACCTTCCAAATACCAACCGCGGAATCCCACGTTTCAGTTGGAGCCGCCGGAGCCATTGTCAGAAATCGATCCCATGAGACTAGTTATATGCGCTACTTTCGGCGCCTTCGCTTTCTGCAACAACGGCAGTAAGGCTTTGGTGATCAGAAATGGCACTACCGAATTAATTTGAAAACTCGTCAGGAAATCGTCTACCGTTTCGCCCTTGGTTAAAATTCCGGCGTTGTTTATCAAGATATCAATGTGATCCCATTCATTCGTGGCCTCTATTATTCGCTCAGTCGCGTCGACGGCTGTAAGATCTGTTTCAACGGTTTTGACCTGCCCTTTTAGTTCTTTGGGGTGACGAGCAACGGCAATCACATCGTGTCCCGCCGCGAGCGCTTGTTTAGTAAGCTCTAACCCAATTCCTCTTGATGCACCTGTAATCACGATATTCATGGTCATCTCCTTTTAATTGCGCAGATTTTCAAACTGCAGCGGAATGCCAAAGTTTCCGCTCTTAACTAGTGCCATACACTCTTGAAGGTCATCACGGTTTTTACCGGAAACTTTCACCGTGTCACCTTGGATGGTCGCTTGAACTTTGATCTTGCTGTCGCGAATTTTTTTCGTGATCTCTTTTGCTTTTTCTTGGTCAATGCCCTGTACAAGAGTGACTTTCTGCTTCATCAAGCGCCCGCCGATGGGCTCCGGTTTGTCGAACTTCATCGCTTCAATCATGATTCCACGCCGATGCATCTTCGACATTAAAATATCTTTCATCGCGGTGATTTTGGATTCGTCGTTGGCAATAAGTTCAATTAGTTTTTTGTCCCATTTAAGTTCATGTTGTGCGCCTTTTAAGTCATAACGGCTGTCGAATTCCTTGCGGCTTTGGTTGATCGCGTTCTCAACCTCCTGCATGTTTAAGACGGAGACAATGTCGAATGATGGCATGGAGCCAAATAAGCCTATAAATGAGGCTCAGTCAAAAGGGTTTTCACAAAAGCCGACCCTTGAAGGTCGGCGACCCGCCTGGCTGGAGGTTCCAAAATCTTAAGATGAAATTACTGAGGAGGTTGTTGCTGCTTGGCGCGGTTGCCACCGCTACTTTGGCCACCACGTTGGCCGATCTCGGACATGTGCTCCCGATTCTTACTTACGGCTTGGCCACCTTTGCGGCCAGCTTCGCGCGCTTCCTCGGAATCGAATTCATGTGCAGTGCCTTTCTGATGAGCTGCCCTGCCCCCTTGGCTGGCAATTTGCCGCTGGCGCACTGGATCCATCGATGCGAAGCCGCGATTGGAAGTTCGTCGTTGTGGTTGGTTTGGTGCTGGTTGATTTTCGTTTTGATCTTGGTTTTCATTTGCCATAAAAGTTCTCCTTAGAGAATTGATTCCTGAATTGCTCCGGAACCCCCACCAGGCGTCATTACGAAAGAATGAAAATGCAATCACGAGGCCAAAAGCTGAGTTGGGACTAATTCGAAACCATTTATAGCAGCTGATTAACGCGGGGCTCATAGACTCGGCGGGCGGGGCGAATGGCCGCAGAAAGGGGCGATGATGACACCTGAACTTTCCAATTTTTTTCGAATCGCGGCCGCGGTCTTCACCGCCCCTGCCGCGTCGCCATGTATACATAACGTGTCGATTTCGTCTTTAAATTTTCCTGTGACAAGATTCAACGCCTGGTTCGCAGCGTCTTCAGGGTTAGTGATTAAAGCATCGGGAGAATTCCGAGACCTAAGTCGGCCATTAGGTTCATAGCGTCGGTCTGGGAATCCTTCTCCGATAAATGGCGAGCCGGCATCTTCGCACCACTGTTTAAACGGAGTTCCCGCAAGTCCAATGATTTTCAGATGGCGGTCAACTCGTTGAACGGATTCAATGATGGCCATTGCCGTACTCTTATCGTCGGCCGCTTTATTGTAAAGTGCACCATGGGGTTTCACGTGGGAGAGTTTTACTCCTTTTTCAACGCAAAACTTTAAGAGCCTTTCAATTTGGCCGACCAATGAAGAAACCAAAACTTCATGTTTTAGATTCATCGCAACTCTTCCGAAACCAGCTAGATCGGGATAGCTGGGGTGAGCGCCAACATTAATATTTCGTAGCTTTGCAAGATCTAGCGCTTGCGCGATCGTGATTGAATTTCCCGCATGGCCACCGCAGGCAATGTTGATTGAAGTAACTAAATCATAGAGTGCCTGCTCTGATCCATTGTTCAGAGCTTCATCTGACTCGCCCGCATCGAGATTAAGATCAATAGTCACTTGATACCTTAAAGCGCATACCCAGCATTCTGTAAGGTGAGTTCAAATTCTTGATTAATTCGCCAGGCCTGCTCAAAGCTGACATCTTTGAATTTGAACTTGGTTCCTGGCGAAATCTGTCCAAGCTTAAAAAGATCAGCGCGGATAACGTTAGCGATCTTAGGGTACCCACCAGTCGTGCCTGCTTCACAAAAAAGAATCATAGGTTGACCGCTCGAGGCGACCTGAACTGCTCCCGCGGCCACTCCCTCACTCTCAAGTTCAAGTTTTTTATGATTGTCATTTAACTCCATGCTCTTACCGCTAAGCCTCAACCCCATGCGACTACATTCAGTTGTGACTTCGAACTCTTGCACCAATAAATTTTTCTGCGTTTCCGGCGAAAACCAATCCCACTGCGGACCTTGGGTAACCCTAAGTTCATGAATGGGGGCGGCGTAAAGCTCTCGGGGTATAAGGGCCGCGGATCGGGGTGACAATTCAGCTTGTACATCGTCACTTAATTCCAATTGATCGCCCGCAGAAAGGTTTTTCCCATAGTAACCACCCCATTCACCGGTAGTATACGTTGACCGCGAGCCTAAAACCCTGGGGGCCTTTATCCCATTTCTTATGCATAAATAAACTCGCAGCTGTTTTTGCGTGCGAGCTATATTCAGAATCTGACCGCGCACAGTAGGATGCGATCTCCACATGGGAATTTCATTGCCATCGAGATCAATTTTTGCCGGAGCCCCAGTGAGGCAGACCCAAGTGTCTTTTAGAAATCGAATAGCCACCCCGCCAAGAAGGACTTCAATTGCGGCTGCACCACATTGATTGCCCAAAATCCCATTCCCTAATTTAACCGCCAGAGGATCTGCAGCACCGGCTGTTGGCACACCAAGATGAGCAAAGCCGAAGCGACCTAAGTCCTGAACGGTAGATTGAAAACCTCCGCTAATTATCTCCAAAACAGGATTTACCGATGGTTCTACTTTTTGAGTGAGTATTGTTGATGGAGATAAAACGTCAACGGCCATAAATCTCACGAGGTCGCCGGGGCCAAATAAAGCCGGTGGATATCTGTGCGGATTAAATAACTCCAGATTGGTCTTCCCAATCACTTGCCATCCACCGGGTGAATCTTCGGGATAAATTCCCGTTTGGCTGGTCGCCAATCCAACGCTGCCTTTTTTTACGTTGAGCCGCGGGACAGCCTTCCTAGTAACCCTAAGCGCGTGGTCCAATCCACTTAGGTACGCAAATCCGGGAGTGAATCCCAAAAATGCTACTTTGTACTCTTGCTCTTGGTGAAGTTTCAGGACGTCTTGCGCTTGAAGGCCCGTCTGTTCGCAGACTTCAGTTAAATCCGGCCCCTCTTCTCCGCCGTATTTTACAGGAACGTGCACGGTTTTAGGCGCGGTAGCGTCTCGCAGCCTAGACGCTTTCTTTCTAAACATTTCTAGTTTGTTCATGAGCTCTTGAGGATTAGTAAAAAACGGATCGAACTCGACAAGGACGGAGCCAAAGCCTAACTTTAGGTTTGTGAGCCCAAGTAACTGCGCCTCAGGAAGCAATGCCTGAAATAGCCGTAGCGGCTGGTCGTGGGAAACGAGAACCGAGGAATCGGAAGCGAACTCCATCATTAGTTTCTAAAGTGCTTTGCGTAAGTGAACTGGTTTACTTTTCTTACGCACGCGGATGTTTAAAATTTCCACAAATAGCGAGAAGGCCATTGCAAAGTAAATGTAACCCTTGGAGACGTGCTGGCCAAATCCTTCCGCAATCAAAGTCACTCCGATCAAAAGCAAAAAGCTTAGAGCTAAGATCTTAATCGTCGGATGGCGATCAACGAAACTCGAGATACTTTTTGCAGAGAAAATCATGACAGCCGTCGCGGCAATGACTGCTGCGATCATAATGGACACTTCTTGGACCATGCCAACGGCGGTGATGACTGAATCTAGGGAAAATACAATATCAAGAAGGAGGATTTGCATAATAACGCCAGCGAATTTATTCGCTATGAGCGCGCCGCTTTGTTCTTCATCGGCCTCAAGTTTTTGATGGATTTCATGGGTGCTTTTGGCAATCAAAAACAACCCGCCTAAGATAAGAATCAAATCGCGACCAGAAACTTCTTCATTCAACAACGTAAACAATGGCTCCGTGAGACCAATGACCCAGGCGAGTGAAAGTAAAAGCAATACCCTTGTAATTACCGCAAGCGAAAGACCTACGGTTCTCGCTTTTTGCTGTTGCTCTATAGGAAGTTTAGCCGACAGGATCGAAATGAAAATTACGTTATCTATCCCAAGTACGAGCTCAAGAGCGAATAGAGTTAGAAACGGGACGATGGCTTGCGCACTTAAAAGGGCTTCCACTTGAATTTATCTCCTGGCTGGAATTTGCCCTAAAGACTCTCACAGCCAAGAGGTAGGAGTCACTCAAATCAGAGTTATGCGGACCTCGATATTTCCACGCGTCGCATTTGAATAAGGGCAAAGACTATGTGCCTTATCCGTGAGCGCCCGCACATCGACTTTATCCATATTTGGTACCGACACCCGCGAAAAGCTCTTCGGGATTCGTTCCAGCACCGCCATTCCCGCCCGTCTCTGCCGCCCGTGGCTTTTGATTTCCCGTAATAAAGTACTTTTTGAAACTTCATGGTTGCCCCCCGAGGCCAAAATTTTATCACAGAGATGGGCTAGAGCTGTTACGACTTTGCCATTTGGTACCCATTTTGCTCTCAAGTTGGTGATTTGGCTGCAGATCCCTCCGTCCAAAACACTGTGCAAAAAGCGATTGGCGATGCCAATCTGAAGTCCGAGCCATCCATCGTGGCACAGAATCTTGGAACTTTTCTTTTGCGTGGTGACGAGGATGCGGGCGGAGCCCTTGGCTCAAGAGAAAACCTAAGACATCCGCTTACCGATGACCAAGCAATGGGTTCGGTTCTTCATCATACAGTGGCATCCTAGTTTCGACATTCGGAGGAAACCTTCTCACCGAGAAAGTTTTCTTCCATTTCAGTCCAGTAGAGTTCCGTTTGTTTATTTTGACATTGGTAACTACCAGCTACTTTTAATTTTAGGTGTACTCTCACCCACTCATTCACCATTGAGGCGTAAAATTCAGCTGAGTTATAAGCCGAATAATCAGTGGGATGAAAATTGAACCAACTAGGGTGACTTGTCCGGCACCGATAAAGTTCTGTATTGTACTTTGGCAGCTCTTCACAGCCAGCAAAAATTTTGGCCTCCGAAGTTTCCGACCAATGAAAGTCATTGCCCCATCGCACCATTCCCAGCAATACGTCTTGCGAGTGGGCGTTTTCATGCGCCAGTCGCTGCGCAATTTCATTTGGCGTAAACCCGCTAGCCGCGACATCGACAACAACATTTACCTGTGAGGGTGAGAGCGAATCCATCAGCCCGAATTGCCCACCGACAGTCTTACTCCCAAGCTTCGCAACAAAACCTCCGGCCCCCCAAACATGGGAAAATTCCTCCGCACGAGTTAGGCCAACAGCATTCTCGACCGCATCCCGTAATCGTTCGTAACCGGCTTCAATTAGCCGCAACTCTGCCGTACTAAACTTTAAAGAATCGCCGATAGGAGTCGCAACTGCGCCATCTAAAATCAGTACGTCCATTTTAGCCCAAAGCCGCGCTCGGATTCGGAACTGCTCTGATTGATTATTCTCGCCGAGTAGATTTGCTGCTACCAGAGAACGAAATTCTTTGTCTCTCGTAAAATCCAGAGCCTTGCGCCGAAGAGTTTTAACTGTCTGACGTGAAGCCGCTTTTTGCCGGTAGCGTCGAACGATTTGCTCGCAGCGTGAAGGTCGAAGCGAATGCTTGCACCAAAAATCCGCCGCTCGCGATGAAAACAAAGAGAGTCCGTCAGCCGCAAAGCTTGAGAGCGAGTAAAACAAGATGAAGAAAACTGAAACAGCTATAAGCCTTGCCAACGTTCAATCCCTTTTTAAAGAACTCCGTAGTGAATGGAATCACACACAAATTCGTAGCCGATGTCTTGGTAAATCTTATTCGAGGTTGGATTGGTCATGTCGGTGTAAAGATTGGTTTCCAACTTGCCCAGATCCAAATGATACTGCGTCAGTTTCGCGGTTATTAAGCTCGCGTAGCCATTTCGTCGCCATGGCTTCGGCGTAAACACGAGATTAATAGAGCAAGACGTCTCAATATCTCGTCCCCAGCCTGCCATCGAAATAAGTTTGCCGTTTTTTTCCAACACAAAGATCATTTTCTTTTCGATCTTTGGTTTGGCGATTTCAATCCCTTTTACAGGTGGGTCGTGGGGAACCGCTTCTTTGTGAAAAATTTCAATCCACTTTCCAATCACGGGAGCATCGTTCATCGTGGCAGCTCGGAATACCGATCCAGGTATTTCTTTGGGTTGCGTCACTCGCATGCATTTATAAATGCCCTGCTTCATGTTTAGCCGGGTCTTAGCGCCTATTTTTTCGAAAAGTTTGAGGTAGTTATCTGCCGTGTTTGCCTCACCCACGATACCCTGCGGCGAAATCTTAACCTTTCTAAAACCGTCAAAAAGTTTACGGATAGTTTTTCCATCTGCTGTAGAAACGACCAAGTTGCTGTTCGTGGAATGTTTGATACAGATCACTGCCCCTAAAAGTTCTTTATTTGAGAAGAGAGCACTTTGGTACTGGCGGTTTTTCGGGTCCATACGAAAAAGATAGGCAAGGCCTAGCATCAAACTGTTCTGAGCTTCATTGGCGCGCAAGGATGGGGCGACCTCATCCCAAAATGAACTTGGATCCGAATAAACCCTAAGGCTTTCCATTGGCCCCCATTTGCTCCATGTATTCATCAAATTTATATAGAAAGTGACCCGTTTAGGCAACCGCGCTAGAAGATCGCCATGTGCGCCGAGCAATCTTGTTATTTACTATGTCAGTTCTGCCACTACAGAGTTCCGGTACCACCCGGTACGAGTGGCACCATTGAGTGCCAACGTTGCGGTCATACCGATCATCGGCTTGAACATAAATCTGCTCAGTTGACCCTAGTTTTTTCGCTCACGGCTTTAATATTTTACATTCCAGCCAACGTTTTTCCGTTCATGACAATTGAGCTTTACGGCAATAGGAACAGCTCCACGATCTGGGGCGGCATTATGTCTCTCGCCGAAAAAGGCTCGTACTTTATTGCCCTCGTGGTTTTCTTAGCTAGCCTTGTCGTGCCATTTTTAAAATTAGGAATTTTGTTCTATCTTTCTCTTACAGCGAACCGGAACAGAAATTCTCGGCTGAAAACCCGACTCTACCACTTCATTGAAGTCATTGGTCGCTGGTCGATGTTGGATATTTTCTTGTTGGCCGTGCTTGTCGCGATCATGAAGCTTGGGCCGTGGACAACTGTGGAACCTGGACTTGGCGCAGTGATGTTCGCAGTAGTCGTGATTTTCACGATGCTTGCTTCGGCTTACTTCGACCCGCGACTTTTATGGAAGGATGATAATGCGTAAAAATACTTGGTATCTTTGGTTTTTCCCCGTCATTGCTGTTGGTATTAGTGCGTGGCTTTTTGCCGATTACTTTCGGCAACATGGGCCGACAATAAAATTAATTTTCGATGACGCCTCAAGTGTGCAGCCCGAGAAAACGCAGATTCGGTTCAAAGGTGTCGCTATTGGCGCGGTAAAAAAAGTCTCTATTTCCGGGGACAATCAAGATGTCGTGGTGGAAGCGCTTCTCTATAAGGACGCCAAGCACTTTGCCGTTGAAGGATCAAAGTTCAGCGTCATTAAGCCTAAGGTGGGCTTTCAAGGTATAAGTGGACTTGAGACTATTTTTGAAGGTCCATATATTTCTGTTCATCCCGGTCAACCCAATGCCGCGCCAAAATTTAAATTTAACGGCACGATCGGCGGCGATTCTACAGACCCACTCGAAGACACTTCCGCCTATATTTTGGAGACCGACCAATTGACCGCGGTCACTCAAGGGGACAATGTTTCATTTCGAGGTCTTAACGTGGGGACAGTAACGAAAGTGAACCTTTCCAAAACTGGGCAAACCTTGCATGTTCAGATCAATTTGGAAAACCGGTATGTGCATTTGGTACGAACTAATACCGTGTTTTGGCGAAAGACCGCGGTTTCCGCCAAACTGGGACTTTTTAAATCTGAGTTAAAAATTAATTCGTTTGATTCCATGCTTCGCGGTGGTGTGGAATTTCACACACCAGATATCCCGGGACCAAGGGCAAAAAACCTTGATAAGTTTCGTCTACAAGCCGCTCCCCCACTAGGCGTCGAGAAATGGAATCCCGTCCTGGAGTCCAAATAGAATGACAGACGTCGATACCGCCCTTACCGACTATGCCATAGTGGTACTTTGTGCCTGGTTTCTTTGGCGTCTGCGTCCGCGGCCGCATCAATCGCCGATTTTTCAAAAATTATGGTCTGTGTTTTTTCTTTCCATTCTTCTTGCAGCACTAATGGGGGGAATCGTTCACGCTCACTTCCTTGACGAAGCTTCCTTGGGTTATCGTATTTTATGGCCTGCAACGTTACTCAGCATTGGACTTACGGCCGCGAGTGCTTGGGGCCTAGCCGGAGCCATCTTTAATGGACCTACCCAAATCAAAAAGTGGTTGATATTCGCCGGCGGGTTGTTTGTTCTGTACGTCGCCGTCGTATTATTTAGATCACAGGAGTTTATTGTCGCCATTATTCATTATGTTCCAGCAACCGTTGCCTTGTTTGCGGCGTCGGTAAGGGCTTATAAAGTTTCACGTAACATTCATTATATCTGGATCGCGTCTGGTCTTCTGATCACTTTTCTTGCGGCTTATATTCAAATGGCCAAGATTGGCCTTCATCCCCATTACTTCGGTCACAATGCGACTTATCACCTGATCCAGGCTATTGGTCTCTTTGTCATGTACCGCGGAGCTAGGTCGTCGGTCTTTCGCGACGGAGATGCGTAACTAACCGCGCTTTTTCACCCAGGCTTGGAAAGCGGCATTGAGGTCTTTAATTTCACAATAGGTCGACATGTAGTCTTCCATTTTGCGCTCTACACTCAAGCGAATTAGATTTTCCAAATCGCACTTTGCATCGAGCATTTCGGCAAATGCCTGGGAGGCTTTGTAACGGTACAAAACTCCGCTAGTGCTGCCTTTAAAGGGATGGGCCAATTCTTTTACGTCCGCAGGGAATGGTTGGCTCGCTAACCATTTGTAATTTACTTTGCCGCGACTTGCGAGATGATTTGCTAAACCTTCTTCAAGCCACTTCGGAATAGAGGTCTTGTATTTTTGGTAAACAATAACGTGCACAAGCTCGTGGCCAAAAATCTCTTCAAAATTTTTCTGGTCCACATTTGGTCCCATGTGAATGGCAGAAACTCCGTTAGTATGCTTCGTAACTGCAGTGGCCATTGCTCCATAGTTATGAACCTGATCGAACTCTTGTTGCGTTTTGTACCAGAACATATTTACGCGCCTGGTGGACCATTCCAGTTTGCTTTGAATTCTGTCGGTGATGCTTTCCACTTTCGTCTGCCGCACCCAATCGGGCGCGTTCTTTATATCCACCGAATTGGTCATGAAATCTTTGGCATGAACATCAGTGCAAATCAAAACCGCGAGGAAAATAAAATTAAGTTTTTGCATGGTTTTAAGCATAATCTAAAATAAAAGTGCGTCTAGGGAATAGAACCCAGGGCCTAAAAGAATGAGCGCCACTAAAACTGCTGCCAGGTTGATGGCGTATTCATTTCCTGGAGGGTTATTCGTAATAAGGTATCCTCCACCCTTGTGACCTATGGCTGCGGCGACGAGTATCGTTGCTAAGCAAAGAAGGGCGCCAAACCGGGTGAACAATCCTATTGTAATCAATGTGCCGCCAACAATCTCATTTGCCATCGCAAGCCGCGCCTGGACACCGGGGAAAGGAACACCTAGGCTCTTTAACCATCCCTCAAATCCCGCCATGTTGCCGGTGCCGACAATTCCGAGTTTTCCTAACCCGTGAACAACAAAACAAATTCCAATGAAGACGCGGAGGATGAGGACTGCTGAGTGATAAAGCTCTGGCGTTGTCTCGAGAAAAAGAGTTTGAGCATTCATGCGATAACGATCTCCCATCTCATCGCGGAAATCAAAGTCGATTTTAAACGTCGATACTGCGGAATTCGCCAGAATCTCCTTCGCAACCGAGAAGCTGACCGGATTCTAAGTCAAAATAGATTCCCATGATTGCGAGCCGATGCTCTTGAATAGCGGCTTCAACAAATGGAAATGTTCTCAGGTTTTTCAAAGATGTAATGATGGACTCTTGCTCGCCATGCCGGCAAAGGGTCTCCTCATCCGCTCCTTGGTGCATTTTAAGAACGCGCTCTTTAGCGTCTTGCGCAATACGAACCCATTGGCCGACGAAACCCGTCGCTTGATTGGAATGATCTGTCATGAGAGCCCGTATGCCACCACACTGCCGGTGGCCCAAGACGATGATATTTTCGACCTTCAAATTAACGACAGCAAATTCAATCGCCGCGCTCACCCCATGAAAGCCTCCACCCGTTTCATATGGTGGAACAAGATTGGCAACGTTTCTAACTACAAAAAGTTCACCTGGAGAAGCTGACGTAATGAGGGCAGGATCGACACGCGAATCACTGCAACCAATGATTAGAGTTTTGGGAACTTGGCCTGCCGTTGACAGCCTTGGGTAAAGCGGATGCTCATTCGCAAAATACTTGTCGCGAAATCTGCGGAATCCCGCCATAAGCCTTAAAATCTCAATTTTTCCCACGGGACTTTAATACTTAAAAAACCACGGGAGTGAAAGCGTTATTCATGAGGTCGCGTTAAAATAAACGCCAGAACGCTGCAAATAACGATCGAGTATCCTACTAAGCCAAACGTGGGAATCCTATCGTTCATAAAAACCAGGGCGGTCGAAATCATGATTGAAATGACGGCCACGGTTTTCGCTCGCCGTGAGATGGCTCCCGAGCGTTTCCAATTTTTGATAGGAGGGCCAAAAGTCGGATGATTGATTAGGTAGGAATGAAATCTCTCTGATGCCTTCGAGAAACAACCCGCCGCCAGTAGCAAAAATGGCGTCGCCGGCAACAGCGGCACAAAAGTACCGGCAATGCCTACGCCCAAAAAAAGAAATCCCAATCCTAAATATACGCGACGAACCATGTAGCCCACATCCTAGCGCTTATTCTTCTTCACCGATTGAATGATTTGATCGAGTGTTGATAAGAATTTAGAACGATCTTTTTTCTCCATCGGTGCGGGGCCTCCCCGCATCTCACCCATGTGCCTTAGATTCGTCATTAACTCCCGTGTCGCGAGTGCTGAACCAATACTATCTTCGGTAAACTCGACTCCCTTAGGCCCTAAAACTCTCGCTTGCTTCTTAATGCACCGATCAGCGAGCGGAATGTCTGAGGTCACCGCGATATCGCCAATCTCAATCTTCTCGGCGATCCAATCATCCGCCGCATCAATCCCACCCTTAACAACCACCATCTCAATGTCTTGCTCAAACGGACAAGACATCGATTTATTAGCGACCAAAAACACCTTAAGCTTGTAACGAGCCGCTACCTTATAGACTTCCTCTTTAACCGCGCAGCCATCGCCATCGATATAAATATCCAACATCCCTTGTTTTAAGCGAACGCCAAATATAAGGAAATGGATTCTTAGGTGGCGGTCGCCGATCTCCAGAATTCTACTGGCCTTGATGTTGCAGAATTGCCTGACCGCTTAGGGGACAACGAAGACGCTTGAGTCCAAAGTCGTTGGACAGTGTAAATATTGTTCGACTATCACTTCCTCTGACATAGAAAAGGCCCGACATATGAACTCATTTTCTGATTTTGATCTCCTTCCGTCGCTCTTAAAGACGCTTAAGTCTAACAAGATGGCGAGGCCTACGGAAATTCAGGTTTCGGCGATCCCCCTTCTCCTTGCCGGCAAATCTGTGGTTGGTATCGCGGAAACTGGTAGCGGTAAGACTTTGGCGTTTGCGCTGCCGATTCTTCATTATTTGAAAAAACTCGAGGACGACGGCGATGTCGTAAAGAACGGGCGAAGTCCCCGTGCTGTAATCGTCACTCCCACGCGTGAACTCGGCGAGCAAATCTCAAAAGTTTTTAAGATGTTTACGCATGAAACGCGCCTTCGCGTTCGTCCCGCCCTTGGTGGCATGGCTATGGAGCAAGCAAAGCGCAATATCGCAGGTCCATTTGAGATTCTTCTCGCGACGCCAGGACGTTTGATGCAAATGATGGAATTAGATCTTATCGACCTTTCCGAAGTGCATATTTTGATTTTCGATGAAGCCGATCAAATGCTTGATGAGGGATTCATGCCCAATTCGGGCCGTGTCGTACAGGCTTGCCCAGGTGGCGTCCAAATGGGGCTCTTCTCAGCTACGGTCTCAGCAAAAGTTCAGCAGATGATGGAGAACCTATTTGCCGATGCTGAGGTGCTTCGCACAGCCAGTGCAGGTAAGACGGTTTCCACCCTTAAAACTTTAAATAAGGTTGTCACTGACGGAAAACGAATGCCGGTGCTCGAAAGCGTGCTCGCGAAGCCCGTTGATGGCGGAACTCTTGTCTTCACAAACACTCGGGAACAATGCGATAAGCTCGCCAAGGAGCTCAAGGAAAAGGGCTTTAACTGCGCCGTCTATCGCGGTGAAATGGACAAGAATACACGCCGAGCAAATCTAAAGAAATTCCGCGACGGACATTTAGACATGCTGATTTCAACTGACATCGCTGGTCGCGGACTGGATATCGAAAACGTCGGTCGTGTAATTAACTATCATTTACCTAAACAAATGGACAATTACCTCCACCGAGTCGGTCGGACAGCACGGGCAGGAAGATCGGGATTAGTCATTAATCTCGTGACGGAACGAGATGAAAACTTGGTTTCTCGGCTTAAGGACGTCTAACTTAGATTTGAGTGTTAAGCGCTTCTTAAGGGTGTCGTCCTTCTCAACACTGATAAAAATATTCCAATACTATCATGATGTTAATGCGTGGTGTCGGACTTTGCGCTATAAGATCCAGCATGACTCCTTTTTTAATCCAGATTCTAGCAATGGGCCTCACCGTCTCTCAGCTCTTTTCTAAGCCGGTGGAGGAGTTTAAAACTCACCTCGATCCTGTCGCCGACGTTCAGTTAAGTTCTAAAATTCTTAAGGACGGCTGCGGAATTTTCACCGCTGGGATGGCAGGAGACTCTCGATTAAACATTGAAAACCTACTGACCGGGATGCTTGCGACGCCGGACGCCGCTCAGAGTGGCAACGCGAAAACTTCAGCTAAGCCCGGTGCGTCCTCCGGTCTTTTCCGCAAAATCGACTTTCAAGGTTTGTTAAATGCGTACAAGTTATTCTGCAAAGGCGACCAATCTGTCGCGAACCAAATCAATATTGGTGCGGTTCTAAATTATTACAATGGTGTTTTCAAAAACCTCAAAGACGTTAAAACACTCCAAACTTTAAAACTGGGTGAAGCGACTACGGTTGTGGATTCAGACGGTAAGCCGTTCACAGAAATGTACGGGGCGGCTAACCGCCGGCTTGTTGTTCCCATCGGCAAAATCCCCTCTCATGTTAAACAAGCTTTTGTTTCTGCAGAAGATCAGAATTTCTACAAACATAAAGGTGTAGACCTAGCCGGACTTTTTCGAGCATTCGCTTCTATTGCCGGTGGTAGTAGTGGTCGCCCGCAAGGTGGATCAACGATCACCCAGCAGGTGGTTAAGAATTTGCTCGTCAACGATGACTTAACGATTGAGCGCAAGATGCGTGAAATGGTTCTCGCGGCCCGACTTGAAAAGATCATGTCGAAGGATCAAATTCTCGAGCTTTATTTAAATTATGTTTTTTTGGGACGAGCTTCATGGGGTATTGAAATGGCGGCGAAAAGCTATTTCGGCCCACAATCTACCACTAGCAACTTATCCATTGAACAGGCCGCATTGCTTGCGACGCTTCCTAAAGGACCTACCTATTTCAATCCAGATCGTCATCCAGAGCGCTCACGTGATCGACGTCAGTACGTTTTAACTAGAATGATGGCAGACTGTAACTGCGTTTCCGCTGAATTGATTAACGGATTGCAGGACAAGAACACGGCCATTGTAAAGTACGAAAGTCCCCTCGCAAAAGGCGGCTTCTTCTTCTTAGATGCTATTTCCAAAGAGGCAAAAGCAGCTGCGGGCCTCGATTTAAAAACGGCAGCCACACACAATATTCGTTCGACGGTAAATCCAGGCCTGCAGAAGGCCACCGAACACGCCGTGCGCGATGGTTTGATGGAATACGAAGCGAATTCTGGGCGTAAGGTATGGACCGGGAGCCAAGGCTCGATAGCCAAGGATGTCGAGCAGCTGAAAATGACTTGGCAGGAAGTGTTGCCTCGCGTTCAACCAAAACTTTATGACGTGCAGTGGACTCTTGCGACGGTATTGAGCACTAACCGCAGTCAAGTAGGACTTCCGGGCGGAAAAATTCTCCCCTTAAAAGCGCCAGCCACAGTCATGCGCCAGCTCCGGCTTTACGATCTCATATTCGTTGATGTGACCGGTAAAGAAGGTAAACAGACCGCGACCATCAAACTTCCCGCGCGAGTTCAAGGTTCAGCAGTAGTTTTGGAAAACAAAACGGGCCGTGTGCTTGCTATTTCTGGTGGCTTTTCTTACGCATCCTCTCCTTATAATCGCGCGCTCCTTGCGCTTCGGCAGCCGGGTTCAACATTAAAACCGTTTGTTTACTTAAGCGCTTTGCAAGCAGGCCTTCAACCAAACACCTTGTTACCTGACTTGCCACCGGGTCCTCCGCTTTCACGACGATGGCGCCCAAAAAACTATGACGGCCGTTCAAACGGTTTGGTCACGTTCCGGACTGCAATCGAAAGCTCAATCAACCTTGCAACGATTCAGCTGGCGGCGCGACTAGGGGTGGACGATCCTTTTAAGGGACTTAGATACGTTCAAGCGATGTTGGCAAAGGCCGGACTCTACAAAGCGGAGTCTACAAAACCTGACTTCGCGGAAGTTTTGGGAAGTCGGGAAGTGCGCCTGATTGATCTCGCTGCGGCCTATGCAACGGTTGCTAATGTTGGCCTCAGGCCGACTCCCTATTTTGTAGAATCCATTTCACGCGATGGACAAACCGTCTACGCCAACCGAAAAGCACCACCAACGCCGGTTCCCGGCATCGACCGCGTGGCATATTACCAGCTTAAGAAAATGCTAGAAGGCACAGTGGCACGAGGAACCGCGGTTCGGTTAAAAAAATACGAAGGTGTTGTTGCCGGAAAAACTGGAACGAGCAACGACGAATCCGATGCGTGGTTTATTTGTTTTACGAACGACATTACCGTTGCGGTTTGGGTTGGTTACGACGACAAAAAAATTCACCGCAACCTTGGTGGCGGCTCAACGGGAGGCCGAGTGGCACTGCCAATAGCCGAGCGGATTTTAAAAGCATCGTTTGAGATTTACAAACCCGCCGAGAAACTGGCGGGCCCACCGGATGAAATCCGCCAGCAGGTGACGGAACTTCCGATTGATATGAAATCAGGAGTCGTGCAAAACACCGGCTTCATGGAAGTTTTCCGTGGTCGAAACATTAGTGACGTAATCGATACCCGCATTTCATTATTACCCGAAGGCGAAGAAGCATTTAAGGTACAAGAACTCCCGCCTGAGCAAATCGAGGATGCTGAACTGGTCGAGAGGCCGGGTATGGCAAATGACCCCCGTCATAATTTTTCCCCAGCTTCGAGCGAGCCAAGAGTTATTATTGAATCTGATTCCGCGCCCGGATCCGGGCGCCCCGAGTATCGTCCCGGCGTAGATGACAGTTACGTAATCTGGCGAGATCAACCTCGCAAAGTAGATCCGAATGCAGTCTATACTTATGAGCGGATATTTAACCCGCAACGGAGATAATTTATGAAGGTCGTTTTTATTGGTTTGATTTTCACTTCGGTTGCTTTCGCGAAGGATCCGGTTATTCCCTTCTCACAGTGGAAGAAGGAATCGCCGTTGACCGAATCAGTACTCAATCTCTTTCCTGGTTTTCAAGAACCCACCGTTCAGCTCAATAAAAACGGAATGAAAATGACCAAGAAGCTGGAAATGGTTGTTTATCTTACCCGAGCAAAAGCCATTGCAAATATAGGTGTCGCTAACATTAAACTTCAGTCCCTAATTACTGAGGCCGCACTAAAGCAACTGGATCCCGACGCACTAGCGCCCCGTAAAATCGGTATGGATCAAACCATGCCTAACGTTGCAGGACGAACACCGATTTCAAATTTTCAGTGGTGCAACTCGAATCCAGCACGGCCTAGCATTTTTCTTCCTGCCCTTGAGCTTTCTCAGGCACATATGTCCCGCCCAAACCGTCCATGGTGTTCTCCGGATCCAAGAGCGGCATGCTATGAAACCTGCCATATAATGAAGCCCTCCAGTTATATAGAATCTGCGATAGCGGCTCACAACCTAGCCATGAGATTCCTGAGTAAGACGGAGCGTGATTACGGTATGGCTATTCAAGCTGAAGTCCGTTATCACACCAACGAATCCGAGTTTGACGGCAAACTTTCCCAAATTACAAATGTCGGAACTCCTGTCGGTGGAGTGCTAGAAATAAATATTTTCTATGTAAATCAGGTTCTCCTCTTTGGGAAGATGTTGATCGTCCTCCAGCCTCAGCCGAAGGATTCACAAAAGACCGTGGTTACAGCGCTAAGTGCATTTGGTGTGCGCGCGGATGCTTGGAACCATAGTTTGGGAAAAACTCACGTGAGAAATCTTCTAACAAGCTCCTCCAAATTTAATTCCGATCATGGGATTCTCGCGGGAGCCCCCAATTTCACTCGAGGCGCTGCTGAATCAATGGCAAAGTTCGTCGAGAAGCCGTAAAAATGGCTTAGTGGCCTTGTTTGACTTGCCAGTATTCGCCGTTCTCTTCGCCGCGGAAGCTTATGACCTGGTAGCCTTCGGCGTCGCCGCTGATTTCCATTCCGCAATTCATTAGATAATCCTGAAGCGCTCGTGTTCTAAGCTCACGCGAATTGCTTCCGGGGTCACGATATTCGAATTCAGCGAGGAAGGGATAATCAATGCGGACTCTCATAGGTGGTCCTCCAAGGATTTTAGGATAATTTAAATCGTTCTTTTACTCTAGCTAAGTCTTCCGGGCGTGAGCGCACGCGTAAGATGACACCGTTTTCATCGTATTTTTCATCAATGACTCGCATCACACGGCGAATTTCTCCGATTGCGCCCTGAACCGTGTATGGGACGGCTAGATCCACTTCTGCCATGTCCTTTTCAAAGAATCTAAGAAGCGTTTCTCTTAAATCAGCAAGATCAGTTTTGTCGCGAGTCGATAGCAAAACAGCATCGGGGAACTCTTGTTTTAAAGTTTTTTTCTCAGCGTCCTGCAACCGATCCTGTTTATTAAGAATCAGGAGGCTTGGGATGTCGAGGGCCCCGATTTCACCTAATACTTGCCGGGTGACCTCAAGCTGCTGGCGAAATGTTGGATCAGATGAATCGACTAAAAATAAAAGTAAATCTGCGTTTAGTGCCTCTTCCAAAGTTGACCTAAAAGAGGCCACGAGATCGTGAGGGAGCTGCTTAATGAAACCAACCGTGTCAGAAAGCAAAATCCGGGGAACTGTTGTGGGGTGAAGAGGTCGAACGGTCGTATCTAGTGTCGCAAATAATTTATCGGCGACGAGGACTTCACTTCCCGTCATGGCTCGCATAAGGGAGGATTTGCCGGCGTTTGTGTAACCAACAAGGGCCACGGAATTTTCGCCAAGCCTTCGGTTACGACGAACAGCTCCAGCATCCTGCACGGTTTCGAGTTCGCCTTTGATTTCCTTAATTCGATCGCGAATATGGCGGCGATCTAATTCTTGTGAACTTTCGCCGGCGCCTTTGCCGCCAATTCCCCCGCCTTGACGGTCGCCACCCCCGCCAGTTTCGCGAATTCTGGGAGCCAAATAAGTGAGTCTTGCAATTTCAACTTGAAGACGGGCCGCACGCGTTCTCGCGTGGCGGGAGAAGATCTCAATGATGACGCCTGTTCGATCAAGAACGGTGGCGCCTGTCGCGGATTCCAAATTTCTCAGCTGGGACGGCGATAGCTCGCAGTCGAAAATGATTATGTCTGCTTGCACACCTTCGGGAGGTCCCGCGGCTTCATGTGATTCGTCTTCGGTTTCTTCTTCGAGGTCGGCGGCTTCTTTTTCAAAACGTTCAGCGGCTTTTGTTTTTTTCCGCGCGACACCGGAAGCAACTACGCCTGAGCCACCAGTCCAATTTGCAATTTCACGTAACTTACCTTCCCCAACCACTAAGGCGTAGGAAGTTGAACTTCGCTTTTGGCTAAGACTCCCTACGACTTCGTAACCTAAAGTGTGCACCAAACGGCCGAGCTCGGCGAGAGATCCAGCCAAATCGACTTCGGAAACCTTGGGTAGTTGGATTCCGACCAGTAGTGCCTTTAGCGGTGCGCTTTGCGTGCTCATAGGGCTGCAATATGCCACCATTTGCCCGACTTGAACAGCTTGTCCCTTGCACGCTCGAGCGACAAAGACCGTGTTTGGCATTGGGCCTCACGACGCAAAGATTGTGATTGTTGGCGAGCAACCTGGCGTTTGCCGTGGGTCTAGTCCATTAAGATTGCGTAAGATCTGGCCTCATTTTTAAGCGCCCGGTTCCGAATAATATAGACGATGAGAGGCAACAAGAATTTCACCATTTTCCTAACCGTGCTGGGCTTAGGTCTACTCCTAACGCTTTCATTTTTTTCATACATCTCTGGAAAAAAATATCTTCAGTCAAGTGCCGTACAAATCCAGAGTGAGCAAGTTATCTCACTGACGTATAAAATCCAAAACTCCATCGAGCGCGCGGAATCAGCCCAGCGCGGTTACTTGATGACTCAGCATGAGCCCTTCCTAAAAGCGTATCGCGAAGCCGAGACTTCGGCGAAATCCGACTTGAAACAGCTGCGAAAGCTCGTTGTCCAAGACGCGGGGCAAGCCAAGATCGCTCTCAACTTGGAGAGTCTTGTGTTTGCTCGACTAGGATACTTGCAAGACAACATCTACCTGGTCGACCAAGGCAAACACGTAGAAGCGTTTCAGCGCGTGAAGTCCGGCATGGGTCAGCAAACGATGGTTTGGGTGCGCGAAACTTTTCAAGAGTTCGTAAAACAAGAGGCTATCCTTCTAAGCAGCCTAACAATGCGCGTGAAAAATGACTTTAGCATCGCAAGTAATTTGGTCTTCACAGGTCTGCTTGCCTCGTTTGTCTTATTATCTTTTGTGACAGTTGCACTGCGAAGCGAAGTCAAACTTCGTCAGGCCGCAGAGACGCGAGCCTATGACTCCTCCTCGATGAAGTCTCAGTTCCTGGCGAATATGAGTCACGAGATCCGAACCCCGCTAAACGGTGTGATCGGAATGACAAAAGTTTTGTCAGACACCCCGCTTAACTCGGAGCAAGTAGGCTATCTGGGAACTCTGCGCGATGCCGCGCATTCTCTTCACACGCTGATCAATCAGATTTTGGATATTTCAAAAATTGAATCTGGTAAACTTGTTCTCGAGGAAACCCATTTTGAACTTCGTTCGCTTGTTGGAAGCACAAAATCTATTCTTGATTACACTGCGAAGGTTAAAGGCCTAAACCTTGTCATTGATATTGGGAGTGACGTGCCAGACCAGTTTTTGGGCGACTCACTCAGGCTTAGGCAAATTTTGCTGAACCTTTTAAACAATTCGATCAAATTTTCAAGCGAAGGTAACGTTACGCTTAAGATCAGTAAGCGCACTGAACAAGATTCCGTGACCCAACTGTTCTGTGAGGTGACTGACCAAGGGATTGGAATTGAAAAGTCCGCTCTCCGCCGATTGTTTAAGAATTTCTCTCAAGCAGATGAGTCCACCACTCGTCGGTTTGGGGGTACTGGCTTAGGCTTAGCGATCACCAAACAGCTTGTTGAGCTCATGGGCGGCGAAATTAACGTTGAAAGCCAACCGGGCAGAGGCTCGCGATTTTACTTTTACATCAATTTGAAGATCGCCAAATACGAAAAGCGCGAAGACGAAGCGCCAGTTCAGGCTGAAATCCTTCAAGGCCATGTTCTGGTTGCAGAAGACAACGTGACCAACCAACAAGTTGTTGGTGCAATGCTTAAACAAATGGGATGCACCTTCGAATTTGCCGATGACGGCGTTGAGTGCATGCGGGCGCTAACGCTAGGTTCGTTTGATTTGGTGCTTATGGATGGCCAGATGCCCAAGATGGACGGTTACGAAGCCACGAAACGAATACGCGCAGGAGAAGCGGGCCAAACGCACAAAAAGATACCAATCATCGCCGTGACCGCGAATGCTATCAAAGGTGACTTAGAGAAATGTCTTTCTGCCGGTATGGACGATTACGTTCCCAAGCCGATATCACAGGATGATCTGCATTTGAAAATTCAAAAATGGCTCTTGGCATCAGGCCGAACTTTAGACATGACCACTATCTCGGCAATGCGGGAGCTGCAAACACCAGATAATAAATGTTTGCTCGATTCCTTAATTGATGCTTTAAATTCCACTGCCTACAAGACGTTTAAAGATCTGCGTAGCCATCTCGCGAGAAAAGACTTTAACGAACTCAGCCAGCTTGCGCACAAATTTAAATCCACTTGCGCTAATGTAGGTGCGGTCCGAATGCGAAGCCTCTCTGCTCGCCTAGAGATGCTGCAGGGCGCGGATGACCCGAGGGAGATTGAAAAGCTTATCGATGCTTTGGAGCAGGAATACAAAATCGTGGCACAGGAGTTAAAACGATATGCCGCTGCTTAACTTAAGAGTTTTGGTAGTCGACGATAATGCCTCCGACCGAGCGGTCGCTCGCGCAATGGTGTTCCGCCTAAAACCAGCGTTTGTCCACGAAGCCGAAAATGGAACTGTGGCAGAGGCCAAGCTGCAAACGGGCCTAGAAATCGGCAAACCTTATAATCTAATGATTCTTGATTGGAACATGCCGGGCACCACAAACGGCTTAAAACTGTTACAATATGTTCGCGCCCATTCTCAACTTAGAAACATCAAAATCATCGTGATGACTGGTACTGCGGCCCGCGAAGTCGTTGAAGCGGCCATTAAAAATGGCGCCGACGATTTCGTCGTCAA
>JAYSTF010000096.1:0-10162 GCA_043720065.1 Pseudobdellovibrionaceae bacterium | reverse complement strand
CAGCGCCGCCGCCGCCGCAATAACCGCCAAAAGAGTAACAGCAACAACCAACGCAACTATTTTCTTCATGAAAATACCAATCTGTATAATTTAGATAGGTTAGTATAACGGCCCGCCCGCCCCCCGACAAGGCGCCACAACCTCTATGCATCGCGCCGAAGCCTTAGATTATTTTGCGCCCGTACCGTTGTATTTCTGATTATTCCCGAGTTTTGCGGGGTCGCATTTGGGAGAATTCCATTCGTCTTCGCCCTTTTTACCCATCCCACAGGCTGCGTCACACAGTCCAGAGTCTCTCATGTCGCCCGTGGGCTTTCCATCAGACCCAATGGCTGGGGCGCAACACTCAGTAGCGGCAGATAATGCCGCTGATCTGAGGTTAATAAGTTCCGACTGAGCTTTTACGATCTCATCGCCCTTGCTATTGGTGGGAAGTTTAGCAAGTTTGCCCAAGGTAATATACGCTTGATCACCGGCCATTTCAGCGGCTTCTCGATCCAGGTCTGCACCAATGTTCGCCAATTTCGTTTGCGCCTTCATCATTTTCAAGCCCACTTCAGAGCCAATGTCAGAGCGGTTATTATCGAGTTTCTTTCCTGCAGCCATAACCTCATCTTGCAATGCTTTTAAATTGTCATTGGCCTCTTGCAATACGGCCGCCCGCTCTTTGGTCTGGAGACTAGCGATTTTAGCCTTTGCCCGATCAATTTTCGAATTCATGCTTTGAATTTCAGTTTCAGCCTTGGCCACGGCTAAAGCTTTTCTATTCTTCGAAGCCCGCATAAGTTCTTTTGTCATGTCGGAACCTTTGCAGTCTTTAAAATAATCAGACGCGAGTTTTTTTAATTTTGCCTTCAGCGAAGACCCCACACCTTGAAACAGATTGCTCTGGCCTCCTGGGGAGTAAGTGCTGTTCTTCATTTGCTCGAGGACCGATTTGCGGTGCTCTTCTGTCCTAGCGAGTGCTTCCGCATGGCACTGGCGTTCGATTTGACCAATGGCTTCAGCGAGTGCGATGTCGGCTTCAGTTTGCGCGAGTTTGATCCGGTCGACGTTGACTCGCATTTCTTCAGCTTCCGCCTCGATTTGAAGGATCGCCGCTGAGATCTGGTTTTCTTTGTTAGTCTTTTGCGCTAAAATTTCTCTTTGCTTTGCAGCGAATTGAAGCCGTGTTTGCTCCGCACGATCGTCAAGCTTGTTGATTGCAGATTTTTGTTCCTGCGCCATCTCCATGATATCAGTTTGAGCATCCCTCTGCTTCTCTTCAAGCTTGGCGCGCTCCTTTTTATACTGCTTCATGTTTTCTTTAGCTTCTTTGTATTCACTTCCCGGCGGAAGATTGCACAAGCGCGCCTGCTCCGTTAGTTCCTTCAATTCCTCTGAGCCACGCTTTTTCTGTTTTCCGCGGGCACCAATGCCTGAACTTGAGTCGTCGTCATCATCCTCAGATCCGTCTGGCGAGGCTGCTTTCGGATTTGCACATTGGTTAATATATCCAGCACACGAAGGAACCGCGGGCTCGCCAATCAGAGCACTGAGCCCCTTAAAAATAGGAATCGCTTCGCCACAGGCTTTGGTATATTCACCAACCACCTTCTTCAAGTCGTCACTCAGCTTTGCGCAGTCTCCACGCGCATTCTTTCGTTTAAGGTCTATAACTTCCTGTTCCTTTTTATCGCCATCTAATTTGATGTTGCGTTTGCACTCGGCCTCCAATTCCGGAGACTTCGGATCGCTACAATCAGTTTTGTCAGCGTGAGCAATGTTTGGTAAAAAGATCGCCATCACTGCAGCCGTCAAGAGTGTCGACACTGATAAGGTCTTCATTTGATCCCCTTTTACAATAACCTATTGAAAAGCAAGAGGAATGCCATTCCTGGGGGCTTCTCAGAGGCTGTCATATAATTTTCTATTGATTTGCGCTAATGGGCAACACTAAGTGTAGCCGCAAGCACCCTTAGGTCGGGGGGCACTTTGGTCGTGCACGCTCTTGAGGGCGAAAATGCTTTAAAGCATAATTATGCTTTAAAGCATTTTCGCGCGAGCGGGCTCACGGCGAATATCAGCTAACTGATAATTATCGAGATAACGATATTGCGAGAGAACGGCCTAAGCCAGATGTAGGTCTTGGTGGGCCGCCCAGGCGAGCGTTAGCCTAGATAAGTTTCGTTGCCGAGCCAGAGATTTTGCAGGCTCCAGGCGGCGCCGGCGATTAAACAAAATAGGGCGAGCCAGCGGTGGGCCTCGAGCTGCTTTTTCATTTCTGGGGGGAGGCGTTGTTCGGCTAACGCCATTAAGCGGGGGGCGGAAAGCACAAAGGTGATCAAGGCGCCGTAGGCAAAGACGAAAAATGGAAAAATCAAGTCGAGAGTGTGTATGGACATCAGTTTTTTTATCGGTCAATGCGTTCTAAATTGTTACAAGACCTTATGCCTAATTTGCCTAATTCCAGAGTGGTTCTGCGGTAAAGAAATATATTTTGGCTAGATCTGCGTTATCCGCTAGGGGGGCGCATTGCGAACAGCCAAGTGCTTTGTTATAGTGAGTGTAGTTCTTGTGGGCTGAAGACAAAGTAAACCCTACAAGTAAATGTATAGGGGGCTGTCCCTGGCAATGGTGAGCAGGCTCACCTCGTAGTGAGAAGCCTAAAGTTGCTATTATGGCCACCCACCTTAACTAAAACGGGTTTACGGATCTTCCAGTCCCACAAGAACGGTTTTTTCTTCTAATCCCACTTCCATTTTGAGCGCGATAATTGCTATGGTGTTTGTCCATGGCTAAAAGAACACGGTCTACCTCTGTTAAGTCTTATCCGAGCCGAGCGGCGGACGTCCCGGTTACCCAGCGGATGCTTTTCCTGGTGCGGGACGACCTCAAATCGGAGATTAAAAGCCTTGAGTACAAAACCCTTAGTCAATTTGAGGCCGTAAAGTCAGAGCTTCACCAAATGCGACTTCTCATCGAAGAGCAAAACGCGCGAAATAACATTGTCTTGGATGGGCTGACGAGTTTTTTGAACCGTCAGGTTTGACTTCTCTGGGCGGCGACCGCTACTTTACTGCGCAGCATGCAACAACTCTCGCTGGAAACTGATATGCCGAAGGAAATTCAGCCGCCGAAGGCGTCTGAGCCGATTGTGCTTTCGGTGTCAGATCTCAACAAGGCGATTCGTGGCACACTCGAGGGCGGATTTCCGCTTGTTTGGCTGAGGGGCGAGATTTCAAATTACAAGCCGCATTCGTCGGGCCATTGGTACTTTAGCCTCAAAGATAGCAAAGCCCAAATCAGCGCGGTCATGTTCAAAGGCTTTAATCAGGGCGTTAGGTTTCGACCGACCGATGGAATGGAAGTCATCATCCGCGGCAAAGTCACCGTTTATGAGCCACGGGGAAATTATCAAATTTTTTGCGAAGTAATGGAGCCGGTCGGCGCCGGCGCGATGCAAATCGCGTTCGAGCAGCTTAAAGCTAAACTTAAAGCCGAAGGCCTATTTGATCGCAAGCGACCGCTGCCAAAACACCCGCAGCATGTTGTGGTTGTAACGTCGCCAACGGGCGCCGCGATTAAGGATATTTTAAACGTGCTTAACCGCCGCTTCAAAGGACTTCGCATTACGCTGGCTCCTGCAGTCGTTCAGGGGAAGCAAGCGACGGATTCCATTTGCGAAGCCATCGCACTTGCGAACAAATTGACAGACGCTGATGTAATGATTGTTGGCCGGGGTGGTGGCTCCATTGAAGACATGTGGTGCTTCAATGAAGAGAAGGTCGCACGCGCTATTTCAGCTTCTAAAATTCCGACGATCTCGGCCGTAGGACATGAAATTGATTTTACGATTGCCGACTTCGTTGCGGACCTGCGCGCTCCGACTCCTTCGGCCGCGGCAGAGCTTGTCGTTAAAAGCACAGTGGAACTTCACCAGCGCCTTGACTCACTTCAGTCACAAATGGGTCAGTGCATGAATCACCGCTTGGTCGTGCTCACGCGCCAGATTGCAAACTTGCAAAGGCACCTCGTTGATCCAAAACGCCGCTTAGCGGATCTTGCCCAGCGGTGTGATGAACTTCAAGGTCGGTTTACGCTCGCAATGATTCGCTACCTAGAGCAGCGATCCCAAGCGATTGAAGTCATGCATCACCGGATGCGCTCGCCCGCAGACCAAATTGAATCTTTGCGCCACCAGCTGGGTGAATTCACCATCAGAATGCAAAGTCGCATGCAACTTCACTTCGAGCGTTGCAGAGCGAAGTTCACGCAAGCCGCAGCTGTCCTTGATAACTTAAGCCCCTTAAAGGTTCTCGACCGCGGTTACGCAATCGCAACCTCAAAAGGTGAAGTGATCAGAGATCCGCGCCAAGTCAAGGTGGGTGATGAGCTCTCGGTACAGGTGGCTCAAGGTGAAATTAAAACTGAAGTTAAAGAAATCCGTCAAAAGGCATAAAGGAGAAGTCTATGGACTTTGAAAAAAAATTGAGCCGTCTCGAAGACATCGTCGACAAAATGGAGACAGGCGATCTTGCACTTGAGGAATCGCTGAAAATGTTCGAGGAAGGTGTAAAGCTCGTGCGCGACTGCCAAACGCAATTAAACGCGGCAGAGCAAAAAGTGAAAGTGCTGTTGACGGTCGATGGACAAGGCCAAGCGCAGACGACTGACTTTACTCAAGAGTAATAAATGAACTTTAAAGATTTATTTCAGGCCGAGCTCGTCGCGCTCGAAGCGCACATTGCTGAATATTTTAAGGCATTGCCAAGAGAAGATGTGGCTGGCCTGCGAAAACTTTTGGAGTCCATGGAGTATTCCACCCTTGACGGTGGAAAAAGATTTCGGCCAGTTCTCGTTTTGGCGACGCTTGAAGCGCTTGATCATGACCGGGCGCAAGGTTTGCCGCTCGCCCTTGCCATTGAACTCATTCATACCTATTCCCTGATTCATGATGATTTGCCATTGATGGATAACGACGACACTCGCCGAGGTCGGCCAACCAATCACAAAGTTTTCGGCGACGCGATGGCCTTACTCGCCGGCGATGCGCTATTAACGGAGGCCTTTACCATTTTGGCTGAAGGTTATGCGGAGGATCCCCGAACTGCGGTTGAAATTATCGCCCTTGTAGGACGTGCGGCGGGCCTTCGAGGCATGGTCGGCGGTCAAGCCATCGATATTTTGCCAACAGCGGGAAAGCACGAAGAGTGGGAGATCCAATATCTTCACAGTTTAAAAACCGGCGCTCTTATTCGCGTCGCTATTGATGGCGCGTCCTGTCTCGCAAATGTGCCGCAAGAGACGCGCTCAAATTTAGATCAGTTCGGAAAAAGTTTGGGTCTCGCTTTTCAAATCGCCGACGACATTCAAGATTACAATCCAGCAAAACAAGAGGCGACCAGCTTTATCAACGCGCTCGGCATCGATGGCACAAAAGCCCTTTTGGACAAAGTGACCTCTCAAGCCTTAGCCGCACTCGCAGCCGTCGATCTTCAAGAGTCGAAGTTGGCCCAGCTCTGCCGATTTAATCTTGAGCGGGTCCATGCCGAATAAAATTCGTATTGACGTGGCATTAAGACTTTGGAAAATCGCACCCTCAAGAGCCAAGGCCCAGGAATTAATTAAAGAAGGCGCCGTTGAGATCTTTAATGGCAAACAGTGGATAGCTGTCGCAGATGAATCCACCCTAGTGGACGAGGCAAATCCAGAATTAATTCGCCTTATTCAAAGTGAAGCGCTGGAATATGTTTCTCGCGGTGGCCGGAAGCTCGCGGCGGCTCTGACGGAAATGCGGATTGAGGTCAAAGGCCTCCAGGCACTAGATGTTGGAATTTCAACTGGGGGTTTTGCGGACTGTCTTCTGCGGCATGGCGCGGCTCAGGTCATTGGCGTCGATGTTGGCCGCGGTCAATTAGCCGAAGCGCTTAAATCCAACCCATTAGTTACGGTGTTCGAAGGGGTTAACGCGCGGGAACTTAGTTCCTTTAAGTCGCTCTCCGCATGGCTCGGGCGATTTGATTTGGCGGTTGTGGATGTCTCATTTGTTTCTTTAAGACTAATTTTTCCTGAGGTGCAAAAGTTCCTAAGGCCTGGTGGTGCTGTGGTGGCTTTGGTGAAACCCCAGTTCGAGGTGGGACCAGAGAACTTGGATAAAAAGGGAGTAGCCAAAAATATCGAGATGCACCGCCAAATCGAAGCTGACTTCCGCCGACTCGCTTGCGAGTTAGGCCTTGAAGTGAAAGACTACCGCCCTAGCGCGATTCGCGGCCAAGATGGCAATCAGGAGTATTTTTTGTATGCGATTCGATCGAATTAGCATTTTCATTTTAGCATTTACAATCACGGCTTGTAGTAACCTTGAGCGACGGCGAAGTCCTACGCCTGAAACGCCAGAGCCAACTTTCGAAACAAGTGGCGAACCTACAAAACCTCTCGCGGCTCCGCCGTTGGCTTTAAACGTTCCTAAAAAAGTTGGAATTATTTTGGGCCCCGGGGGCGCAAAAGCGCTCGCTCACGCGGGCGTGCTCAAAGAGCTTCAGAAGAACCGCATTCCGATTCACAGTGTGATCGGCTTAGAGTGGGGCGCTTTGGTCGGGGGACTTTTCGCGCAGCGCGGGCAAACGCATGAAATGGAATGGAAGCTATACAAACTGGAACGCCAGAAACTGCCGTCTAAAGAATTCTTATCGTCAAAATTGAAGGCGGAACCAATGAGTTCGATGCGCGAATTTTTGCGCGAAAGCTTTTCCCGCCAGGACTCGAGCAAAACCCAAGTGGTGTTCTCTTGTCCCACGCAAACGGTAGAGGCCAGCGAGTTTCGCTGGACTGAGGGAGACCTCGCCGAAGGTGTAGAAAACTGCATGGCGTTCCCGCCACTATATATCGCTGAAGGCGGGACTTGGGCAGGAGCTGGTGCAGCCATCGCAGCCGTTGATCGTTTACGCGCTTCCGGCGTCGATTTCATTATTATGGTGAACGTATTGAACGCTGGACCACTTGCAGACCCGCGCCAATTGCCCGACTCCGGGGCTTCTGCTATCCTATGGCAAGAGGTTCGGCGCAACATGAGAGAGGCCGCCTCAAGGGTCAATCAGTGGGTTGAAGTGGAAACCGGCTCAGTTTTCATAAGTGATTTTTCAAAACGCAAAGAGCTCGTGACCGCCGGTGAAAAAGCCGGCCAACTGGCGACCCGAACGTTGACGACCAAGTATGGTTTTTAAGGAGCACGTGAGATGCGCACACCTAAACTGGACATGAAGATCTTCCGCGAACGCCGCCAAAAACTGGCGTCGCTAATTCCAAACTCTGCGGTCATCTTGTCATCGAATCCAGAGCAAATCCGGAACCACGATGTGCATCACCCTTACCGGCAGGATACGAATTTATTTTATCTAACGGGATTTGAAGAACCAGAATCTATTTTAGTGTTTAGACCAGGAAAGAAGCCTGAGACAATCATGTTCGTTCGAACTCGGGAGCCCGAGCGAGAAACTTGGGATGGTTTTCGCTATGGACCCGAAGGTGTGGTAAGATCTTTCGGTATCGAGGCCGCTTACCCGATCAGCGAATTTGAAGCGATCGCAAGCGAGCTCCTCCTTGATGTCGACAAGGTCTATTATACGCTCTTCCAAAATAAAGAATTCGATGAGCGCCTGGCTAAAACGGTGCTCGCGACAAAAGCGAAGCGTCGACGAAGCGGACGCGGCGTTTTGCCAATCTACGATAGCTACCAGCTCATCGGTGAAATGCGCCTGAAGAAATCTGAGTATGATGCTCAAACGATGAGGCGCGCGTGCAAAGTTTCAGCAGAAGGTCACGTTGAAGTCATGAAGGCTGTAAAGGCAGGCATGAACGAGCGGGAGCTTGAAGGCATTTTTATTAAAGAAGTTATGGCTCGTGGTGCCGCGCGACCCGGTTACGGATCTATCGTCGCCGGCGGAGCCAACGGAACAACTCTACATTATGTGTTTAATGATCAAGAGCTAAAGGCATCGGAGCTGTTGTTGATCGATGCCGGCGCGGAAGTGGATTACTATACAGGCGATATCACAAGAACTTATCCAATCTCCGGAAAATTCACTCCCGTTCAAGCGAGACTCTACGGTCGCATTCTTGAATTACAAAAGCATCTGATTGGAATCGTAAAACCAGGGTTGCCTTGGACAAAAATGCAAGACACCGCCATTGATGGTCTGATGGATATAATGCTGGCGGAAAAACTTCTTAAAGGTAACCGCGAAGAAATTAAAACCTCAGGCGCTTTTAAAAAATACTATCCCCACGGCGTCAGCCACTACTTAGGCTTAGACGTCCACGACGCCGGCACCATCGAAGTCAATGGCCAACCCCGCCCAATGGAAGCCGGCATGTGCCTAACAGTCGAACCCGGCATCTACATTCCTGAAGATGATTTAAGCGCACCTGAGGAACTCAGGGGACTCGGCGTTCGAATCGAAGACGATATTTTGGTGACACCCGATGGTCAGGAAAACCTGACGGCAGATTGTCCAAAAGAAATCCCGGATCTCGAAGCTTTAGTCGGCCGCAATTACAAATAACTAAGGCACATAATCTAAGAGCCGGTTTGCTATTGAAATCCCCGTGCCAACGGCACTCCAGAACAAGGTAGCTTGTATGCTACCTGTGCGCAGTGAAGAAACTCTGCACGTTCAGAGTTAAATATGCCCAAGTAACAAGTGTTTTCTAGCCGGGGAAATTGGGAACTCTAATTCCGGCGTTTCAGCTCATACGACTTGCACAGCACCCAACCATACATTCCGAGACTCGTCGTAATTGCGTAATTATGCAGAGCCTTTTGCTTAAGAAGAGTGAGCGCATTTTCGGCCGCGATCCAATGATTGAAACTGTCTTTAAATAAGCTGCTATCTTCAGCCACAAATGTTTCAAGATCGATATCGACGATTTCATTGAGAATAGTCCCGGCCTCAAAGCAATCATCAGTAAATTGATAAGCGACGATCCCGGTGAAAATAACGTCTGTTAGCTCGTGCCGTCCTCGGTCCGTATACTCAGTTTTAAGGATGATTTCTTTCTGGGACGTAACTTCATATCCAAGAAGAATATTGTCATGAATAGAAAGTGGTAATTCGGAAGTCATGTGCCGAGATTAACATCGCTCCGACGCTGGTCAACAATCCAATGGCTGATTAGCGGTACACGTCCAGAAAACCGCAATGTTGAACGGCGGGCGACGGTTGCTTATAACGCGACGTGACCCGCGACGTCGCGGGCAACTAAATAGGGCATGTTTATCATTGGCTTTGTCTGGAGGCCATGTTCTGAGCCCAGGGTTAGATTTGGCTTTGGTGATCGGCGCAGCACCGCGCAACCACCAGTGGTTAAGCGGCGCATATTCTTGTTTTCTTTCAGTTTTGAGGTTCAGAAGCTCTGCACGGGTTCAGAGTTGAAGATGCCTTGGGGAAAAAGCGGATTTATTTACAGGCGGATAATTCCCAACACCTAGATCCGCGGTAACTCAAATACTTGCAGACTTCGCCATTGCCTGAATCATTTACGGAGAATCTACTCACTCGATTATGGGTCTCCTTTTTAGAGCCATCTATATCCGTTATGAAGTGTCTGCATTTGTATTCATAAGAATAACGGTATTTGGAATTTACGATTTCATTATCGCACTTTACATCGGATTTTAGATCAATCTTTTCGCCTCCGACAAATTGACGTCCAATTTTAAAGTTGAGATCTTTGTCGCTAGAAATAATGGTGATTATTGGTAAATCCGTTTGCTCAACCGCGACTGCAACTGATTTTTCATCGGCAAACTGCTCTTTGGCTTTGCAGCTAAACTTGCTAGGGACTTGAAAAGTAACAGCCTGACTTGCATTCGCTACAGAGCCAATATTGCAGCCAATGCTTATCAGTGCTGCTAACCCGATAGTTCCAATAGAGCGATGTGTTTTAAGGGCCATTTTGCCAACTCCTTTGATATCGGGTTAACCGTTGAAATATCCGAGCCAGTATCAAATCGTTTTAATTGATCTTGGTATGTTGTCAGAGGAAATTTCTTTCAATCTCGTGCCCGAAAATGGCACCAACGGGAGCCTCTCCGGTTTTTAGCGGGGTGCGGGCCACTTGTAGAAGAATTCGTCAGTATTTATAGATAGATGATTTAAGTAACCGCATCGCTGAAGGATCT
>JAYSTF010000095.1:0-10206 GCA_043720065.1 Pseudobdellovibrionaceae bacterium | reverse complement strand
GTTGTGCAGCCACTTTCGGTAGTTAAGATGCTCAAACTCGCTACCGAGGGCCACCGTCAGACTCGCGCTTCGAAAGAAGCCGGCACCCATTGGCAACTGGGCGGCATAGTCGCTATAAATTCAAAAGGCACTCCGGTTTATCAATACATTAGCGAACATGTCGGCGACTTCCCCGACGCACCAAACATTGAGATTATAGAATCTGATGAGAGCTCCTAACCTCAACTTCGTATGGGAGCTTTCCAGGCAACAAGCATGCGACGGGTAGAAAAATGCACGATAAGCACAAGTGCCGAAAGAGTAGAACTAACAATCATTGGGCCCATGGATTCCTTTAGTCCAGTGAGAAAAATAGCAACCGGCAAATTGCCAGATACCACGCCATTTGCCGACACGTAAATACCAAGTGCGGTGGCGCCAATTCCAAGGACCAAAAGTGCAAGGCCCCCCACGAGTACGCTACTCGTATCTATATTCAAACTTGAGATTGAATGGTCCTTAACGACTACTGTACGAAAAAAGAAGTGAAGCTCTCTTACTGATAATGCGAACCCCAATAACAGAATCGGCAGCATCACAGCGCCACCTTCGCGAATGAATTGAATCATAAAATCCTCCTTAATTAGGTAAATCAGGAAACCCACTACGGGTAATCCCAAAATGGTTATTTCAAAAAATCTCCGACTTTTTGGACTTAGACGATCTAAGAATTTGAAAATGAAGTTGTTATGAATTTCATATAACTCGGATGTTTCTTCGCCTGAAAAGCCACCCATATCCTCGCTTTGAGATCGGTAAAGCATATGCTCCTCCAGCTCAACTGAAAGAAGGAGCTTATGCGGATAGGGAATCTTTAAATCCTTTACCTGATTCGACAATTCGAATTCACTCTTCATATTGGCACCAGCTTGTTGGTGGCCTTAATAAAAAAATGGAAGTCTGAGACCTCACTGTGGGCTTGATTTTTCCCTGATTTAGTTAACTTATAAACTGTTTTCGGTCGAATAGAGTTTTTGTCCTCTAATTCTATACTGAGAAAACCCTCTTTCTCAAGCCGATGAAGTATCGGATACAAAGTGCCAAATGGAAGCCGAAAAAAGCCATTTGATCTCTCTTCTATAAATTTAGAAACTTCATATCCATGCTTGGGCCCATCCAATAGCGCCAATAGGATTAGAAACTCTGCATGTTTGCGTTTGCTTTCGGTTTTGCCCATCTTATAACTAGTATATCGACGTTCGATATATCTGTCAACGATATAAAGTGAGGTAGTGATTAAGTGTCTCCGTTTGACAGCATTAGAATTTGATCTGAATTAATTGGAGTTGGAGGTAACTGCCAGGCGCCGATAAGTGCCTGAAATCATTAGCCTCAGTTTTTCGGATATTACCGAGTACTACAAAACCCGGCAATTTCAACCCCGCAGCATGTCGCTCCAAACAGGTGATTTAAGATCGCCCTGTTTAGAACCGATTGTAGAGTAATGAAACGAAAAGCCTACTGGCTCTTGGTCGTGGCAGGAATTGGGGTCGGATACTGGCTCCAATTTTCTCAACCGCCGCGAAGAGAGCCTGCATCTATCCGAGATTTTCTGAAGTCATGCGTCTCTTACCTTACCGGTAAACCCGCAAGTTATGACATCGTCGAAATATTTCTCTCAGAGTCAAATGCGAAGCGCGAATCCGTTAACGACGATGATCTAACCATAAAAGATTTCTTCCCGGGCATGCCCGCTGCCGCCATTCATCTTTCACAGTTCAACTCTTTGGGGGATACCTATGAACATAGCGAATTGATTGCCGCGGCATTGCGATCAACTGAAGCACAGAAGACCACGACTGTGATGGATTTTTTTTGTGGCAGTAGCATTCCAACTCTGAGGATCTTAGCGGCAAATCCCCAATTAAAAGTTCGCGTTGAATCTATCGATTTTGATGCCGATGCTATCAGGGTCAGCCGAGAAAATGCAAAAGCCCTAGGTTTCCTCGACCGCTATGATTTTCATGTCAGCGATGCGGTCCAGCTATTGAATTCACGAACGATTAGCGACAGGACGCTTGTCGCATTGAATCCCCCGTATGTTCCCATACCGAGAGGATTAGAGGGAACCAAATTTGTGACAGTGGACGGCGGGGAAGATGGAACGAAATTCCTACTTCCGTTTCTCCAGCATCCATTTCAAAAAGGAACTTTGATTGCAATGACCTGGAGTTCTCTTAGCAACCCCGCCCTAGTCATTGGCTTGATTCGCAAAAATTTTGAAGTTGTGTACGTACAGTCATACGAGACAGAATTTGGTACCTACACAAGTTCCTCTGAAGTCTTGCCCTACTTGTTGCAACAACGAACAAAAGGGCTCGCGTTCTTCAAAGACAATGGCACCGGTAAGAGGAGCTACACAATTATCGGTGCTGTACTTCGAAAAAAATAGATTAAGCCGGAGGCGGCAGGGAATGCCAGGCGCTTCAAACCCTAACCAAGTTGCTCAGCAAGTTGCGTAACCGCAGTAACTACTGCGCGCCCAAAACATCTAATATTGAGTAGAATTTTATTTAGTTCCAATTTTGAGGAGAAAAAGGCGGGAGGAAATTAGAAATTCGACGAAATTCTCAATGACGCAAAAATTTGGAGGTGGTGAAGGAATTTGAATCCCAGTACGCGGATTTGAAGTCCGCTGCCTCGCCCTTCGCCTATGGGCCCTATCCTTAATTTAAGTATAATTATACTTAAATCTAGTATGATTATCCTTAAAATTAGGATAGAATGGTTTCATGTATAAAGCCCTATATGGTAACGCTGTCGCAGAAAAGTGCCTTCTTTATATCGTTAATTATGGCGAGGGCTATATTAACGGGATCGCCAAAACGTTTTCGATCCCGCCAAGTCAGGTTCAACGCCAACTTGAGAGGCTGGAAGCCGGAGGAATTTTTATCAGCCAGTTCTCAGGAAATACGAAGAATTTTCGAATTAATCCTCGTCTAGCTATAAAAAATGAACTGACTGCCATGATCGAAAAGATGCTCGCCATAATGCCCGAAGAGGAGACCAAAAAATATTTCCGCGCCCGCCGTCGTCCCCGCCGTACTGGAAAGGCGCTATGAAAAAAATCACGGCAAAAACAACCCGCGAAGAACTAGCGGCAATTGTCGTAAAAAAATTGTCAGAAAAGAAGATCAATGTCGTTCTTGTAGGGGGCGCAGTCGTCTCGATCTACACTGCAAATAAATACGAATCGTATGATCTTGATTTTATCAGTGCGGCTGACCACAACGAAATCACTAGCGCAATGGCTGAAATCGGATTTAAACCAAGAGGGAAGGACTTTTTTCACCCTACCTCAAAATTTTCGGTCGAATTTCCCAGCGGCCCGTTAGGTATTGGCGACGACCAACCGATCACGCCCGAAGGTAAAATAAATGTGGATGGAGTAACCATCACACTACTCTCCCCTACCCAATCCGTCATGGACCGCCTCGCATGGTTTTTCTACTCAAATGACCGACAATGTTTGGATCAAGCGGTCTGGGTCAGCGAAAAACACCCGGTAAACCTCAAACGCATCACCGACTGGGCGGCCCGCGAAGGTCAGAATGAAAAACTCCAAATTTACCTAAAGCGACTTACAAAAAAATAGCGACCTCATTCCCCATGACGGGCGACCTATCGCTGAAGGTACCAATGCCATGGCTCATAAATAATATTTCGGTCATTGTCGCGAGGATAACTCATCGCAAATCCAAATCGACCGGCATTTTTGTCCAGCCAGGCGAATGCACCAGTTTTCTCAAATTCCTCGGTCAGCTTATAGATACCGTCGGTGCAAATATCGATGGCCCGACCACTATGATGCTCGCTAAATCCAGGAATTGCTGTCTCTGTAATGATTTTTTCAATGGGCATGCCCCTATCTAATTTCCTTTGGATAAGTTGCTTTTGATAAACATAAGATCGAAAACCTGAAAAGGGCTCAATGACAATAGCATCCGATTTTGCGGCGACTCGCATAGCTCGCCAAGCATTCGCAGCCGCTGGAGCTAGAATGAATGGCTTACCCTCAAAATCAATTTCGACAATTTCTAAATCAGAAAGTAAGGGTTGCTCACAACGGGCCAATTTATAATTGGAAATGTACTGGGGTCCAATTTTCAACTCTTCGCAGATTTTATTGAGAATGCTTTCCACTTGTAATTTGAACCCTCTGATATCTGGCCATTTTCATAAAACGAAAATAAATGGCTGTCTGCGATCTGTCCAGTGTTGCTCTTCTGTTGTATCTCTATTGGCGGCAGAGTCCCTGCGGCATTCTCAAGGAGTTGTTAGATTACAAACTAACAACTTTTCGAGTGCCTGGTGGACCTACTGCGCGGCCAAAACTTCTAATATTGAGTAGAATTTTACTTAGTTCCAATTTTGAGGAAAAAAAATGACGCAACCGTTTCTCCGCGCGGAGAATTCCGCGCCTTTCCTTATCGATTTTCAATTGTCGATTAAGTCGATTTTCGAATTTTTGCGCACGGTTACGGTGGGTTATGCTCGATTAGATACCCAATTACCCCCAGCCACTTGACTGTACATATTAAATATGTACAGTGAACAAAGCCAAACAGAGGAAGCACCGTGTCTCATTTGAGGAGGCGCAAACTATATTTTTTAACCCACTAACAAAGGTTGCTGCCGACCCCGATCACTCCGCAAACGAAGAGCGATTTCTTGCCGTTGGGTACAGTGAAACGCATCGGCTACTGATCGTTGTACACTGTTATCGAAAAACGGATGAAGTGATTCGAATAGTTAGCGCACGTAAATTGACACTTTCAGAGCAAAAATATTTCGAGGAGGCACTATGAGAAAAAATTATGACTTGAAGGAATTGAAGTGGAAGGCAAATCCGTATGCAAAGTTGCTGAAGAAGCCGATTACCATTCGGTTTGATCAAGATGTGATCGATTATTTCAAAGCTATGGCAGAAAATGAGGGTATGCCCTATCAGACGCTAATCAACTTGTTCCTCCGATACTGCAAGGAAGAGCAGTTGAAACCCAAAACTAAGTGGGCCAAGAATTCTGCCTAGAACCGTAGAACCGGATATCTGATTCGTAGTGGAGGATTAGTTCTTGATATTGATTATTCTAAGACCCGTCTGCTCTGGGGGAGTCATGGATTCAATAGGCATGTTATTGAACTCTTCATCTGAAAATTGAAACATTGTGGCAGGGTTTGAGTTTCTCTTTTGAACCCGCTTACGCCGGTCTTCAATGGGTACAATTAAATTATAAATTTCAATCTCAGCATCTGCAGCAACAGCAATCGACTTTAACCAATCCCAATGTCCCTGGGTGCCACCAAAGTCCAGCACAACAGATAAATTAGCTTTCAAAAGTTTCAATGTGACATCAGCAATTATGTCGCGAACCCCGTAATAGTACTTTTCATAATCTTTCGCGCTCCCGATTAGTTGGCCCAGAAGCTTGACGTAATGATCTATCGAGATAAAAACGGCATGCTTTTCCGCAGCAATTTTTTTTGCGAAAGTAGTCTTTCCGGACCCAATTGGACCTGACATTGCGTAAATTACTGATCTCATATTACCTACTGGAATTCAGGAATACCGGTTAACCGGTATTCAGGAATTCCGGAATGTGTAATGGAGGTGGTGGAGGAATTTGAATCCCCGTACGCGGATTTGCAGTCCGCTGCCTAGCCCCTCGGCCACACCACCGCTTGAGAAGATCGACTAATTAAACAAACTTCTCTCCCGGTTTCAAGCAGCCTCAAATGACTCTATGCGAAAATGCGACCCATCTCTAGGTGTGAGTGGATTGCGGCGATTTCACCTTGAGAAATGTGTTCAGGTAAGACCTGGGTTATGCCTTGAAGATCGGCGACGGTCCGGGCGATTCGGACGACGGCTTGGCGTCGTCGTTCTGAGTCCGCGCCCGGGATGCATAGGCGAGAAGTGGCTGTTAGAGTCTTTTCGATTTCATGCAACGGGACGAGTGAATTTGGAAGGGTTTGCCCGCGCTTAAGTCTGAATTCTGTCGCCTTCTCGGTTTTAAGTAAAATATCCGCGAGGCTCGCCTCTTTTGGGCCCTTCCAGCGATTGCTATAAGCCACGATTTCAAAGCGATCGAGCATTGGACCGCTCAACCTTTGAACATTGGTTTTACAACGGCCCACACTCACCTGACAGGAGTATGTCCTCTCCGGCGTTAATTTTCCGCAAGGACATAAATTGGTGGCGGCAACGAGCTGGAATTGGGCTGGGAATGTTCTTACACGACTGGAGCGGGCCAAGCGGATCTGTCCCCGCTCTACAGGCTCGCGCAGACTCTCTTGTACACGCGGGGGAAATTCCAAATATTCATCTAGAAAGAGCATGCCTCCGTCGGCGCGAGAAATTTCACCGGGTCTAGGTGGTGTTCCTCCTCCCAAAATTGCGAGGGGGGAGGTCGTATGATGAGGCGCTACTTTTGGCCGCCACTGCCGATCGGCGTCTTGAAATGTGTAGTTCGAGGCTTTCTTTACTCTAGGCTCAGGCATTAAGAGATGAAGTGAATCGGCAATCGTCGTTTTTCCGGTGCCTGCAGGCCCGGCCAACAGAACTGAATGCTCCCCCGTTGCAACGACTGCGAGCAGATCAGCTGCGGCTTCGCAGAACCGCCAGCTTGGGAATTCGGGGCGACGAAGTTCCACGCATTTTCGTTCCGCAAACACTGGCGCCTTTAACCCCTCCAAATTCTTAACCACCCACCCAAATCCATCCGCCCCGGAAACCATTGTCGCTGCGAAAGAAGCTTCATCCAAATGCCAGCCGATCTCTGGGAACAAGACCGAACCATCAAGGCCAAGGTAGCCAAAGAAGAGCCAGTCGCTGCGATCCTTCGGCCATTTTACCTGACCCGTTTCAAATAGGATGGCTGCAGCAATTGCTAGTTCCACTTCCGTATCGGCGGCTGCGGGCGATCGGATATTAATGATGAGCTGTTTTGTCCTGGGCCACGTAAAACCTTGGTGGACCAATGCGGATTTAAGCCGCGGCCCTGCTTCTTTCAAACGCCGCGACACCGGACCAAGAATTTGCAACGTCGGAAGTCCGGGCAAAAGAGTGAGTTCAATTGTGCAGGGATGCCACTGTACACCATCATGAGCCAAAGAATTGATTTTCATGGGCGTAAGACATTGCAAAATCCAGCCATGGCTCAATTTAAATTTATGAGTGAGGTAACGTTTTTGAGTCCGCAATTCAGACGGACGAATTAGTGGGCGTCTGGATCTTTCGTACGCGATAGCGGGTGGTGCTTGTCAACATCCACTTTTAAGCGTGAAGGCGACACTGCCGTATATATCTGAGTGGTTTGGATGCTCGCATGGCCTAATAACATTTGAATGGTTCTAAGATCCGCACCACTTTCCAATAGGGCCGTCGCACACCCATGACGAATTTGATGCGGACTAACGGGCTCATCAAAGCCCGCCTTTTTAGACCAGGCAGAGAGCCAACGCCAAATGTCGACCCGCGAGGGGCGGTGCCCGCGATCGTTTACAATTAATGACGGCGTGGCCTCTTTCATAAGCTGAGCTCGAACGTTCATCACGTAAGCTTTAACTTCCTCAATCAGACGCTCGGTCAACGGTAGGATGCGCTGCTTATTGCCTTTTCCGGTGACCACAAGCCAGTTATCCACCTCATTAAAATCTTGAAGATTGAGCTGTGTAAGTTCACTAACGCGGCAACCCAGTCCGAATAACAATAAAAGAGTTAATTGATTTCGAGCTGTGCGATACGGGTTTTCCGTCACCGATGCCGCAAAGAGTTTCGTAAAATCCACCTCAGAAAGAGCCTTCGGAAGTTTTGCTTTCACTTTTGGTTGTCTGAGCTGACGCAGCTCTTCGGCCTTCTCGCCTTTTGATTCCATGAATCGGAAATAAGTGCGAATACTACTTATCACCCGGGCTTGGGATCTTGGGCTTAAGCCCCGCTTTTTCATGAATTCGTAAATTCGCCCAATGTCACTATGGGCCTTTTGGAATTCTTCAAACAACTCAAGATCCCGCCGGTATGCCATCACGGTATTGAGAGATCTGCCTCTGACATTCTGTAGCTCATCAAAAAATTCAACCCAGAGGTTCAACATCCCTTATTGTAGGGGCCAACTGCTAGGTAGATGCAAGCACTGTGTTTAAAATTTATTAAAGGCCGAAGCCCACGAGTGTTGAGAATTTGCCATTGGGTATTTCCTGACCATTTTGAAGCACACTCAGCTGCAATTGAATGACCGGTTTAAAAAAGCCACCGGTGACGTCAAATGAACGTAAGCTGATTTCGGATCCGCTACCACTAGCGTCTTTTAAAATCGCCACGAACCCACCGTTTTCAAAATATGAGTTCGAGCAATCGAAGAACTTGGTGTCTGTCTGAAGGCCGACGTTTTCATTAGGAATGACGTCGATCATAAGGGAACATGCTCCGGTACCTTTTTGATAAACAAAAGCAATGGTCGCATCTGCCATGTCGTCGAAATATAACTTGGCGAAACTTGAGCCTAAGAAACTGTAATCAATAATAGAGAACACGCTTGCCACGGGACCAAACTGAGCGTTGGCATGAGAGAAAAATACAACCGTATTCTCGTCTTTATAAAGCTTGAAAAACTCGGAGCTTCCGCCTCGGCCACTCGTGCTCATCTCGGTGAAATACCCTTCTAGGGCTTGCTCATCGACTTCAAAATTAGCTTCGCGCCATTGGTTCGAGCAACCGACGGTGGCAACAGCAAGAATGGCCAATCCGGCGGTCATAAATTTGGTTTTAAAATTCGCAAAGCTCATAAAATCCTCTAAGTATTAAATGGGTCTAGGAAGGAACATTTTCACTGCGCCGGTGCAAAGTCCTGGAATCGCTGTCTGTGGTGTAATCGTAACTTCCCCATACATTCCTTGGGGGTATTGGACTTTGTCTAATCCAGTAATAATCACGTCATTAAAGAAGTCCAAGTAACTCACGTGTACGCGAGCCACTGCTCCTGCTGAGTGGACGATTTCGAAATTATGGTTAACCAAGTTAAACGCCTGAACTGATCTGTCCGACGCGAAAGTTCCATTCGCCGGCAAAGTTCTAATGGTATACATGCCTGCGGGAATCGTTGGGCAAGATCCACGGTTCCACTCCACAAAGACATAACCAGATGTTGTCACCGGTCCGTTGTACATGGCGCCTGGTGCACCAGGGGAAGTGGCGTGGAGCTGCAGACCGAATTCAAAGTAATGATTTATATCTTCATGGGTCGCCCAGGATTTGACCAATACTTCAGCTCCTGGATTGATACAAGTCGGGCACCCGGAAGTGCCTCCGGCGCCTGAAACTCGTTTCGACTTGTTCTCGCCTGGGCAAGCGGTCAAAGTAAGCGCAACTCCAATTAAGAGTGGCGCTAGTAAAAATCGTCGCCATTGAGATTTTTGAATTTGCGTGACCATGACTTTTCTCCTCAAATAAAAATTAGTTAGCTGGAAACACTGTTTGGTTATTAAATGCCGCTTTCAAACTTAATCCACTAAATGTCGCAAGCTTTATGTATCCGCCTTGGGGCTCGAGGCTAGGTGATGCACTCATGCCGTCGCCGGATGGCCATGGTCGGCAGTCAAAGGGACCTGCTGCGATGAACCAGCAATAAGTCGGTGCGTGGGGTGCGTAAGTAGCGGCAAAGTTCTTCATCCAAACGGAGCCACTCACTGTGTCTTGTGCACCGGCACCATCGCCTAAGTCGGTAATACCGTCGATCACGACAACAAGTGCTCCTAAATAGAAGTCTTCGAAAACTCCATGCCATACGGGTTGACCGTTAACACGGTAGCCTTGATTGTACTTCGTCGCCTGAGCGGCATGGCTTGCGGTAAAGTAGGATGGCCGGAACTTGCCGTTGTCGGTATAAGAGATGGTTGCGGTCCCACCCCATCCAGTTCCGACCTTCACCATATTAAGGTTAAGCTTCAAAGCCTGCGGGCTGTTCGGTAAATAGCACCATCCCTTTTGGCCATAAGGATCATGTAACAATCCCATTGGCGGGCACGTGTATTCAGTGAAGAGAGTCATCTGGGCTTGGGGGGTACCACCAATAATAGAGATAGCAGCCGAGCCACCGTACTGGTTGGCGGAGCCAGGATCGTAGCCTGGACCCACTCCTGGTGGCACATAAGGAGAACCTGGGGGAA
>JAYSTF010000094.1:0-3645 GCA_043720065.1 Pseudobdellovibrionaceae bacterium | reverse complement strand
ACCCGCATGACTCGGGCTCTTTATCGATGGCTAGTCGTTTAAAGGTTAATCGTAACACTAACAACCAATCTGCCGGTTTATCCCGGCGCACGGAGAATTTTATGCGCATCTTTTTATTTGGTCTGTTACTGGCGCTTCCGGTCCAGTCAATGGCGGAAGGTGCTAAAGAAAAATATTTTTACTCAGTTCCTAGCGAAGCCGGCCCTGAGTGGAATTATGCCGCTCCCGATTGTGAGGCGGTCACTCCCAGTGAAGAGCGCAAAATGCGCAACTGCTCGATGAAAGAGAACTTCAGATCTTGTGACTCGACTACCAGAGTAGAACTGATGAACGGCAATAGTAACCGGTCTCGTCACTTCAAGTTAGTTTACCGGGTTTACGATTCGAAACCTGCTTGCGAAAAAGACCGCGACAATTCATTTATGGTGGGGAGCAATTAAAGTCTGGTAGAGCTTCGATGCTATTCTAAAAGAGTCCTTCCATAAGCTGCGCCCATCTCGCGAATGCTATCGACCTTCGCGTTAAACAAACTCCAATCGTCGGTCTTGTCGATAGTGGCCCAAAAAGCTTCGATTTCATCAATTAAGAGCGAGCAGGGTTTCACGCCAGCAAAATAGGCGTGATGGAGATTTTTAAAGGCTGGTTCCGAGCGCTTAAATTCCGCCAGTAGCTTTTGAAATTCCTGACTTCTTGGGTGAGAGTATTTCTCTGCCTCGGGACTTGAGGGGATTTTTTCTCCTAAGCGCTCAAATCCTCCGTAGGCATCAAAGAAGAACTGATCAAAGCTGATTTTAGTTTCTGCAAGGAATGCGAAAGCGCTTAAAAACAGCTCTTCGTTTTTTTTCGGATCCAAGGGCTCTAAGCCCATGCGCTCGAAAAACTTGCTCGTTGATGCCTCATTAAATTCTAAAGGAAAAATATCAATTGCGTCTTCCAACGCTTTCTTTTCGGTGAAGGGCATAAAACACTCGCCTAAACGCTCAAGCGACCAAAGTACACTCTCTGGTTGTCTGGCGTAGCAATAAAGACCGGAATGGTCGAAGTAGGCGGCGGTGAATGTTGGATCGTAGCTTGGCATGAAGCGATAAGGTCCGTAGTCGAAACTCTCACCCGTAATGTTCATGTTATCGGTGTTCAATACGCCGTGAACAAAGCCCGCCATCATCCAAGAGGCACAAAGCCAAGCGGAGCGCTTTGTGACTTCCCGTAAAAAGGTAGCGCCAAGCTCGGTGTCTGGGATCTCGCCTAATTCGGGAAAATAATTTTTAAAGCTGTACCTTAGGAGCGTTTTGATTTCATCGACTTGCTCGTGAGCGGCCAGTCGCTGAAAGGTCCCAAAGCGCACATGGCTATGGTTCAGGCGCACGAGAACGGCTGATCGGGTTGGCGAAGGTTCATCGTTTCGCGTGAGGGCCTCGCCCGTTTCAAAGACACTCATTGTTTTCGACGTATAAACACCTAACGCCTCGAGCATTTCGGTGGCTAGCACCTCGCGCATTGCACCCTTCAAAGTAAGCCGCCCGTCACCACTTCTTGACCACGGGGTTTGACCAGATCCCTTGGTGCCAAAATCCAAAAGCCTTTGATCAACCGGATCCATCAGTTGAGCATATAAAAACCCTCGGCCGTCGCCCAAATCCGGATTGTACGTGCGAAATTGATGGCCATGATATCTAAGGGCCAGTGGCTTTTTAAGATTTTCCGGGAGTGGTTCAAATCGGGCAAAATACCGCTCCCACTCAGGCGCGGTTAGATCGCCCAGACCCAATCGCTCAGCCCATGGTTGATTTCGAAATCGTAAAATATGCTTAGGAAATTTGGCCGGCTCGACCGGATCGAAGAAATTCTCACCAAGATTCTGATGGGAGGGCGCCGGTTTGTAGTTGGATGAAACAGGCATGCGCCATTGATGCTCTCCCCGTTGAGAAATGTCAAATGAGGTGGTACCCATTAGATATGCCGCACGCCAAATTATTAAGTGAAATTCTAGAGGCCGCCGAAGTCGCAAAAGCCAGCGGTGATCCCTTGGATATTGTTTTTGATCTTGATTCGACAATCTTTTGCGTGAGTCCAAGAACGGAAGCGATTTTACGCTTACTTGCCACCGACGAAGAGATGCTTGCGCACTTCCCAGAATTTACCGCAAAGCTGGCTCATCTAGAGGCTAATTCTAAAGACTGGGGTATCCGCGGGATTTTGGAGCGCGCTCAGTTTACGGCTACATTAGAGTTCTTCGAGCTCTTAAGGAAAAAATGGTCGGCGCATTTCTTTAGCAGCAATCATTTGCATATTGATAAGCCATACCCCGGTGCGATTGAGTATTTGCGCGCTTTGGACAAAGCCGGTGCCCGAATCCGCTACCTGACAGGTCGGGACGCACCGCAAATGAAACAGGGCACTTTAAAAACATTTAGGCAGTGGAATATTCCGCTCCAAGACCCATCGTACCTTTTGATGAAGCCGGATACTGCCCGTCACGACGCTGAATTTAAGCGCGAGACGCTGCAATCTATTTTTGGAATGGAGCGACCGGTTTGGTTTTTTGAGAACGAACCAGTGATCATAAATATAATCAGAAAGTCGCTGCCGAAAGTAAAAATCATTTTTATAGATAGCGTTCACTCCGGGAGGGAAGAGGCGCCCTCAGGGCTTCCGGTTATTCCGATGTCTTACGAAATTAAATCGAGCAAATAAGGCCTTGCGATTGCTAGAGAACTCATCACAAGTCCGTGATTGAATACGCCACTTTCAATTCCCTTTAGTGCCTCACCGATCGGCATAAGCTCCGTTGTTAGATCTTCGAAGGGATCTAATTCTGGCTCTGCCACAAGTTCGCAATCGGTGGCTAAGAAGGTGTACATCTTATTCGATTGAAATGCGGGATTGGGATAAAACTCCGCAATCTGCCGCCATTTTTGCGAGGCGTATCCCGTTTCCTCTTTTAGCTCGCGAGCACCAGCGTCTTTAGGCGTTTCCTTAAGTCTGGGGTCGAACGAGCCGCCAGGGACTTCGAGCGATTCCTCCCCTGCCCCGTAGCGGAACTGCCGTACCATCACGAGTTGTTTGTCTCTTGTAACCGCAATTACGTGAATCCAAGCGGGAAAATCAGCGACGTAGTACTTCGGCATCACCCGCCCATCAGGCAGCTCGCAGGAGTCCACGCGAAGCTTGAAAAAACCTGCGTTAAAGACATCTTCGCTGGATAAAGTTTTCCACTTTTTCATGTCGGTCGGCCCCTGGTTGTGGTAACTGGTTTTCTAATGGCGTTATATGTGGTCGCAACCCCTATCGGCAATCTTGAAGATATCAGTCGCCGGGCTTTGCGTTTGCTCGGCGAGGCCGAGCTAATTATCGGTGAAGAGCGCAAAGAGGCCTCAAAGCTCCTTAAGTTTCTCGGTCTCGAGCAGAAACCGATCGAGGAACTAAATGAACATTCGACTGAAAAAGATTGGAATGGGCTTGTGGGCTTTTGCGCCAAATCAACGGTTGTGCTGGTTTCCGATTGTGGCACTCCGGGCTTTCAAGACCCGGGCGCGGAATTGGTGGCCGCCTGCCGAAAACGAGGTGTGGCGGTTTTTAGCGTTCCGGGACCATCGAGCCTTGCGGCGTTTATGAGTGTTTGTGGCCTGCGCTTAACTGAATTTG
>JAYSTF010000093.1:0-3646 GCA_043720065.1 Pseudobdellovibrionaceae bacterium | reverse complement strand
AAACCCGCAGCTGGGAAGATCAGCAAGGCGTAAAAAAATACTCGACCGAAATCGTAGCCACTACCGTCCAATTTTTGGGTGCAGGCGCTGCGGCTGGAGCTTCTACTAGCACTTCAAATGATCAAGAATACCCTGCCCAGAATTTCGGCCCTGAGCCGTCATTCGACGCTGCAGAAGAAATTCCGTTTTAATATAATCTCACGGCCCACCTCAGTGGGCCTGAGGGATGCTTGTGCCCGCGACGTCGCGGGCGCATTCACACTTCGGCGCCTTGGGTAGTAGCATTTCCTCAAGACAGGCCCAAACGTCAGACCATAATGTCTTGGAGAAACCCATGATAAATATGCTTTATATCCTAATATTTTTTAGCGCTGGTTCTGTGTCCAGTGCAAAAAATTTGGCCATTTGTAGTACGAGAGAAGAGATTCAACTCGAAATGAGTCTAATCGCATCAAACATTGCTAATGTTCATACGACCCGAACACCTGAGGGCGGACCTTACCAGAGACAATCCCTTTTTTGCGACGGTCACTATTGCGAAATAGTATCCAGCCAAGTGAGTTTGGTTAAATACGAACCTGGCCATCTAGACGCTGATGATAATGGCTACGTGAAATATCCTGATATAGATCTTATGGATGAACTTTCAGCAATGATAGCGGCGATCCAAGCCTATGAAGCTCAAGATGGGAACTGTAACTCATCCTCTCAATTCTAAATCAACGTACTTTCGCGCTCTTGCGCGCCTTGCGAATAAGGTGTTTCTGTAACTTGCTAAAATCTACCCGCGACATGGCGGGTGCATTAAATATTGGAGATGTGAAATGGCGACGATTTTCGAAAAAATTATCGGTGGTGGGCTAGAGGGCAGTTTCGTTTACCAGGACGATATATGCGTCGTCTTTATGGATCTTAATCCATTAAATCCCGGGCATCTCTTGGTGGTTCCAAGAAAGCCTGTAGCGCGGCTCACTGCCCTACTTCCGAATACTGCGGCTCATCTATTCGAAGTGGCTCAAAAAATGGTGAATGCAATCGGGAACTCCAGTTTGAAAAGTGATGGCGTAAACATTTTCTTGGCAGATGGGGAAATAGCCGGACAAGAAGTTCCCCATGTCCATTTGCATATCGTCCCGCGATTTGCTGGCGATGGCATAAAAGTATCATTTGGAAAATCGTTTCGCCAAGAGAGCCGCGCGGAACTAAATCGCGTGGCTGCGCTGATTTCGGATGCGATTGAGTGACCTTATGTTCTCTACGTCGCTTGCAATAAATTGGATGGACACCTATGCTAGAATTGATGGACCGAAAAATAATTTAAATTAAAGTGAGTGGTAATTTGGCGGGAAAAGAATTGTACGGTCTGTTTGATGCCTTCGCATTGGGAACCTTGGTCATAGCAATAGTACTACCCGCCGTTTCAATATTTACCCGTTTTCCCAAGAGTTCAAACCGGTTTCGACTCTTCTTCGCTGCATCGTTTCTAGGATTAATTTCGGCTCCCATTGCCTATCTAATAGGAACTTGGATTTCTGATTGGTTACCAGAAAATTTAGGCAAGGTCGTATTTTTTTGCATGATGTATGTGTGCCTAGTGCTGGTCGGACCAACGCTGCTGATTTGGAATGAGCACCGGAAAATTCGCCGTTCTTAAACACCCGGCTACCCGCGACGTTGCGGGCGCATTCACTCTTTGCCGCCGAGGGTAGTAGCTCTACGCGCCACCACCGGTGGTTGCGCACTGCTTCTCCGCTACGGAAGTAAATCAAGGAGTGTATTTATGGTACATAGAGATACCCACGTTTATTTTGTTCGTCGAATACGAGGTACTTCCGCCAGCTCTCCTGATGCTTTTCGTCGGGCTCATTTCCAAATAAATGCGTTACATTAAATCCTTTGGGCAGAGTACCAGGTACTAGGTCAAGAGAGATTGGGGTCCAGCTTTCTAAGAACGCCAACCCATAGAGCGTCCCCTGATAATTAAAGTGAGTTAAAATTCTTCCTTGGGGAAAACCGGAATAACCGCCTCTTATGCCCGAAATGTGGTGGGGCACGGGATCGACAACGTATCGTTTAAACCACTTGGGTCCTGAAATGCGGTCTAATGGCGGAATGTTCTCCCAGTATCCGCCTCCCCAAAGAAATAAGGCCGCGAGAATAACGAGAACAGTGCCCATGATTATCACTAACCGAAGAACATACTTAAATAATGCTGATGCCTTTATCATCTCAAGAGGATGATCCAACATCTTTTCCCCTGTCAACGCCCTCCTATATCACTTCAATCCGGCAACCATGAGTAAAGCGCCTGGACCCGGTGGCAGTTTTATAACTACACTAAAGTGTGCAACGTCTAGCCAATTGGATAAAAACCGAACTACCGAAGAGAATCAGATTTTTATTTGCCTGTGCCATTTTGTTTGCGGTCGTAAAATGGCCCTGGTATTGCGCAGCGGTCTTAAATCCTACTCAATTATCTCAAAATGCATTTCCATCTGAAATTCAATTTCGAAAGAATTATTTGGTGGCCAAAGTAGCTAACGATACCTTTTCTACCAACTCAGTTCCGAGGATCATTCCCGCGCAGTTTAGAGGTGAGTGGACCATCGGGACATTATCTATGCTGAGTTTAGCTCTAGCGCAAATGGCGGAGCGAGATCCTGACCTCAATGAGGAACATAGTAAAATAATTGATTCACTTATCCGAAAAGCGCTTTTAAGGGAGAACCGAGCATTCGACACGGAACTGTGGAATGAGGACGCGCTTGAAACTCTCGACTCCGGCCGTGGACACTTAGGTTACTTGGGTCATTTGAATTTAATTATTGGAGCGTTTCGCCGAGTATCACCAGACCCAAAATGGGATGAACTAAGCACAACGATTTCTAAAAGTTTGATGGAGCGACTGGACTCGGATTGCCCGGTGGACGAGACCTATCCTTACGAGATCTATGTTCCAGATGTCGTTGCAGCAGTGGCTTCATTGAAATGGGCTGCACTGCCCACCGAAACATTCATCAACAAGTGGGTTCAGCGAGCTAAAGAAAAGTTGATTTCTCCTGAGACTGGGCTCCTGGCATTTGCTGTGGAAGGCAAGGAATGTCGACAACTTGATTCTCCCCGCGGTACGGGGGTTGGCTGGAATTCTTTTTTTCTCCCGGCAATTTCCCAAGCACTCGCCAGAGATCAATACACTCGAACTCTGAACTCAGATTTTTTTTCGCGAATTGCCGGTATTTACGGATTGCGCGAGTGGATGCCTGGCCAACAAAAAGGAATTGGCGATATCGACTCCGGACCCGTGGTTTTTGGAATAAGTCCGGCGGGGACACTATTTTTTCTGTCAGCGGCGCTAAGGTATTCTAACGCTCCACTCGCGACAGACTTTCTTCGTCTTGCGGAGTTGATTGGCTTTACGATGACCTGGGAGAGCAAAAGTCATTTCTTGACTGGCCCTCTTGTTGTCGACGCAATTATGCTAGCGGTGATTACTACCCCACCTGATTTTTAGAAACGGCGAACTCGCGTTCTTAATCTACCCGCGACGTCGCCAGGGCGAACGCATCAAAATTTGAAAATCATGGCCTCTAGGTGCTCCACGTTCCAAGAGGCTCGCTTCATTCTTCTTCGAATTCCGCCCTTGCCG
>JAYSTF010000092.1:0-3669 GCA_043720065.1 Pseudobdellovibrionaceae bacterium | reverse complement strand
GCCTTCAGTTCTTGGATTTGATCCAAGAGGGCAACATCGGCTTAATGAAAGCCGTTGATAAGTTCGAATATCGCCGTGGTTACAAGTTCTCGACTTATGCGACTTGGTGGATTCGTCAGGCCATCACTCGAGCGATCGCGGATCAGGCCCGCACGATTCGAATTCCTGTGCACATGATCGAAACGATCAACAAACTTGTTCGTACTTCAAGATACCTCGTTCAGGAGCTTGGCCGTGAGCCAATGCCGGAAGAGATCGCCTCGAAGATGGACATGCCAGTCGATAAGGTTCGTAAAGTCTTGAAAATTGCCAAGGAGCCCATCTCTCTCGAAACACCGGTAGGTGAAGAGGAAGATTCGCACTTGGGAGATTTTATCGAGGACAAAAAGGTTATCAATCCTTCCGAGGCCATTGTGAACTTGAATCTGGCCGAGCAAACTCGCCGCGTTCTTGCTACATTGACCGCTCGAGAAGAAAAAGTCCTTCGTATGCGCTTCGGTATCGGTGAAGAATCGGATCACACTTTGGAAGAAGTGGGCCAAGATTTCAACGTAACCCGCGAGCGAATCCGACAGATTGAAGCCAAGGCGCTGCGCAAGCTCCGCCACCCGAGCCGCTCCGGCAAACTAAAAGCATTTATCGAATAGGACCAAAAGGTACCACATAACATTCCGCAACTCGCCGCGTATAAACACCGCGGAGAAAAGATTGCGTCATTTTCCAAATGCAGACGTGTGAGCTTTTGCTTCCCAATCTGTTAAATAAATTTCCAAAAAAACTTGTTTCGCGAACAGCCATAGCCAGGTCATAAATCTCATCCTAACGTTTACCCTACAAACAATTAGTGGGCCTGGAGCTTAACCATGGAGAGCAAAATGTTTTGGGGATTTTTCTTTATCGTTTTGGGCGCGATACTTCTGTTTAACTACGCATTTGGTTTCAACGTTCCGGTCTTCAGAGTTTTAGGAGCACTCGCCGTTATTTATCTTGGAGTGAGCATCTTGTTCGGATCATTTGGTGTAAAGATCAGCAAACTTAGCACGGACAATGAAGCCGTGTTTTCAACCTCTCAGTTCAAACTAAATCTTACCGATGACGCAGACAAGGACCAGCGTAAGTACAACACCGTCTTCGGAGAATCAGAACTGGATCTGACTGGCGTCGATCTAAGCAAGGGTGACGTATCGGTAAAAATGAACACGGTGTTTGGTGAAACGCGATTGATCGTAAACAAAAACACTCCCCTCCGCGTGCGGACGAACTCAGTCTTTGGAAATGCGGCATTGCCTGGCAAAGACGTGAGTGCGATGGGAAAATTTAATTACGTTTCTGAGGGGCTAACTGAGGGCGCGCCGTCTTTGAATGTGGACGCGAATGTCGTTTTTGGTGAGTTCCAGTTGATACAGCGCTAAGGGAGCGGTACCGGCGGGTGGGCTTAGCCTTTGTGACGATTGCTTGAGGTGTTCGCGCCAGCCGCTTGATCGTGGGGCTTGTTTCAATAAAACGGGAGATGGCGGGTGCAGTCAGCATCCCCATCACCATGATGATTACAAAAAATATAGCGAATACAGTTCTGGGCATATGTTTTAAAACAGCAAGGATTACGCCATTCTAAATCGAATATACCTGGCGAAGAGCGTATTAATTTGAGACAACGCTGATCAACACCTCGGCACTTGTAGCTTCTTGAGCCAAGTTGTTAAGTTCGATATATTCCTCAGTTCAATGTTGGGGGCTTAGCTTAGTTGGTTAAAGCAGCCGGCTCATAACCGGCGGATCCCAGGTTCGAGTCCTGGAGCCCCCACCAAATTCCGATATCTGATATCCGAGAAATTTCGGTTCTAAAAAATGAAAGAATTTTGGTTCTAGCTAGAGGGTAACTGAGCACCAGCTAACGGCAGAGGGCCTTCAATAGGCTATACTCCGGCTGCAGCAGGAGCGGCTTGTAATAGCGCTTGCGCGCACTTCCTTTTTTAGTCCGTGATGATACGAGCGATGAATTTAGCAAATTGACTCCTATCTGAAAGGAAAAATAAATATGCCGTTCATAAAGGGTAAAAATGGCCATCCTGTTGAGATCGAATCTCCTAATCTGTTTGGGTTTTTAGAAAATATAGTCAGCTACCAAACTTGGCGCCCGGGGGGTCTGATCGCCAGCGCGATCCGAAAATTGACTGCGAACCTGTCACTTATTCTGGGAGTGCACACATACGTGGAGCCATAATTGATGAATTTTATTGAGAGAATTTTTTTTGATATATGCATCAACGACAACTAAGGCCAGGCCCAGCGACACTCTGCGGGTGGGCTCCTCCGACCATTCAGTTGCCGGTCTCGTCGGTAGCAATTCGGTCAACAAGGCTCAGGACCGCTTCAAAGGGTTCCGCCTCGAATATACACGGTAATCGCAGAACCATTGGGTTTTGAAGCGATACAGCCGTGGCAGATATGGCCCCGGAATAAAAACAGCAGCGATTTGAGAGACTAGTTGGTGAGGCCGGCTAATAATTTTTCAGCTTCGGCGCGCGCTTGCTCCGCGCTGATTACGTTCGAAAGGTAAATCTCATTTAAGCTGGATAGGCTTTGAGCTGCGGCCGCAAATTTTTTGTCTTTAATATGGAAATAATCATCAGTCCACGACTGAAGTCCTTCAACTTTACCAGCTGGATCCATGAAATTTGAAGCTTCGAGTATTGCCGAACTGAGGTTTGCAACCTGCTCTTCGCCAATATTATTTCCTTTGCTAACGTTCTTGCTTATTTCATCAACTGCTCTACCGAGTTTGTTCGTAATGTAGTCGTAGATGGAAGAAGTTGAAAAAGCCGCACCTTTATCATCAACGAGAGAACGTATACGGCGATTGCCAGTGTAACCTTTGTGTTTTCTTAGTGCGATCTCAAATTCTGCATAAGCAAATAGCTGATCGACTAAAACCTTGGGCATCATTAGCCCGCCAAGCAAATGTTCTTGGTATCGATCATGATGCATGTAGTTCGTGCGAGTAGCGAGAAGAACGATTCGGTCTCGGCGCAGTCGTTTTAAAAAATAGCTATCTTTATAGCCTTGGGAACTTAAAAACGAGACGTCTTCAAACTGTAGGCCGTTATTGAGATATGAATTCAATCGCGTAGAATCCGGGATGACTAAAACTGAACCTTTAGCTTTTATGTCGTACTTCGCGAAATATTTTGGAAAAGCTCTAGCGGCATGCTGTAGACCACCCTCAGATTGCATGGGGTCGCGATCGCCTCCCAACCAAGGATCATCGAACGCAAGAAGACGCCCGACTCCGTCCTTTGGTGCATAAGCTGTTACCGATAGGACGGACGAGTATCCAATGGTCGATAGATAAATCCGCGATGCCTCAAATCCGAAGTCGGCCATGAGGGGGTCCATTTTCGAGGTCGTTAGTAAACCGCCGCAGTCAAAAAAACTGACCTTGGCGACGGCCTGGCCGCTAAGCGAAACGGCAGTGACAAAAATGGTAACTAAAAGACTTCCGAAACGCACATAAGCCTCATTGTTCGTTGACTTGCTCTAAAATGCAAATCGGAGGCCATGGTTCAATACGACGAATTGAATCATATTAAATGCGACCGACGGGGGTAGTTGAATCATGATGGGCGCACTGTAGCTCCCGTTGAATCATGGTCCCACCGCACCTAGGAT
>JAYSTF010000091.1:0-10341 GCA_043720065.1 Pseudobdellovibrionaceae bacterium | reverse complement strand
CCAATTCAACATCTCGGATCCTCCTGGCCCCTCCGGGCCGGTGAAAGTGATCCGTTTTTAATTGGCGCGCCATGCCCTTTTTCATTGGCGCCTTACAGCGATCGCTTATGCCCAAATCTGAAATTACTCGATAGAACAGATCGTATAGCCTGGGACTTTCATTCGCGATTTTGTGGATCAATCTGGCAATATGATTCAGATGCAAGGTCGCTAAGTTTAAAGTCACTGCCGAATTCAATTCTGCTAGCTCGATGATCTTCTTATTTCCAATAAGAGATTTATATCGAGGTAATTTCCTATCTTTATTTAGAAATCTTTTAAATGCCTTTTCTTCGGCATCGTAAATCGTTTGCTGAAAAGGATTATTTGGTGATTTAAAACTGCCATACATCCGAGGCCAAAATGGGTATGAATTCCAGATTGGCTGGAAAGAAACCCCGTGACAGCCTACACATTTACGCGGATTTTTTTCCACATTATTGATAGTGCCGTCTTTTTTAAGGGTTAATTCAAACGCATCATACTTTGAGGTATTGCGATCGAAAATAGCAACCTCGATAGTGTTATAACCACGTTGGCGCGGGTCGCCACTAAAGGTTAAAAGAAATGAGGAATCGGAGTTTGACAAAATAACTCGAGGTTTTTCTTTACTAGCAAATTGCGTACTTTCTGAATCGAACACAAAGGTATGACTTCGTCTTAACGACGCAGGTAGGGAATTGAGAAAGGAATCAACCGTGCGATTGAGGGAGATTTGGATTCCAAGCCAGTTTTCATCCCAATAATCTTGTCGTAATCGTCCCCCGTACATATTTCCAACACTTTTATACCGCTCGATTACCCAAGGCGTGTTTTTTTCTGAGACCAAGGTATCATTTTCGGCAAGAACGTTTTCACAGTTGTTCCCATGTGCAGTGCAGCTCCAAGCAAGAACAATACAAACAACTTTTAAATAGAGACAGAATTTCATCTACTGATTTTCATGCAAATTGTGATCCATAAAATCGAGGAGTGGCATGAAATTTAAAAATTACTTTTCACATGCTCCTGAAAGTTCGCCTTCGCAAAAGAATTTATCCTCACACGTTTGAGCGCAATGTAGGGCTGCTTGGTTATGCACTCGCTCAAGATCTCGGGCGATGCGCCTATAGCCTTCATAAAAGCGGCCGTTCGTCTCGCCTTTCAGCTCTAAGTCGCTGCAGCTTTTCAACACTTGGGTATAACTTAGTGTCAGCTGAGTCATTGCGTTTAAGGTCGATGTGCATTTGCCAATATCAGCAAAAGCAGGACAAGATGACAAGGTCAGTACGAGAAACAAATGTTTCATTTTATCTCCTGTTTTTTAGTGGGTCCAAGTCCTCAAGGCGTGATTTGAGTCGATATCTTGGCGTCGACAATAAGTCAAATTTCCAAGTCAATCAGAGGCAAGCGGTAAGACATACAATCCAGAAGCGCGAGCTCAAAATCGCGACAAGGTGGTTACAGTTAACCCGATGTCAAAATCAGTTTCCGCAAATGAAAGATGCTTTTTCCAAATCGATGATATCTCGCATCTGCTGCGTGATACGCATCATAAATGCTGTGTTAATTGGTAATGTTGCGATGATTGACGTTTTTGCGTGTCAGGGAAGCTCTGGCGGAACAGTTTTTAACTCTAATGGGAAAGTTGTTGGCTTGTTGTCAGCGAGCGCAAGAGTTAAGGGCCAAGCGCCTGTAGGCACTTTTGCAAGTGAGACGAATGGAGCCTGGTCCCGCAATTGCTTTCGATCTGATGGAGAAAGCCACTCTAGAAACGGAGAGTGAATGATGTAAACGAGCTCGTTAATTTTCAAATTGTGAGACACTGGAGCGCACCTGATGTTAAGGCTGTTTTCATACAATCCCAGGTCTTTCAGCCAATGGTATTTTATTAATCGCTTGTTGAAAGGAAAACCCCTCGGCCTTCAGACCCAGTAATTTCGGATGACCTAATTCAAACAAGAAAGTACCTAAACCCGTGTAGCTAATAGGTCCCGGTCCTAGACGCGTTCTTTCAAAGAACGGTTGAGCTCCGCCCATTTGATTTTCAATGGGCAGACGATGAAGTGTCGTCAGCTGGTAGTTTTTTGTCACATAAACGCCGGCAAAGTTAATTGCTTTTAAACTTTCACGGTCAAACGGAAGTTCGGTTTTACTTAATGGCCTTATTAAATGAGCCAAGGTTTGTATGCCCGGTTTTACCTCGTCAAAGTCAGAAAGGCGTTTTAGTTTTTCATATTCCGCCGTTTTAGTTCCTTGAACCAAGTCTTGGGCAAATGTCTGGTAACCAAATATTATTGTGAATATCAAAAGTAAATTCATTTTATTTTTCTCCAAATTCACAAAGGGAATGAAATCGTGACGCCATGGCTTGAATCGGTTATGGATTTAAGTTATTTTTTTCAAGGCCAATGCAATTCAAATTTATAAATCCTCTCAGGGCTCGATTCAGTGATTTTAACTCGGCTATAGGAGATCATCTGAAGCCGCTGAACAATCTCTCGGTTCAAAGCCCTGAGTTCATCTTCAGACATGGTATCTAAATCAATCCGCTTCGGCCCCCCAGAATTTAACCGCACCGGTAGCGCAAGTTGCGACGAATCAATACAAAGCAAAATTCATAAAACTTTACAATTTCCCAGGAAAATGGGAGCATGGCGTTATCTCGTCACCGTCGGGCTTTGCAAGCCAGTCCAGAGGACTTGTTGGCTCAAAATTCTTTTTTATTGGGAGGAATATCTTGTGGGGCGTTACCAGATAACTCCTGAAAAATTGGCGATGAAGCGTGAAGAGACCGCACTCCAGGCAAAACTCGAAGCCGACAGACTGGTGGAAGAGCCGCTTCTAACAAGTCACGCGGAGGCCGCTTAAATGAAACAACAATTACTGCGGCTATATCTGGATACTTCGGTTTTCGGTGGCGTTTTTGACGAGGAATTTCAGACGGATTCAAAGCGTCTTATTGACGCCATCCATGCCAAAAAATTTCTCGTCATGATGAGTGATGTGGTCCTTGATGAAGTCGTTGATGCGCCCGTGAACGTAAAGAGCCTCGTAAAGGATTTGCCGAAAAGGCAAATTTTCCATGTTGAAGTCACCGAAGAGGTTAAACGGCTTCGCGACGAATATTTGGCGCGAAAGATTCTGACGCCCAAATCTCTCGACGACGCCACTCACGTTGCACTGGCTACGATCAATAGGGCCGACGCCATTGTTTCTTGGAACTTTAAGCACATTGTTCGACTCGATAAAATGAAGCAGTACAACCAAGTCAATTTCTCTCTTGGCTATGGCATATTGCAAATCGTGTCTCCGAAGGAGGTTTTGTTCGATGAAAAAGAGTAAAAAATTCGACTGTGTCGAAATGAAAAATAAGATTCAGGCGAAAATTTATGAAGACATTAAGGGCATGACCCTTGCTGAGGAAAACGAATATCGTCGTAAGAAGATCGAGTCTGGTCCCATGGCTGATTTCTATAAGAAATTGCGCGCCAAATCCAAGGGTTGAAAAAAACCGCCGCCTGATTTCAAGGGCTTGGCACCCCTACCAATATCGGGAAATTGAAAGCACGTATGCTTCGGCAACGTGCTTTTCATATACCGCGCGAATGTCCCAGTCCCGGCTTATTGATAAACTAGTTTCAAATTTAATGATTGCCCCATCGGCGTCTTGTTTTTCAAGATAGCTGCGATAGCCAATATTCAATTCTGACTTAAGCAAACTAGAGGGTACCCAATTGAATATAGCCCCAATACGCGGAGTGCCTGCAAAATTTCCTGACCCAGCAGTAGGTGTCTGGGCTCGCGCATCCAACATCAAGTAAACGATTTGGCGATCAAAGAGTAAAACCGATTTGCCAAAGCCGCCCTCGATTTTAAACAGGGTGCAGTCTCGGCAAGCAAGGTTCTGGGAATCAAAACCGGTCACAAACCGCCAAGCCCATCCCCCGTCCCGAGGCAATCCTGTATTTGAAAGACCAAGAGTCGACACGGCAACAAGATCGAGCTTACGCATCCAAACAGAATCCTCCACGAAGTCCAGAGTCATATCGAAAGTGCGAACCTCGGAGTTTTTTGGTCGACCGAAATCTAGGGAGAGAAAATCATACAGGGACGTCCGAAAAGGATTCGGCTATTATTTTGCCAAACATTAGGAAGGCGCTAAGACATCCGCATATCTGATAGACATCTGGGCCTAGGTCGAGAATCCTAGGCTATGCGTTTCTGTGGTCAGACCTTAATTGTAGCTCTCTTTTTCATTTTGGGACTCCCCGGCTGCAGTTCGTTTTACTACTTCCCTTCCAAAAAGGTCCTTGTTTACCGGGAAAAAATGCCTATCCAACCAAAAGATGTTTATTTTGAATCCGAAGACGGAACAAAACTGCACGGCTGGTACTTCTCACCTCTTTACGAAAATGAGCCTAAGGCTGTTATCGTTCAATTTCACGGCAATGCGGAAAATCTAACGACGCATTTTTTCTCGTTATATGAAGCTCCTTCTAGGGGATTCGCCTATCTTGCATTTGACTACCGAGGTTATGGGAAATCTCACGGCAAACCAACGCCCTCGGGCGTCGTGCAAGATGGAGTCGCGGCAATTCGCTGGATGCATGGTCGCCATCCCGACAAACCTCTTGTAGTTGTCGGCCAAAGTTTAGGCGGCGCAATTGCTTTTCGTTCCGTCAATAAAGTAAAAAAGGACGTCCCAATTTCTCTGATGCTAGTGGATTCGACATTTCCAGATTACCGATCGCAGGCCCGTGCAGCTTTTGGGAGTTCGATATTCACTTTTCTATTTCAACCGCTGGCATGGCTTTTAGCGGATAATTCAGAGTCTCCTAAAGAGGACATTGCTCAGATTTCTCCGATCCCCCTGATTGTAGCTCACGGAACTAAAGACAGGGTTGTTCCCGAAAGACTGGGGCGTCAAGTGTATGACCTCGCTAGAAAGCCTAAGGAATTTTGGGAGATACCGGATGGTCAGCACCTGCAACTTATGTTTAAAGATGAAGGCGAATACGGCGAACGGTTTTATGTCCGCATCTCCGATATCGTAAGGGACCAGATGGACGCTTCTCGTTAAAATAGGGCAGTTTAGGTGGGACGCGCACAATGGAATACCGTATACTTACCTGGCGAGCCGGTTATAGTTTTTAACTACGCCTCGCTACTATTTACTTTTTTCTTTCGGAATTTGGAAGATTCGGGCCACTAAAGGTCCGAAGAGCTTTGGCTGCATCCCGGCGCTTCACTCCAATTGTTAACTCCAGGTCCACCCTAAATTTCACTTCAGCATTAACCCATCCTTTGAATTCTGAAAGCCAAATGGCAAAATCTTTCAACTTTTCTCTCTGAAATTCGAAGAGGTCTCCTACAACATTTCCTTCCTCATTCTTCTTCATATTTTTCGGCACCAAATGAGGGGGTGGAATCTCCTGTCCGACAGGCTTAAAACCCAAATCTTCAACCAATAATCTTCGAGGCAAGTTGTTCTCCTGATGTACATGGGCAATCATGCGTTCATCTGAGTTGTCCCATATAAAGTGCTCACAAATCGCTGCCATGCCGAGGATCCTCGCGAGCCCGAACTTTTTCCCGCCGCGGTACTTCTCAAGCAGAAATATGCCTCCGAATTCCTTCCTAGATAGTTTCGATTCTTGGTCCGTGCCTTGAGCGATATAGCAAATGCCGATGAGCTCAACGCCGCGCCGATTTGGTTTGACGAGTTCATAAAGACATTCGTCCTGAATCATACTTTTGAATTCTTCAAGGGTACGCGGCCAAAGGTAATCGCCCACATGCGTATGGTGAAATTCTAGAATGATAGAAGCACGATCCGCGCTAGCAAGGCGGATTGTAAACTTAGGAATTTTGGACTTTTTCACAGGTGCTAACTATTTACTGAGGCCCAACAAAGGTCAAGATCGCGCTTTTGCCGCACGCGGTTCCGAATTTCGGATTCAGCCTCCAGATTTTGGTTTCGATTTTGATTTTGGCTTCTTCATCTTAATTGCCTGACGGGTCCGCTTTATCAAAAAATCGTAAACCATTTTCCGTGCAAACGGCACCGGCGCGGTGGCCCCTGTTCTCCATCTACTTACAGTCGGTCGGCTAACCCGCAACTCTCTCGCAAGATCCTTATCACTTAGGAGAAGGAGCTCTTCACTCGCTTTAGCGACTGCATGAAAATCCGAATCACTCTCAGTATCGGCCTTTTTAATTTGCTTAATAAAATGTGTGAGTTGCTCTACAGACATAAAGTCACCAGCCTTCCTTAACTAGTATCTCAGCAAAATGTGCACCGTGCACCAATTTTACAATCAATAACTTACTAAAACACAGTAAATTCAATGCATTAACTTCTGTTGATGTTCAAAAGTGAGCCGAATGTCTAGATCAATATGCCCCAAATGGTCTCCTTTTTCAAGCGTTCAATGGACACCCTGGGGCAAAAATTGTCACTTCTACTGAACTCGTCTTTTAGTTTCCCAAACTCACGTTCGGAATAAATGAATACATCTGCGAGGATTCCACATTTTTTGCGGATGAGCTCGTTACACTTTTGCCAGGTCTCCATTCGATCACCGGAGTACTTGGGAACAACCATAACAAAATCATAGTCACTTTCGGATTTGGAAGTACCTCCTGCCCTAGATCCGAAAAGGATAAGGCGCGACGGCTTAAATTCCCGCTTTAACAAATCAATAATTGTTTTAAGTGATTGGTCGTTATTGGTCATTTGCCGCAATAATAGCTCAGATCCCAAGTAGCATCCAAGTAGCAAAAAATTGAAACTTTCCGGGTCACCTACGAGTCACCTGAGGGTCACCATCGGGTGAAATGTGCTGAAATGGCTGGCAATTCTGAATGCGATCCCTCGGTCTGGTGTTCGGTATTTCAAGTACTTAAGTATCGGGGTGATTTTGGAACCCAGGCAAAAACGAGTTTAGAAAATGGTCGGACTGCTTTGCCTACCCACGCGTTGTCCCAAGTACACGATATCATTAAACTCACAAGCCCCCTGCGACAAGGGATTTCTGAAAAAGTGGCCGAACTTGCCGCGTCTGGCAGATCCCAACGCGAGATCGCACTCGAATTAAACGTCTCAAAGACCTGGGTGCAATGCGCCTTGGTCCGGCTAAAAAGGCGCCAACATCGCCAACTGGGCGGAACTGATGGGCCAATCAAAAGCGCCTTTGCTCGGCGGTCAAGTGTCGCGCCGTTTGGCTTTGATTACCTCGAAGGGCATATAGTTGAGAACCCGCGCGAGCTGCGGACGGTCCAACGGATCATCGACCTATGGAACTCAGGGCTAGGGCATAAGGCCATAACCAGAGAACTAAACCGGCTCAAGCTTCAAACTCGTAAAGGAAAAAAATGGGATCACTCAGTGGTGAGCGACATCATTTTGCGGGTCCACAGCGGGTCGGTCCCCTATGACCAATTTGCCCCAGGGTTGAGGCCTTACGTCGTCAGGAAAAGTCCTGTGCCGCGTAAAAAAGACGGAAAAAAGAATGAGAATTAAGACCCAAACAACCTATAATGTCGGAGTAGGAACGGCTCTTACGAGCCGCCCCCTCCACAGATCCGTGCGAGCACTACTAATGCACACGGCTCCTACTTCAGGTGATAACGCCTAAGCGCCGGAGCGGATAAGGATGATGAATTTGAACTTTCGGAAGCCATCTCTCTACGTGACGTTGCATCCGCGCCCAAATTATGGGCTTGCGGTTGCCGCGTCTTTGAAGAGTGCGCCACCAGCGCATTGCAACCTGGAAGCGGAAGCTTCCCAGAGCCTGCGTGTTGTTGGGAACTCCGTAGTAACGGTTATGCCCACCAACGACGGATTTCCGGAGGCGGCATGAGGGGTAAACAAATCAAGATTACAAAATGGGTCCTGACCCCGCATGCGGCAGAGCGCCTGCTTGAAAGAAAAATCTCGATTGCGGAACTGGAAACCTTGCTGACTTCACCAGGCGAGATAGTTCAGCAAGGTCCGAAGTATCTACTCGTTGCCCACTTCCCAAAACGATCAGACAACAAACTCGCAGCCGTTGTGCTCGAGAAAAAGGGAGATTTATGGCTCGTAATAACCATACTCATCAACTTCGAAATAAGAAAATAGAATTCCCCTTGGTCAAAGTGGACCATGACAATGACTTTGCTTCCATTAAGCTCGCGCAAGGGATTGAAGCTAAGTCTTTTGAAAAGGATGGGTTCCTTTTTAGCCTCGACGCGAAGGGAAAAGTCATTGAAGTGCAAATTTTAAACCTTAGTTCTTTAGCTAAGGAATGACTGAAATTTTGCACTACTCAACTCCTGTCTTATGGCGTGCTCACAATCGTTTCGCCCACGTAAGTTTCACTCGACGGATAATGCGCAATAAAGCACGGAATGGGAGTCTGAGCATGGTTTGACGCTTTGACTGGAAGCTTCAAACCCGTAAAGGAAAAAAGAATGAGTATTAAGACCCAAACAACCTATAATAAGAAGCGATGCCTATGACTAGAAAAGTCCTCTTATATTGCCGCCTAAATCAGAAAGCTCAGGCCAAGGTGACGTCTGCGTTCGGCGTCGTCTTTCCAGAGGCTGCCTAATGAATGGGCCACTACCTCGTCTTTATCTTGATACTTTGGTCTACAGCGGGATCTTCAACCAGAAGTTCGCGGATGATTCAAAACGCCTTATCAAAGCAATTCACGATAAAAAGTGTATTGCACTCATCAGCGACATCGTCATGGTCGAAATCAATCGTGCACCAACTCATATCCAAGAAATAGTCGCGGCACTTGCGCCAGCACAAGTAAACGCATTGAGTTTTTCTGATGAGGTCGAGCGCCTTCAGCACGAATATTTGTCTCGAAAAATTCTAACAACACGCTCTGAGAACGATGCCGCTCACGTTGCTTTTGCTACGGTACATCGCGCGGATGCTATTGTTTCTTGGAACTTTAGGGACATCGTTCGCCTCGACAAAATGAAAAAATATAATCAAGTGAACTTCTCAATGGGCTATGGAGTTCTCACAATTGTTTCGCCAACGGAGGTTTCGTTCGATGAATAAAAAGCAAAAAAAAGAAATCGAGCCCGTCGAATTGAAGCGACAGATCCAGGCCGAAATGCATGACGAAACCAAACATATGACGCCAGAACAGAAGCGGATCTTTTACAAAAAAGAAGCCGAGACTGGTCCTTTAGGTAAATTCTGGAAGAGTATCCAACCAAAGGGTTCTAAAAAGTCTGTCGGCAAGATCTCTTGATCCTTTTCGTCTTCACCCAAAGTGAAGAAAGCGAAGCAAAATGAAAAAGGCTACTTCTAAAAAGAAACAGCCCAAACGTAAGAACACGCACGCCTGGCGCTTATGCCCTCCTGGTGAACACTGGAGGCGAACGCATCCTCTAAGGATACCACCGAGCAAGAAAAGTCCCGCAGGTTTGGAATCCTGAATACGCAGGACCTGAAAACAAATACATGCATTGCTGGACCCACTCCTTTTTCTGAGCAAGACCGGACCTCTCCCTACCCCTATTGGCAATGTTTCGAAGTCGAGAAATCTCAAATGCTTTGTGAGCGCGGAAAATATGATCCCCATCAAAAGTATGATCACATTGCTGGTTCCATGGCTTTTAACCCACCACTGATTTTAGGAACAAATCAAGAATCTGGTATTTCTCAGTCTAAAATACATCTGCGAGCTGAAGACTGCTCAAAAATTGACATCGGCAACTAGATAGGAATTCTAATGATAAAATTCCCTTGTTTGGCAAAATTCGCCCCTACACTTAGGCGCGCGAGCACCGTCCAAGGCCCGCTGGGGACATCGGTCGGTAAACGTGTGTCTCAAAGTGGTTCCACTAACCACAGCAATTTGGACCCATGATCGAATGTCTGCCGCCGATCACGCTGCGCTACTTCTGCCCGACTTACCTTATGCGGGACTTATCACTTTTGCGCAGTTTTATAGTTGATGGCCTCACACCATCAAATCGTGGCGTTCCGCTCGAGTCTTCTGGCCGTCGTTTCTCGAGTGGCCGTTGCGTATGATATCCGTCTCTTCCATAAAATCTACCGATGAGCCCCGGCGCCCGTCGTCTCTCCTTCGGGCGAGTACCCGATGCTATATTTCACGGTCCACTGATTTTCTTGTTACATGAAATGGGCGAAGAGGGTAAATGAATTTTGCCGCCGATTCGGATTTTTTATAAGCGGAATTTCCGCTTGTGGGATTCTATTGTCCAATGAAATTGTGATCATTTTCTTGGATGAGAAGTCTTGATGCTAGTAGCGCTGGAAGAAGAATTGAGCGATCACGATTGCCAGAG
>JAYSTF010000010.1:0-6018 GCA_043720065.1 Pseudobdellovibrionaceae bacterium | reverse complement strand
CTCCTCAGCGTAGAGGCTCCAGCGCTCCGCGATTGGCAGCGAGGGAAGCTGCAGAAGTTCGAGCATGATGGGCCAGCCGTCTTGGGACAAAATCTGAGCCTGGCGCATAATTCGTGCGACTCGCCAACGAAGAATGGGTTTTTGCGTTTTGTCTTGCACAAACAAAAGCCAAGCTAAGCGCCTGGTCTCGTCAGTGACGGCGACCTCTAGAAGACGAGTAATCTCATCATTTAACGGGCCCAGGGAATCGGATTTCCCAAACCCCAAGTTAGGGGTTTCAGCGACAATCGTTAAGAGCGCCGTAGCAGCTGACGGTCCCACGTCAGAGAGGAAGAGACGTAAGCCCTCTTGCGTCTGTGAGTTCTTAGTGTTGCGGTAACGAACTTCAATTTCTTTGGCGCAAGTTGGACTTTTTTTGCATGCGCTAACAACTGCGGGATAAAGAGTCAGGGGCGTTGAGCGTGCGAGGCTGAGCGTGGCATATTTGTTTTCTAAGAAATCTAACAGTAGGCCTGTGGAATTGGGGAAACGTGAAATCAAATCGGCAATGCATTCCAAAACTAATGGTGGAGTCGCGGGCTTCACCTCAAACGTTGCAATCGCGAAACGATTTAATTTTATAGCGTAAGGATCGCGCTCCTTTAGAAATGCGGCATCAAGAACTTGCCCCAGCAACTCAATCTGCTCGCTCTTATTTGCCCGGTCGACAGACCTTGAGAGGGAGGGACATTGATCCGGCAGACCAAGAACAGCATACTTAAGCGCCCCTGAGCGGAAAACGAAATCAAGCGCCAGTGACGGCGCAACTAAAACGCCAACCACTAAAATACAAAAACAAAAAATGATGATCGGCGTAAATACCGAACCTTGCCGCACAGTGGGATGTCTCACATCTGTATTTTCGGCATTAAATAGAAGAAACTTGGCTCGACCATTGGGCGGGTTAGACGTTTTATATGCCAGAAATCGGATATTTAAGAATGGTAATCCCCGTTAACCCGCCGCCCGACTGGAATATGCAGCTGTCTGCAGCTATACCTTCGCCTTGGTACGCCCCGATATTCGGCGCGTAAACGCAAGTTTCATTGGCTTCACAGAGGCCGTTGTCATTTCCAATCCGGACGCCCGCCAAATTAACGTCTCCGTAAACCTCGATCGCATTTAATAGAAACGTTCTTGAAGACACCAGAATACTCGCGATAGTTGTTCCATTCACGGTTGCCGGGCAATTTCCCCCACCTGTATATGTGGGATTTATTGTCGCACCAGATCCGCTGACGTCAAAAAGTGGCCCAGACGCTAAGGCACGCCAATCCCATACTCTGCACGTTTCACCGGCCGTACAGTGTCCAGCGTGAAGAGCATTGGGAAAAGGATTTAAGCTAAGTCCCCAAGCTCGAAAGGAATTTTCAAAGTTGAAGATGTCCATTGCGCCGCTGTAAGTGGCGGTTCCGCTGCTTTGGCTGGGGGTCAAATTCGCACCGTCATTTACGCTGAGTGGGCCAACAAAAGCGCTAGTTACGTCGATTGGGTAAGTTACGGCAAGGGAGGCGTCTGCGGCAGAAGTCTCGCCAGAGGTTGAGCCAAAATTTCCGACAACGGAGATTGTGCCAAAACCCGAATTCTGGACTGCCGAAAGAGACCGATTGTTCGCCGAGACTGAATTGAAAAATCGCACTGGACCGAACGTCGAGACGTCACTGAAAATTCCAACACTCGCATTGGCAGTAACAAAAGAATTAAAGGTAGTTTGGGCAAAGTTACCGTTGAGGGAAACGCCTCTTACGTTGCTATTGGCCGCTGTGATATGACTAAAGACACTTCCGGTATCACTATTGCTTAACTCAATGGCGTTCGCTCCGATGGCGGAAATCACTGATTGAGTGATAATCGTTCTTGCCGTGTCGCTAAGTTTAAATCCCACTCCAGAGCCTAATGCAGCACCTATATTTGAAATGTTAGCGGCCGACACTGTATTACCGGTGGAGCTTGAAACTGTAAGACCAGTAGCTAGAGGTGCAGAATTAAATCCCAGACGCGCTCGATGCACTTGATTAAAGTCACTGCCGAACCCAAGGTAAATGAGGCCAGATCGGGTGCCGCTATACGAAGCATATGCCATATTGAGATCTACAAGCTTATTGTAATCGGAACCCCAAAGGTGAATTCCGCCAGCCAACATATGCGTAACTTCGAGTTTCGAAATCAAATTGCTGTGAGAGTTTGCCATGAAAATCCCAGTTCCCAGGACTGCGCTTGCCTCATTTAAATTCGAGATTTTTGTATTGTGAATCCGAGAATGAACCCAGCCGTTTGCTCCGCTCGCTACGATCCCCGTATGCGCAAGATTACTCGCGCCGCCCGCCAAATTGACCTCAAACCAAAGAAATTTGCTGTTTGTCGTGCAGAAAATCGATCTTAGATCTGCGCCTGAGTATATCCCGCCTAGTTCATTACAATTGTTGCTTAGCGCTCCGTTATAGGAAAGAACGCTACTCCCCAAGGTCACTACACTAATTTTGTTTTTCCCATTGATCAGGTACCCAATGGTAGATTGGCTCGCGGGCACGACATAAATAGTGCTAGCAGAAGCAAGGTTTACCATTCCGGTGCTGGGGCTCGTCTCCGCGGAGTTATTGGTGATGACGGAAACAGAATTGGACCACCAAGCTTCGGGAACACTCTCGGCGATTTCAGTGCCGAATTGACGAATGATTACGCCATTTAAAATCCAACCGCTTGAGCTTACTAAATCACGGAGCCCTTTTCCGGGCTTTAGGCCACGGCTATAAAACTTCGACTGAGAAGCACCGAAGGCAATGCACGGCGACCAATCGAAGACGCCTAAGTCCTCGGTAAGGGTAAGTCCGGCACAAGTTGCGTTCACGACGACATATTTTTTCTCGGCGCCATGGATGCATGATTCATAGTAGGAACTTAGTTCATTGCAGGCAGTGCCAGCCTGGTTGTCTGAACTTAAGCCAGGTGAACTATACGCAATGTAGTCATTCCAGTTTGCTCCGTTAGTGGGATAGAGACGGTAAACGATGACGCCATTGTAGTCGACCGCGAAGGAATCGCCGACAGAATTGTTATTACCGGCTAAGTCAGAGAATACTCCGAAAGCGACGTCTACCGTCACGCTGACGGGTCCCGTGTCTGGAATGACCTGAAATGTCCACGTGTCTCCATCCGTTTGCGTAAGGCCAACGAGTGAGCCATTGGTCACGCCAAAGTCACCAGCACTAATTCCTCCGGCGTTGACGGGCTCGCTAAATTGAGCTGTGAAAAGTATTGGAGATACCGCCGTTGGATCTCCGCTAGATGTTGAGAGAGCTACAGTAGGCGCGGTTACATCAACGACATATAAAACGTTAGCGGCTGAACAAGATCTATTATTTCCAGCGTCGGTGGCACTTGCATAAATCGTGTGGGATCCTTCAGAAAGTGCCGACGATGTTAGGCTCACTGGTGAAGTTGAAACATTGGCTTGGCTGGCGAGAGCGGCATCACTGCAGTCGTTTGCCTTGTGAAGTGCGACGGTGACTAAATTGAATGAGCCTGTCACCGAAATCGTTGGGGCTGTGTTATTTCCAGGCGATGTGAGGGGCGAGCTTAAACTAAGCGTTGATGGCGCTGCGGGAGCATTAACGATATTGAAGGCGCTACTATCGGCGGTGAATGCGCTAAGTGTAGCCCTCATTGTCCGGCTACCGAGCGTTGAATAATTAAGGCCTTGACCTGCAGTCCATGTCGCAACACCTGCAATCGCATTGAGGGCCGTCGTTCCATTTAGCGGGCCAGTTCCGGATATTGTTGTAAGAGAGATCTTGCCGCTAGCGAAGACTCCCGTGGTTACAACGTTGCCATACACATCGTGGATTTCAATGACAGGCAATAAATTCGCGCCGACAAGAGTGTAGTCCAAAGGTTGTGTCGCCCACACAAGCTGAAATGCAGCGCCGTGCTGCAAATTGAACAGTGAGCTGTCTTCCAAAAGTGGGCCGCCGCCAGCGCTGCCCGAAAGGTCAATTTTTGTGGCCCGAAGTGTCTTTGGACCCACTAAATCAATGGACAGGTTGCTTGGGAAAGTCGCGCGTCCTGCCGTGGCCTGCATAGATACGGTTCCCGATAAGCTGCCACTGCCGATCAATGAAAGAGTAATTTCCGCTGTGGCATCTGGTCCTTGGGTCACAAGGCTTCCCTTGGCATCTAGAATATCAATTTGAACATTGAACGCGGTCTCAGACACAACCGACGACGCCGGCTGTAAAGTCCATGCGAGCCTGGGTCTTGGGACATCGCCTGAGCCAAGTGAATCGAAGCGAGGGACGGCCTTGGTGCAACCAAGACTCAAGCCCACGGTCAATAAGCCTAAAGCTTTTAAAAATCCCTTATTCAACAAACGCTCCACTTGAATTTTTATCTATATTCTATTCGGCGTAACTAGACCTTGGTTTGAGGGCCTTCCCTGGTTGGTACGGGGAAAATCGCTCCAGATTGAGATTGTGAATCAACTTCCATTTTTGCTAGAGTGGGCGACTCATGATTCATGTATCAAATGTCGCTAAACACTATGGCAACAAAGTGCTCTACAAAGGCGCTTCGTTTCAGTTGAACCCGGGTGAAAAGGCCGGTCTGGTAGGTCCTAATGGGGCTGGCAAGACTACAATCTTTCGCCTTCTTACAAACGAGGTCGCACCTGATGAGGGTGCTATCTCCAAATCCGATCGCACGGTGATTGGCTACTTCTCGCAAAGCATTGAAGAGATGAGTGGCCGAAGCGTTCTCGAAGAAGTGAAATCCGCCGCGGGAAAGTTGCCAGGCATTCAAGCACGACTGTCTGTCTTAGAAGCTAAGCTCAGTGAAACGTTATCGGACGATGAGATGACGAAAGTCCTTGAAGAGTACGGCGAGCTGCAAGCGGAATTTGAGCGCCTTGGGGGCTATGACCTCGACGCCCGCGCTGCTGAAATTGTAACCGGTCTTGGAATTGGCCCTGATGACCATGGCCGCCCGACTGAAACATTCAGTGGGGGTTGGAAAATGCGGATCGCCTTGGCGAAGATCCTCATTTTAAATCCTGACGTTCTACTTATGGACGAGCCGACAAACCATTTAGATTTAGAATCCATCGTTTGGCTTGAATCCTGGCTAATGAATTTTAAGGGAACGCTGCTCATGACGAGCCACGATCGAGAGTTTATGAACCGTCTGGTTTCAAAAATCATCGAAGTGGCGCATAAGACGGTCACGGTTTATTCAGGAAATTATGATTATTATGAGCGCGAACGTGAAATTCGAAAAGAGCAACTCATCGCGAGTGCTAAACGCCAGGATGATATGCTCGCGAAGGAAGAGGAATTTATTGCCCGCTTTGCCGCAAGGGCTTCGCACGCGGCGCAAGTTCAGTCTCGAGTGAAGAAGTTGGAGAAGATCGATCGTATTGAAATTCCGACGGAAGAGCAGGCCATGTCCTTCCAATGGCCGGAGCCGCCGCGTGGTGGTGATGAGGTCGTGAAATTTCAAGATCTCGGAAAGATTTGGGACCGTGATGACGGCAAACCGGTTCCTGTTTTTAAAGGTGCAAATGCCCTTGTGAAGCGACTCGATCGAGTAGCTGTAGTCGGCGTGAACGGCGCGGGAAAATCAACTTTGTTAAAAATTATTTCCGGCCAAACAGATGCGACGGAAGGAAAAGTCCAAGTTGGAGCTAGTATCGAGCTAGGATATTTTTCGCAGAACTCGCTCGAGGTTCTGAATCCGAAAAATACGGTTCTTGACGAAGTTCACAGTCGCATTCCTACGGCTTCCAACGGCTATATCCGAAGTCTCCTCGGCGCACTGAAATTTTCTGGTGATGAAGTGGACAAGCGAATTTCCATTTTGTCGGGGGGAGAGAAAAGCCGGGTGGTTCTTGCCACCATTCTTGCCCGGCCAGTGAACTTCTTGGTGCTCGATGAGCCGACGAACCATTTGGATATTCAATCGCGGCAGGTCTTACTGGATGCGGTGACG
>JAYSTF010000090.1:0-29364 GCA_043720065.1 Pseudobdellovibrionaceae bacterium | reverse complement strand
GTTATCCCTGATGAAGTTTGCGGTGAGATTGAGACCGACGGCGGACTCTTGAACCTTTATTCTCCGGTCGAAGGCCAAATCGTGGAAGTGAATGAAGCTGTTATGGAAGACTTCAGCCTTGTGACTGAGGATAACTTAGGCGACGGCTGGCTTTTTCGGGTCGAAGCAAAGAATGCCAGCGACTTGGATGAACTCACTTCTGCTACTACCGCGGACCGCGACGAATAAGGCCAAAAAAACTTTTCTCCGCGCGGAGAAAAGTTTGCGTCAATTTCAGTGACCGTTTTTCATATTCAATTACTACAAATGAACTACTAAGCGAGCCGCATCCAGGACCTGGGGCAGTTAATCCGGCCGCTTTATACTCTTTGCCAACCCTGTCAGTTTACTGATTGCGAATTGTCGCGCCTTCTCATCTGAGGCCTCCAGATTTCCAATCGTGCGAATCACATCCAAAACAATTGAACGATTTCGCTCGAGATTTAAAAGTTCCCTGTCTTCCAGCGGAGCTTCACCCAAAACCCAATCCGGTAACGACATGTCCGAATCCTCCTGACGCGGAGTCGAAACGCCAATTCGAAAACGCCAGTAATCGGCACGGCCCATTTGCTCATTAATTGATTTGAGTCCATTATGACCGTCGCCATAAAAATCTTTCGAAGGATGATTGCGAACTTCAGCAGCCACTTTTTTCCCAAGGGCAATAGCGATTTGCATTCTCTTAAGCTGAATATCATCCGTGAATACCAAAATGCGGGAAGTCGGTATCTCCAGCGCTCGGGCAAGTTCATTCAAGAAAAATCCTGATTCATTAATATCAAAATACGGTAGAGCAAAGACCACAGGACCAATTGCACTGATTTGATCAGAGCGAAAGAAAACCTCACCGCCGACCCTAAAGGTTACTTTCGTACCCTCTTTCCGAGGGCTCGATGCTGCAGAAAAATCGATGTATTCGACTGCGCTAGCCTCGTCGGGAAAGTCTGTGCTGATCCAAGCTTCATAGGTAGAATGTGACTTTGCCTGAAGCTGACCAATAATTCCGGCGACGGCATCTCTTCCCATGTTGTGTCTGGTACCGTCGTACCCCACATTACCAAGTCCGGCGACGATTAGCGGCTCTCCGGCACTCAATGCCGCTTGGCAGGCTAGGGCCTTTTTTACTTCAGTAAAGTCGAATAACGGAGCCGCGACAGCGGTCCCCGCAAAGGATAGGAAACCTAAAAGTACGATCCCAACTTTAAGCATGAGTTCCCTTCATCAAAATCCATGCCCGGCCCCATAAGATCTGGTTAATTTGGCCACTAAACCGTGGTCACCATCTGTCCAGCAAACCGACAACTCACTCATTCTTACAACGGCACCCAAAAATGCCCCTAAGTATGTTAAAACCGGCGCTAACAAAAGAGGACCGTCGTGGAAAGTTTCGCTGAATTACAGATCAATCCCAATCTTCAAAAGGCCGTAAAAGAACTGGGCTATGACAAGCCAACTCCGATTCAGGCTCAGGCCTTGCCGATTCTGCTCGGTGATAGCACGGATTTCATAGGTCTTGCGGCGACTGGAACCGGAAAGACGGCAGCGTTTACTCTTCCAATTCTACAGCGTTTGATGACGAATCGTCATGGCGTTCAGGCTTTGATTATGTGCCCTACTCGCGAGCTTTGCCTACAGGTCGCGGGACAGGTGAATCTTCTTGGTAAATTTATGGGCGTTAAAGCAGTTCCAATCTACGGTGGCGCAGGATACGAAGAACAAATTCGTGGCCTTCGTTCAGGTGCTGCTATTGTTGTCGGAACCCCTGGCCGAATTATCGATCATATCGAGCGCCACACTCTGAAACTAAACAATGTTCATATTGTTGTGCTTGATGAAGCCGACGAAATGATCTCCATGGGCTTTAAAGAAGACATGGAAACGATTCTTAAAAGTGTTGATAAAGAATTGAGTAACCGTTGGCTATTCTCGGCCACGATGAGCCCCGCTATTCGCCGTGTAAGTGATCAGTTCTTGAAAAACCCACAAATGGTTCAGGTCAATCGCACCGAAATGCTTTCTTCAACGGTTGAGCAGTATTTCTATATGACTCATGAGGCGAATAAGCCTGACGTACTTTGCAAATTGATCGACGCCGCTGAAGATTTTTACGGCGTCATTTTCTGCCAAACTAAAGCCCTCGTTGTTGAACTCACTCGCTACCTAGCCGAGCGTGGTTATAAGTCGGATTCCCTTCATGGTGACATGAGCCAATCCGCACGTGAAATCGCGATGCAAGCGTTCCGTGACCGCCGCGTTCGCATTTTAATCTGCACTGATGTTGCGTCTCGTGGTCTTGACGTAAAAGACATCACGCATGTCGTGAATTATTCAATCCCGCGAGAGCTTGATAGCTATGTTCACCGCATTGGCCGAACCGCTCGAAGTGGCAAAGCTGGCGTAGCGTTAAGCTTAGTGACTCCAAGTCACCGTCACCTAATTGGTAAAATCGAGCGCCTTACAAAGAGTAAAATGAACGAAGGTGTAATTCCCACTCGCAAAGCAATCGGTATTAAAAAGATCGCGTTGCTACTTGGCCAATTCCAAGAGCAACCGGGCTTCGAACGTGCTCTGGAAGCGATGGATGACAGCTGGAAAAACGCGGTTTCTCGGATGGGGCCTGAAGAGGTGGCGGCGCGCTTCCTAAGCATAATGTATCCATGGGTCTTTGCTGAAGCAAAGCAGGTTCCGATGCCGGCAGGCATGCCCAGACGTCCGGTAGGTGACAGACCTTCAGAGCGAAGTGGCGGCGACCGTCCTCGACGCCCGGATTTCCGCAGCGAGCGACGCGATGATCGTCGCGACGATCGCAGGCCGGCCCCAACTCGCCGAGATGACCGGCCAGCAAGGTCAGAGGCTCGTCCGCCTCGCCGCGAAAGCCAACCCGTCATCGAGAGTAAGCGTGAGTTCAAAAAGCCCTTTGATAAATTTCATAAAAAGAAGTCCATAGGCGGAGATGCTCCCCCACGCCGCCGACCATAATCCATCCTTGGCATATCGATTGTAATATCCCTGCTGTAGCCCGTTTAATCACTGGAGAACCTATGAACCGCGGAATTTTTTCATTGCTAGCGACCTTAATTGTCACTTCTCAGGCTAACGCCACTCTCTACTACACGCGTGAAGAAAAGCCCGAACCACCCGTTTCAAAAATCGTATCGGAACTGTTCTCCGGGCGTGAATTTGACGCCATTGAGATTAAGGGCGAGACGAAATTCAAAGAAGTCGAGATCCGAACAAGCAGAAATTCAGATGTTGGAATTGCCTTTGAGGCGCTCGCACCCCACAGCAAACCTGACCGATTGAATACAATGTTGAGTGCCATCGAAGTCGTAATAGATCGTCGCACACTCAAGATTAGATCAAATCTGGGCATGTACATGTGCTTGCACTACAAAGAGACCCGAAATGGCCATGTAACAGTGGAGACTGTGACTGGCGCTTGTTACGGCAAACTTGTCATTGCCTTACCAGCAAATTCTACTGTTGCCGTTTCTCTTGATGGCAAACCACTCAACGCACAAGCGACTAAGTCCCTTTCTTCTTCTCAGTTCACTGAAGCTTTAAAAGCCATTACCTTTGATGACAAAAAAATGTTCTTCATCGATGAAACATTGGCTCAGAATCGCGGCCTCGCATTCACTGCCAGAGAAGCTGCCGTTGTCGTAAAAGCTATGACCTTCAAGGACGCCAAGAAGTCCGTCGCCATGAAGATCGCTCCACGTATTCCCCGCCACGATCGCGAGGACTTCTTGGATTTAATCGAAGACGAGCTCTGGATGAGCGATCGCCAAGAAGTTGGCCGATACGTTCGCCGCTTGCCATAAGCACGAAAGTGTACTTGTACTTAAGCTAGATGGCTCAGAATCTTATTCAACTTCAGAATGGCGCCAAGGGTTTTGGCGGACAGGGGCTTTTTAAAGAAGCCTCCTTCTCCATTAATGCCGACGAGCACGTTGGCGTCATAGGCCCTAATGGGGCTGGTAAGACTACTCTCTTTAAAATCCTGACCGATCAAGAGCACCTTGATGAAGGGCAGCTAATAAGAGCTAAAGCTCTTCGCGTCGGTTATTTATCCCAACACGACAACTGGCATCCGGATGAGACGGGAAACCAATATCTGGAGCGGTTTTCAAAGTTTCCTATGTGGGAAGTGAAGTCCCGTGGCCGAGGACTTCAAGTCACTGAAGAAATTTTCGCAAAACCCATCATTTCTTTAAGTGGTGGGTATCGGATGCGGATCAAATTAATCGCATTGCTTGGGCAAGATCCGAATCTAATGCTTCTCGATGAACCAACAAATTATCTGGATCTGGAAACAACGCTGCTTCTCGAAAAATTCTTGCAAAATTATGAGGGCGCATTTTTACTTATCTCACATGATCGTGAATTCTTAAGACGAACGACTGATCACATCCTAGAAGTCGAAGCCGGCGAAATTACAAAGTACAATGGAAACATCGACGATTACTTCGAGCAAAAGGAATTGTTGCGTTCACAACTCACGGCTCAGGCCCGCACCCAGGCCGATAAAAGAAAAACCGTGCTCGAATTCGTCGCGCGCTTCGGCGCTAAGGCTACGAAAGCCAAACAAGCTCAGAGTCGGCTCCGTTCTCTCGACAAAATGGAAACCATCGAGCTAAGACCGCTGGCGGTTGGCGCTTCGATTAAAATTCCCCCACCCTCTCATGTGGGTAAGTCTGTGATTAAGATCACCGAGGCCGATTTTGGCTATGCCGAACGGCATGTTTTAAAAAATGTGTCCCTAGATATTCAACGTGGCGATCACGTTGCGGTGGTTGGACTTAATGGAGCTGGAAAATCCACGCTGCTTAAGGGGATTGCTGGAATATTAGAGCCGCAGAAGGGGCAACGCGAACTCGGCTATCAAGTGAATGTCGCAATCTTCAACCAACATGTGGCTGAAGTTTTAAATCATGACCATTCGGTCTTAGAATCTCTGGAGCAGGGAGCTCATCCTGGAGTGGATCGCCAAGATATTTTGGATATGGCGGGATCCCTACTATTCTCTGGCGACCGCATTCGAAAAAAAGTTCGCGTTCTATCCGGTGGCGAACGCTCTCGTGTGGCGTTGGGTAGAATTCTTCTGCAAAAGGCACCTTGCCTGTTGCTTGATGAGCCAACGAACCATTTGGACTTTCAAACAGTCGAAGCTCTCACCACTGCCTTGACCAAATATCAGGGCACCTTTGTGGTTGTGAGCCACGATCGCGGCTTTATCAGGCGCGTAAGTACAAAAATGCTCGAGGTTTCCAGTGGCAAAGTGCTACTTTACCCTGGGTCCTATGATGAATATGTTTGGAGTCTGCAACGTCGTCTCGCTGAAAACGATGTCATTGAAAAACCAATTCATGCGAAAGCCAAAGCAACAGAGCCCGACTCCCGCGCCGACCAAAAGGAACGCGATCGAAAAATTCGCAATCTTGAAAAGGAAATTAAGCGTTGCGAGGAGGAATTACTTAAGCGCGACGTCGAAACCCAAAACTTGAATGAACAAATTCAATTGGCACCGCCTAACCTTTCGGATCTTGTTGATCAAATGGCCGCGAATGCTCAGAAAATCCAGGAGATAGAATCTCAATGGATGGAGCTCGCGGATTCTCTTCAAAAATTAAAATGACGGTAGCGCTCGGCCTAGGACTGCTCGCGTAATAATTTCAATCGCTACCTGGTAAGTGAAATCGTCTACCCCGTTGGTATAACCGTCCAAAATCTATCTTCTCGGGGGGGACGAGCAATGAAGTCATTAATTTTGGGCCTGATCTTAAGTCTCGCATTCGGAACCAGCGCTAATGCCACTCGGCAGGAAATTCCTGCTTCCCAGTTTCCTACCTACAAACGAGCCGTTATCGTCGCAATTGAGGCGGAAAAGTATGATTGCGAGGGGCTTCAAGGCTCTCCAACTGGGGATTTTGTTAGTTATGTCAGGGCCTCGACTTCGGGAGAAATCGATATCACTGGCATGCAGCCTCTAATCATCTTCAGGTCGCAACGCGAGGGGCGAAGCACAACCGTTTCAGTTACTACTTCCAACGACATGAAACGACCCCTTTCAATATCGCTGGAGCTCACAGATCAGGCTGAAGTGAACACAGGTGATTTGCGAAGCCCAAAGTTTGAGAAGATCTGGCAAATAACAGCATCAGGGGTTTGCGACATCGTTTCCAAACGGTAGCTTAGCCGCGGAAGTAGCGCCAAATTTCTTTTGAGCCCGGAGTGGGTAGCTCCGTGCTCAAGATTTATCTTGAGGAGTATACTCTAGATGTTGGGCCTTCCAGCTCCAGATTTTCTTCAGACGACTATTCGTTTTGTTCCCCGACAGGTAGCTCACTCAGTAATGTGCTCTTAAACTCTTTGCCGTCATACCCTACGACGCGTCTTTCGCCATCGAGGACCGTTGCGACATTTACTGGTCGTGTCCAAAGAGCGAAAAGGTTTTTCATCGTCTCTTGCATGTAGTCGGGCTGCATCTCGACACCCTCGTAAAGATGGGTGAGGAGGAGTTCGCCGCGATTATTGAAGTTAGAGTCCGCAACACTGATGATGGGCTGGCCGAAATTTGTGAGTTGAAACAGAAATTTTCGTTTAATCGCTTTGAAGTCCCGGGTGTCGACTTCGTATTGGCCGGTACGCTTGTTGAATTTATAAACAAACATTTTGTTTTTAACGCAAAACTCTTCGGTTAAAAACTCATCGATAAATGTGACGTCATTATAGTTTCTGCGAACTTCGAAGATCTTTTCGCGGCCACGGCCCAATTTGCGGTCCCAGCGTGAGCGTTCACTTAAATCTTCGCACTCTTCCCACTCTTTACCAAAACGGCCCTTATTCCAGCGGTCTTCGATATCGCGAAACAACTCAATGCCCACTTTATAAGGATTAAATCCAGTGGGTGACATGGCCATCGTACCGCTATGCCGGTCAGCGAAATCTATGATGTCGCAGTCATCCATAATTCGCTCGGTCATTAGCTTCGAATGCCAGTACGACGCCCAGCCCTCGTTCATGACTTTCGTCATGCCTTGAGGCGCGAAGTAATAAGCTTCATCCCGAATGATGGATAACACGTCCTGCTGCCAGTCGGTTAAGGGCGCGTGCTTAATGATGAATTGCAAAACATCTTTTTCCGGCTTCGCGGGATAAATCGCATCCTCCGCTTGGCGGATACGCTCGGCCTCTTTTTCCTGGCGCATAAGTTCCGGCGGGTTGATGTAGCTCTCCATATAATCACGGTGAACTTTGAATCGTCCTGGGTCTCTTTGCGGTTCATGATCGGTCTTAATGCCCTCTTCTTCGGCAAGTCGGATCTTGATCGAAGTGTACGGGCTATAACGATCGATGAGATTCTCGATGCTTAAACATTTATCGATAAATTCTTCGACCGCTTCTTGGCCAAAGCGATCAATGTAACGGCGAATTCGCGTGGCGTGGTTCGCCATTTGATCCATCATTTTCTTTTGCGTGGGAGCAAACCACTGATTGTTCTTAAAGAAATCGCAGTGGCCAAACACATGCGCCATGACGAGCTTTTGATCAATGAACTCGTTGCCTTCCATTAAATAGGCATAGCAAGGGTCATTATTAATCACTAACTCGTAAATTTTAGATAAACCATATTCGTATGACTTCGAAAGATGCTCGAAATCCATCCCAAAGCGCCAGTGAGGGTATCGCGTGGGAAAGCCACCGTAGGCGGCGATTTGATTGAGTTGTTCATAGGTGACGAGTTCGAAAATGGTCTCGAAAAAATCCAAGCCCACTTCGGCCGCGACTTTTTCGATTCTCACTCGCTCGCGTTCAAGCTCCGGGGTTAGGTTTGCCACTGTAGTTACCGCCCTTTCCCCAAAAAATCTTTAATCGATTGCATGATCTTGTCGCGGTTCTCAATCTTGCTCATGATGAGACGGTTGTCTTCCACAAACGACTTCTCCAAATCCTTTAAAAACTGACCGCTGCCGTACTTCGACTCAACCTGCCCGTAACCAAACATATTCACATTTGGCAGAAAATACTCCTTTAACATCTTCACGCAAAGTCTAGTGTCCTCACCGCTCCAGTTATCGCCATCACTGAAGTGGAAAGGATAGATGTTCCACTCAGCCGGAGAGTACTCGTCTTCAATTAACTTTTTGCATAGCTTATATGCCGAGCTAATCAAGGTTCCGCCAGATTCACTCGTCGAGAAAAATGTTTTCTCATCCACTTCCTTTGCCGCGGCATCGTGAATAATAAAGCGAGTGTCCAGACCTTTGTAATTGCGCTTTAACCAGGTGTTGATCCAAAAGCTTTCTAACCGAACAATCTCTTTTTGCTCATCACCCATAGAGCCCGACACATCCATCATATATATGACAACCGCATTGGCTTGAGGCTTCGTAGTCTTCCTCGATGTGCGATAGCGCATGTCGCGTTTAATCGGTACCACCATTGGATCGTCAGGATTATAAGTGCCTGTGGACACCTGCCGCTTTAAAGCTTCTTTGTATGAGGATTTAAAATGGCGAAGACTCTCTGGGCCAATCGGTGCGCGCCCCGTGTATTTCGAAGTTGCGCTATCAATTGTTCTTGAACCTTTTGGTTCGATTCGGGGAAGCTGAAGTTCCTCACCCAAAATGTCGGCAAGCTCTTCAAATGAAATGTCGACTTCAAGAATATGTTCGCCCGGCGAATCACCCGCTTGCCCCGCGCCTTGCCCTTGATCCGCTTCAACGCCCTCGCCCGATTGGCCTTGGCCCTGGCCAACACCACCGGATTGCTTGGGTCCATATTTGAATTTTGGGATTTCTATTGAGGGCACCGGGATTTTAACGAATTCTTTTTCGCGCTTTCCAATCATCTCCCCGTGAGTCACATACTTTTTAAAATTCTGGCGTATGCGCCCACGAATGATGTCACGAAATCGGCTATGGTCTTCCCTGATACCCATAACTTACTTTTTCTCTTTCACATCTCCACGAGCAAAGATGCTAGCCACATAATGAAGAACATCTGTTGCTGAAATATCATCGTAACCGAACTCTTTGATGAGTCGGGTCTTTACGATGTCAATTTTCTCCTGCGTGTCCTTGTCGGTGACTGAAGAAACTAAAGACGTCAGCTTGATCGTGTCCTTTTGATCTTCGAACAGCTTTAGCTCCAAAGCTTTCTGTAAACGTTCATTCGTCTTGTAATCAAAGCGTTTGCCTTCTAGTGAAAGTGCCCCAATGTAATTCATGATTTCCCGGCGGAAATCGTCCTTACGCGACTCTGGGATTTCAATCTTCTCCTCAATTGAACGCATTAATCGCTCATCGGGCTCTTCATCGCGACCAGTAAACTGGTTACGAACCCGTTCCTTCTGAGTGTAAGCTTTGACGTTATCGATGTAGTTGCCTGAAAGTCTCTGTAATGCACCTTCATCGGCCGAAATCGCCCGCTGCACTTCACCCTTGATGATCTCTTCGTACTCTTGCTTAACCACACTTAAGAGTTCTTTGTAATCTTGCTTGAGCTCCTCGTTAGCGATTAATGAGTGGTGCTTTAATCCACCCTCTAATTCATTCATCACCATAAATGGGTTTACGGATCCGCGATTAAGCTGCTGGGCCATCACGATGGAGTTAGAGATCTTATCCTGAATATATCGCGGAGAAATCCCCTCTAAACCTTCCCGACGAGCGTCTTTACGAAGCTCCTTCACGTTATCCTCGGTGTAGTTTGGCAAAGACTTCCCATCATAAAGTTTCAATTTCTGAAGCCTCGTTAGGTTCGCCTTCTTTGGCTTTTCTAGACGAGTCATGATCGCCCACATCGCCGCCATTTCGATCGTATGCGGCGCAATGCTGACGCCGCGAAGAATGCGCGAGTTAAAATCTTTTTTATAGATTTTAACTTCATCCTTCAGCTTCGTAATATACGGAATGTCGATTTTTACCGTTCGATCGCGAAGCGCTTCCATAAACTCATTGTCTTGGAGTTTGCGATATTCCGGCTCGTTCGTATGCCCTATGATCACTTCATCGATAAACGTTTGTGCGAACTTCTTTGGCTTTACTCGATGTTCTTGCGAGGCTCCCAAGAGATCGTACAAGAAGGCCACGTCGAGTTTTAAAACTTCCACGAACTCAATCATGCCGCGGTTTGCGACGTTGAATTCCCCGTCGAAGTTGAAGGCTCTCGGGTCTGAATCAGAGCCATACTCAGCAATCTTCCGATAGTTCAAATCACCAGTGAGCTCAGTTGAATCCTGGTTCTTTTCATCTTTCGGTTGGAAAGTTCCAATGCCGATGCGATCCGCTTCAGAAAGTATGAGTCGTTTAACGCGAACATGGCTAAGTACTCGGTTCAAATCTCCATTGTAGCGATCCATCAAACATTTAAAGATGTAACGGCTCGGCGGGCAGAGTTCGCCAACAATATTCACACGGAAGTCATTTTTACTGCCGCGATTAAGCTCGTCCATAATCTGCTGTCGCATTTCCATCGGAAGCAACAACAGCGGCTCTTCATGCATCGGACTTGGGAAAATCCGTGTTTCCTTGCCGAAAACCTCAGCGTGTTTACCGTCTTCGTCTACCCATTCAAACGTGTAAAGAGCCCCTTGATCTGTTTTTGCGTAACGCTCAAGACCCGCCTTTAACAATCGGCAAATCGTCGACTTGGCACTTCCAACCGGACCGTGCAGTAAAATTACGCGCTTTTCAGTACCGTAACCAAGCGCTGCAGCTCGCAAGACGTTCACTAATTTCATTAACGAAATATCCGCACCATAAACCGCGTCTTTGCCTTCGTTAGTCTCATCATCGAAAAACTTGTAATGCATCATGGGTTTTTTCACGTCGATGTAATCGACTGAACCCTTTTCAACGATCATGTCGTACATGCGTTGAAATGCGTTTCGCGTAATCTTCGGATTATCACGTACCAGATTGAGATAGTCGAAGAAGGAGCCTGACCAGCTTAGATCCTGGTATTCGCTTGAGCTTTGTAGATTCCTAATGAGCTGCTCGAAGTTGCTGCGGCCAGAGTCCATAGCCATTTCGTACCCCCGTCGTTTAAGACGATCCCTAAGTAGCATTATGCCCTAAACTTAAGGATAGCGACAATAAATGAAGGGGTTAAACTTAAGGGTGCGATTTCTAAAATAACCGGCGCACTTCGTGCCGTATCGCACCTGATATCTTCCATAAGGTTTGGTGTGCTTTATCTTGAAACAAGAGTTCACTCTATCTCAGCGCTTTATACGATTTAGGCGGAATCAATTCAAATTTTGCCTCGACCTTTGGCTGGAACGAATTCACGTTGATCTGCACAAGCCCTTGCGGATGCTCGATGCTGATGAGCTTTTTTCGGCCCTGTCGTTGGCTCCATTTAATCAGCAAATCACCGCTCGCCTCACGACACTCAGCTAAATAGCCGCTTTTGTCCGAGGTGCAGCTCCAAGATTTGTCTTCTACCGGCAAATCAAAAAACACATTATATAAAAGTCGGGGATCGAGTGGAATCGGAAGTACGCCCTTCAAGGCCTGAGCGCTCGGTGCTCCTTGATAATATTGCTTCGACTCCAGCAAAACGTAAGTGAGCTTGTTGCCATCCATCACTAAGGCCGCCACGGGATGACCGAGGGCCGCCGTCACATCCATTCGCAATTTTTCATTTTTTATCGCGCTCACATCCAAATTAACAATCGCCGATTTTCCCGCCTGTTTATCGCGCACCAGTGCTTTTGCTACCCATTGCCCTTGGGGGACCTGCGCATAACGTGTCGCCGTTTGGCAACCGGCAAGGAAAATGAAGCTTAACAAAAACACATAAGATCTCAGCATGGCGACTCCCAATTGAGTAAAGAGTCCCATCGTAAGCTTAGATCAAAGAATGTATCAAGGATTGGGCGCAGTGGAATTAGAAGCCGGCAATCTCTGCACGGTCTGAATCTGGCGAACGGTCGCAGCGAGCTTATTTTTGATTTTTTCTACCTTTTCGGGCTCACCTTCGAGTTCCGTGGCCTTCTGGTACATGGAACGCGCTTTTTCAAGCAGCTGAGTGCGGAAATACGCGTCGCCAAGATGTTCGGCGATAATTGCCTCATCTCCTTTGGCGCGATGTGCGGCTTCCAAATAGCGGATTGCCGTGTCGGTGCGGCCGCGTTTAAACAACACCCAACCTACCGTATCAAGGATGTAACCATCATTGGGCTGCATGGCTAGAGCCCGGCGAGCCATTGCTTCCGCCTCATCAAGCTCGAGACCCTGCTCGGCGTAAGTGTAGGCAAGATAATTCAAAGCTTGAACGTGGTTACTGTCGATTTCAAGAACGCGCTTCATTTGCGCGATCGTCTTTTCTGGCTGGCCTAAGCGGTCATGCATTGAGCCTAAGAAGAAGTGAAGCTGAGCATGATCAGGAAAGCGGCTTACAGCTGCCGTCAACATGTCTGCGGCGTCACGGAAGCGCTTAAGATCGTCGAGAAGGGTCGCGTAAAAAGCATAGAACTGAGGAATGTCATCACGTAATTTGATTGCGTTGTTTACGACTTCCACGGCCTTTTTCAGCTGACCCATTTCCTTGTACGAGTGGGCCGCATGAACAATCGCTTCAGGGAAGTAGGTGCTAGATGGCGGAATCATCGCGTAGTGCTCGACCGCTTGCTTGAAGTTTTTTGTCTCTTCATAAACTGCACCCAAGTAGTAACGAATCTTATCAAGCTCGGGCGCTTGAGCGAGAATGTCTTCAAGTCTGATGACTGCGGCTTCATAGCGTTTTTGTTCGATCAAAATCAACGCCAGTTGAACCCGTACGTTTAAGTTGTCGCGCTCAAAACCCTCTAAATACTCAAGCTGCGTGAAGGCCTTATCGAACTGCTCTTTATCTAGGTAGATGCGGCTAAGAGTTCTGGCGACTTCACGGTTGGGTCCAAACTTTTCTTGGAACGACTCGAGAAGCTTAATGCCTGCAGCTTCTTTGCCTTGGTCTCTTATTAAAGATGAAAGGGCGAGGGCTGCATCCGCATAATCAGGTCGTTCCTTAAGTGAGAGTGAGTAAGCTTTTTCGGCATCTTTTAAGTGCACTCCGCCCTGGTCTGCGCGGATTCTGCCAATGTAATAATAAGCGCGTTCCGGCTCTTTTGCCGTTGGTGACTTCGCCACTCGGTAAAAGTGCTCGACCGCCTCTTCAAGCTTTTTCTGTTCAGCCAAAATAGCGCCAATGTACATTGGTGCTTCCATGTTCGCGGGGTTGGTCTCTAGCATCAGGTGATATTGCTTGAGTGCTAGGTCGTACATCTTTAGCGAGGAATAGAGGCCGGCCAAAAGAAAGCGCGGCTCCTCCGCATCGGATTTTTTCTCAACGGCAGCTTCGGCCTGCTCAATAGCCTCAGTCAGAAGACCTTGGCGCACATACTCAGTCGCAAGACGCAATCGAACGGAAACGGATTCAGGATCGTAAACGAGAACGAGTTTAAACTCCTCAACCGCCTTTTCTGAGCGGCCTTCGAGGCTCATCGCTTCCCCCATTGTATAATGGTAGTCCGCCTGGCTCGCCATGTAAGTCGGATCAAGAGTGGGATCGCCGTCAGGAGAGAGAATCTGAGGAGCAAGACCGACTGGAGCTGGGTGCTGATTTGATAGCGAAGAGTCGCTGTAGCGCCCTGAACCCGTCATGGGACCGGATGCGCATCCCGTCATAATCAGTGCGACGGCTGCTAAGATTGCCCAGTAGCCTAGTGCCATGGCGCTTTTACCTACCTCTCGTGGTAAGTACTCTTCGGTAGATTCAGGGGGTCCCTTGACTCGAGCGAAACGCCTGTATGTTTCCCCAACCACTTCTGGACTAGGCCAGTGACTAGTTACTAAGCAGCCTAGCCTTCTTCTCGACTGACCTCCGAAAAGCCAAACAGAGGCCTCGTTTCAGATACCTAAGCGATTGAAAATTCTATATTTTTTGTGATCTCCCTACCGCTTTCCGACGACTCGCGCTACGTTTGAAGTGTCAAGGAAACTAACCGTTACCCACAGGTAACGGAGTCTCTAGTGAGAGGTTGTGCATGGCGTCGATAACTCCTCTGAAATTGTTTGGAATCCGCGAGGAGGGGTCCTTGACAAGCTGTGGCGGGGATGACTATCTTCCCCGGCATAACGGTATTGGACGTCGTGTCGCAAAATGAAGAACCGCTTAAAAGTTGAGCGGCTGCTTCGAGACAAGTGACTTCGAGAGGGAGGCCTACTGGTGAACCAAGAAATGATGACGAACAAACCCAGTTCGAAGACCAAAATTATAAAGCGCTACCAGAATCGTAAGCTCTACGACACACAGCAGAGCTGCTACGTCACTTTGGATGATATCGCCAAAATGATTCGCACCAGCGAAGACGTGATGGTTATCGATAACAAAACAAAGAACGATATTACGGCGGCGACTTTAACTCAGATTATCTTCGAAGCTGAAAAGAAGGCGTCACAATACGCTCCTCTTTTCACGCTCCGCGAAATCATCCAGAATGGCAACGGCAGCATTTCTAGCTACCTTGCAAAGCTCGGTGCTTTCCCGAAGGATTATGCTGAAAAGGCTCAGGCCCAAGCGGAAGCCATGCGCACTGAAGCTCGCGCTTCACACGATGACGTCCGAAAGACTTTGGAAGAGCGCGTAGCAACTGCGGCTAACGCAGCTGTCGCCTCCAACCAGGAAACTCGTTTAAACAACGACCTTCCTGATCTTCCGAACTCAAACAAAAGCTTAAACAACTAAGCTTCTAAGGTGCCCGTCGACTTTTTGTCCATAATTGCGTCATGATTTCTGCAGGGAAATCATGACGTAAATTTGGACAAAAAGTCGACGGGCGCCCTTAAACCCAAGCCGGCTTTACTGGCAAATTACTTTGCTGATCGCGAGCCCGGATCCACTTCTCCTCAAACACACTTCTGAACATCGCAACGAATGAACCAAAGAATGTTGCGAGCATAAGTCCACCCATGACGATGAAGCCAAGCGCAAGTGGTGTAACCACCGCAATCGCCACAAGCACTAAAAACAACGTTTGTAACATCTAAGTCCTCCCCAAAGATCAGCCCTAAATATACGCCCACAACTAGAGAAAGGGTTTTGCAGGATCGCAAAAGGTGCCCGTCGACTTTTTGTCCAGATCTGCGTCAATCAGTCTGACGGTCGCTCTTTTGATGTAGGGTGGCGCGGAAACTTAAACACTGTCCTGCGGAGTGCACGCCTAACTAAACCGTTGTGGATTGGGTCTGGTGGAGTGTTTAACCAAATCTGGAATTCATTTGGATCTTTGGGAATCAATTGATGAAATCCATAAAGGCTTGCTATTGGAATTTCATCAGATGCCGCCGTGGACCAAGGATACTCATCTACACTATTGCATATCTTCGCTCTCAAAGGATTTTGATAAACATATCGGAATGCATTCATGTAATGCCCGTCGGAACGGATAAGCGTCGGCTTATATCGAGCACCATAAATTTTATTAATTCGCCCACAGGCCCGCGCTATTTTCCGCGAAGTTTCCGTCATAAAGTAGCGCATTCCCTCGCCTAAGTTACTATTTGGCGTGGAAACCAACCAATGGAAGTGATTGTTCATCAGAACAAATGCATGTGAGATAAATCCGTATCTTAAAGAAGTTTCTTTAACCTCATTAACGTAAATTTCCCACACCACTCGCATTGGGAGATTAAACCACTCCCGGTTATTTGTTCGAGCGGACACGTGATATGGGTATTCATTTTGTAGAGCGGTTCGTTTTCTAGGCATGCAGAACCTGAATGCAAATCGACGGCTTAACCCAAACTCAATGCAGATAATCTAGATTGATTCATTGTCCGAAAATGACGCGGATATGGACAGAAAGTCGACGGGCACCCTAATTCAGGGTTCGCCAGGGTAGGAAGACTTTTCGGCCGGCGGCGACTTTTATGGTGGTTTCTTCGGAGGTTTCGCCCGAGGGGGCGCCGGAGATGTTTAGGCCTTCGAAGCGTACTTTGTAGGTGCCCTGCGGAACTGGGAATCGGATGATTTGGAAAGATCTGGGTAAGGTCACCCACTGCCGTAAATCTGCTTGGTCGGCGATGTTCATGCCAATCCAGGCGAGTTGGCCGAGCAATTCATTTTTTTGGCGGAGTTGATCGGCCACGACCGCCTTTGTCGCGACTCCGGCCACTCGCTTTGCAACCAATCCCGCATACTGATCTTCTAAGTTTTTAATCGCCACGGATTCAACGCTTGTGATGAGCTCCGAGTCTTCCTGACCGACACCTTCAACAATAAGTCTCGCGCGTTGGGTGGCGCACAACACAGGGTTTAGCTTAGGTAAGCGTGGTGATTCGGGCCGAGGGAATTTACGAGGCGCCCATCCCTGCTGAATGAGAGCAATGATTTCACCTTTGTTCTTTAAATCTTCCACTTTTTTGGCTTCGCCAAAACTCTTTTGATATTCAGCATATTTATCCGGGCGGCGAGCAAGCCTCGATACACGTAAGAGGTCCGACTTTAAATACTGAACGTCCGGGTTGAGTTGATGCGCTTTTTCGTAATCGAGCAAAGCATCATCGTACTCGCGATGCGTTTCCCAAATAATGCCTGAAAGATAATACGCGAAAGGATCCTGGTTGAAGTCGCGCTTCGCTTCGAACTTATATCTGTAAAGTTTGTCGTTAATTTTTTTAGTCTCAACCCGAGCGGCGTCGCGATCGTTCATGGCTAAAAAGTTAATCGCCAGCATCGCGTTGATGTAAACCTTCTCATAGTCTTCACCTTTGTATTGAACCATGCCTTGGTTCAAAAGTAGCGAGCCCGTTATGTTAGAGATGCTGTGATAATCCTTCACATCCGTTAAGTCTTCAGCCTTAAGTAGCGCCTGATTGCTGGCTTTGTAGTCTTTGGCCAGTTGAAGTGCTGTCCCGTATTCAAATAAATGAACGACCTGATCGTCGGTTTGTTTTTCCGCATTAGGTTTTAAAGCCGTGGCGGCTTCCTGAAACTTGCGGGCCTTGATCATGTCGATCGAGCCCTGCATGCCGGTTTGGTAGGTCGCGCATCCAAGCGTGAACAGAGCCAATCCGCTTACGCTTAAAAATTTTGAATAATTCAAAAACGATTTGAACTGCACAATTAACTCTTATGCGCCGATGCGCTTTTTCTTGAACTGCTTTCGCATCTGCTTGTGATTTGTCCAAACCATCACGCCCGTCTTAAGGTTCGTGAGGATCATGGTCATTTTGTAATAAACCGTTTTGTCTTTGCCGGCTTCCTGAACGATAGAATCCAAACGACCATTCAAGATAAAGTCCGCACCTGTCTGGCCGCCCTTACCTTTTTTGCTCGTGCGATCGACCATCCCTGAATCCTGATAGTCATATTCTTCAGCGATGTCTTCACGAGCGGCTTTATCAATAAAGCTCACTTTGCCTGAATTCATCAACTCAACCGTAAACATGTCGGTGATGCTTTGAGTGTCGATATGCTCGCTGGTTTTATTTTGCAGCTTAGTGACCATGACTACTGGTGGTCGCTTTGAGGTGCCGATCGAAGGATGATTAACTGCGCTTTGCACAAGCTCCTGCACTGCTTTCTGCATGTCAGTCTCTGACCATTTATCTGTGAGCAGGTTCGTGTCTTCGACGTTGTCGTCGTACTGACCTTTTACAAAGGCTTTTGGGCCGCAACCGGTAACAATGAACAATAGGCAAATCGCGCTAACGAGTAAGCGTTTCATCTAAATATCTCCTTAAATGAGCTAGTGAATCTATTCTAGAGAAGTGGCCGGTGTCCGCAAGGACTAATCCAGAGCGTAATCAGGATTGGACGCTTAGCGTGAGCCCGATTGGCCGCCGTTTGTGATGCTATTGGGAAGGCGCTTAACCTTTGTTACCTTCAACTGGTCGTTGATCTCGAGCTGGTAACCCGCTTCCCTGGCGTTTTCTCGAACAGCGCGAACAAATTCTTCGGTTTGTTTTCGGTTATACTTTTCGAGCCACTGTTTTTGCTCAATAAGGCTACTGATGCGCTCCGCCGGAAGTCGAGGGGAATCCATGCCGTGATCAGGTTCAAGATCACGAATGACTTGGCCCGCGGCATCTTCGGTTTGAAATGGATTGATTAGCGGCTGCTGGACCAGAATCGGCGGGGCCCTGATTGGCGACGGTGCATACTCATAATTTTCCACGCTCGTAGCTATGGCATTGAGCTCGGTTTGCTTCTCAGTCCACTGAAGATGTTTATTAATTGTAGTTAAGGTGTCGCGGCTAAAAACATTAGGGCGGACATCATATAGTAGCGAGCCCTTAGGCTCAGAGCCTTCCTGATCCCAAACCATCAGTCCCAAAGCCAGTAAGATCAAGGCTAAGGCGGACTGGGCGGCCGATTGAAAATCCCATTTGGTTCCCAAAGTTTAACCCTCCAGACCCATGGAAAATGCAATGAGCCGGCCAGACGAAACCTCCTAAGCTGTTGATAGATTTGAGGAATCCACATCATATTGAGACTGATCCGTACAGACTTTGAGCAGTCGACCAGACACTAATCACGTTTTCGCTGATTTGAACTTCGATTTGACATGCTTATAAATCGAGCATTTACTGCGCCGCATGATCAGGCTTATTTTCACCCTAGTTCTCCCCTTCCTTTCTTCGGCTCAATCTCTCGCTAATGAGTGCGAGCCATTTAAGGGTCGCTACCAATGTTCCGACGATTACGGCGATGTGACCACTCATCAAATCGACTTTCCAAATTCCGCTCAAATGCGACTTGGAGACGATGCGTTCACGTGGAAGGAATGGGTGAAATTGAAGGATAATGCGGACCTGAAAAACCGCTCAGGTCGCGCGACATGTTCAGCCAAGACCATTGTCACGGAATTTGAGGCCGACGACGTTAACCGGCATGGAAAAGTGTCGGGTAAAATGAAGTTCCAATCCACTTGGACGAAAGCCCCCAAAGGAATGACCGTTCTAAGCGAGGGTGTACTCACTCCGACCGACGGTGCGCCGCTTGAGTTCAAAGGAAATTTTGTTTGCACATATGAACCTGTGTTCGACGATTCCACACAGTGCCCGGATTTAAGTGGGACATACACCTGCCCACTTTACTCCCGGGGACAGACTGTGAAAATCGAAATGTCGCGCACCGAAACTGGCAACGTCGTTTATCTGGTCGACGACGAGACGATCATCGCGGACGGCAAGGAACGCCCCGTCACTACAAAGAGTGTTTATCGTAATGGCACCTCGCGAGCCTATTGTGTCGACCGCGCGCTTCGTGTGGACATGGCCGGCGATTATTATCCGAACGATCAGTTTGCCGGGCGCATGCGTTTTTCAATGAAGCGAACACGCACTGCCGACGGTTCTTTAGACATTTCAATTCAGGGCTCGCTCCAGGACGGCGGTCTGCTGTTTCCTCGAAAGGGAAGAGGCCTTTGCGTTCGTAACTAAGTTACAATATCGCCACCTACGCCTTATTCTTTTGACAGATTTTCCCCTGCAGTAAATTTTATTAACTAATTTGCAGCCTATACCTTTAAGGGGGGATTAATGAACTTGCAGAAAGTGGTTCTGTTTCTAGGAGCTTTGTTTTCGAGTGCGGCATTTGCTTGCCCAAATTTAACCGGTAATTACGCGTGCACGTACGAGAACGGCCAGGCTGAGGCTATTAGTCTCACTCAGGAGATTCGTGACGGCGTTACTTACTTTAAAATGGGGAACGCGGAACTGGCGGCTGATAATCAAGCGCGCGCAATCCCAGAAGACGACAGCATGAAAGAGGGATCGCTTCGCGGCTGGTGTGAACCTTACGCTCTCAAAGTCGAAGTCCTCGGCAAAGTATATGACAGTGGTGAATTTTTCGGCGACCTCGCGGCGCAGATCTCTTTCTCGCTAAATGCGGAGAATAACTTGGACCGAGTGACTTCAGGAACCTTGAAGGCGGTTAAGGAGACTTATCCGCTCGACAATACGATGACCTGTATACGTAACCCGTAGGGCCTTTAAGTGCTGGGGCGCAAAGGAAGTATGATAGTGAACTCGGTGCCTTTGCCGGGTTCACTTTGCACGACGATGTCGCCCCCGTGCTTTTGGATAACGCCGTAGGAAATGCTTAAGCCTAATCCCGTGCCGGAACCTTGACCCTTGGTGGTGAAGAAGGGGTCGAAAATTTTATCCATTGTGTTTTTGTCCATGCCAGGGCCGGAATCTTTGATTGTGATTGCAACGCGTTCCTTGCCTTCCATGCGAGTCGAGATCGTGATCTCACCGGACTCTTCGATGGCTTGAGCCGCGTTGGACAAGATGTTCATAAACACTTGATTGATTTGGCTTGCGTAGCAAGTGACTTGGGGAATTTGGCCAAACTTCTTTGTCACTTTGATTCGGTTTTTAATTTCACCAGTTAATAGTTGAAGTGTGCTGTCGATGCCTTCGTGCAAATCAACTTGCTTGATTTGGGCTTCGTCGAGTCTTGAGAAGTTTCTTAAGCCTACTACAATGTCGCGTGTGCGCCTTGCGCCGTCTTCGCAGGAGTCGATCAATTTCGGCAAGTCTTTGACCATGTAGTCAAAATCCATGGTCTGCTTTTCCGCAATGAAACCGCCTGGGTTATTTTCCGCCGTTTTGACTAATCCCACCAATTTTTCAGAGTACTCACGCAACACCTTGAGGTTGCTATAAATAAATCCAATTGGGTTGTTCAATTCATGTGCAACACCTGCCACAAGCTGTCCAAGGCTCGCCATTTTGGCTGCATGAACAAGTTTTGCTTGAGTGTCACGAATCTCTACATTCGCCGTTTCCAGTTCCCTAATTTTTACTTTAAGTGCCCTTTGCGATTCGGAAGTGCGCTGGGCCATTTCGTTGAAGCTTTCAGCGAGAAGCCCAAGTTCCGTCTCATTCTGAACAGGAACAGGCACTACTTCTTTGTCCGTATCAAGGGTTCTGATGGCCTCTAGGACGTCGTAAATTGGTCTTAGTAAGATTCTTGAGGTAACCACGGAGAGAATGATCAAAACGAAAACTATTACGCCTACGACGCTAAAGAACGCATAGTTCACATTGCGAAGCACGGCCTTGGCCACTTGTTTGCTGGCGGCGACTGTGACCGCGATTTGCGTGTCTCCCCATTTGAGCTCATTGGTTAATAGACGGTACGGTTCACCTCTGAGATTAAGATCAAAGTAAGCTTCGCTCGCCAGATGGGGTTTAAAAAACCTTGGTTTGTAAACCGCTAAGTCGTCATGTGTAGCTACGATCTTCTCTTGTTCGGGCCGGTAAAAAACAAGTTCAATTCCAAGCCTGCTTTTAAGGGCCTGGAGAAAGCGTTCATCTAAGTTTACGACCTGTTGAATATAGCCTGTGACTTTTCCGGTTTGCGATTTAATCGCCGAGAAAACCATAAGCTCGACTATACCTCCAGCACCCTTTCTGCTGGGTTCCACTCTTAGATCCACATCCAATAACTGTTCCGTTGTTTGAAGTGTCTTTAAATCGCTAAGGTAAACGTCGCCGCCTTCCATTTTTTCCAGACGCTGCACCTCACCACTCGCATCGCGATAGAGCGCGACTTCGAGCCGGCCATCCGCGCTCCAAAGCCAAACGTGGTGGGCATAGTGATTCTTCATCCAATTGCGCAACTGTTCGCGAGCTTGGGAGAAATTATTTGCAGCAATGTTGTAGCTTAAGGTTTTATCGGCCGCGAGTTGCCGAGCGTCGTTTGTTAGAGCGCTTTCAAAATCACTCACGATCGCGTTGATCTCACGCTGATTTGCCGTTAAGCGATGACCTAACTCTTGATCAAGCGCTTGCTCATACTTTACGAGCGAGTAGCCCGTAATAAAAGCAAGGGGCGCTACCGAAAACAGTAGGAACCAAAGCATGAGAATGGTGCGGAGAGATTTCCGCGAAGTGATTTTCATTTTCTTAGTCATTAAGATTACTTCTTTGTGTCTTCGATAAATAGGATAAGGCGGATTTGCCCTTCGGGCATCACCCGCCAGTGGGGATCCTTGTAGATCCGGACTGGACTAAAGGAGCGAAGACTGGTGAGGAGGGATTCGTAGTTAGACTCAGGTAGGGCGAAGTGAAAATACGTACCTGAATTTTTGCGCCACCCGAGCGCCACCTGCCCGGCTCTCTCGCCACCGAGGGTAGCCACTAGCGTTTTTACCGCTTCAGTGGATTCATCGATCGCAGTCGATGCCATAAACGCGCGGTAGACAAATCCCTTTGGAGCTTTTTCGGGCCTAGGGGAATCACTGACTTCAACGTCGGCGTTCGCGGCCGTTTGTACCGGCGCGGGAATCGGCGCAGGAGCCATAAGCTCTGCAGTTGTCGGGCCGTAGAAAGCTACGTTGATTTTCTCACTCACGTCCGGTGCAGGAACGGAAAGAGCGTCGGCAATTGTTTCTTTCTTTTCCGATTCCTCAGGGCTGTTTTCGATTTCGCTTAAGATCAGTTCTTGGGTTGAAGACGGCAACCATTTCGATAATTTTTGCAGCGGCAAAAGCGAAACTACGGCGGCTACAACCGCGGAAACCAAAACAGCCTCCATTGACCATCGCGCTACCTCTGGCCAATTTCGCCAAGCTAAGCGATCTGTCCACTTTGCAAACCCCAGTTTCGTGTGATCAATTTCATTGGCTGTTTGGGTGGCGACTTGAATTTGGGAAAGTGCTTTCGTGTAAGCTAGCGCGCCCTTTATCGCTTCGAACTCTTTTTGACTCTCTTTATCCCGCGGCAAATACTCTTCAAGAGCTTTCTGCCGCTCCACATCCAAGCGACCTTCCGCATAATCCAAAAGCATTTCACGCGCCATGAAGCGAGAGAGCTGGCGTTGCCGGTGGGCGAGGCTTTGCTCAAACTGCTCGTTCATTTTCCACCGAGCCTTCTCAAACCCCGAGACAGCCGATGAGAAATCGTTCCTTCACTCACTTTTAAACCGTGAGCGACGCCGAGGCTAGAAAGGCCAAGCACTTTTACAAACAAGACGGCTAAGAATTCATCTTTAGGAGCTTCTTTGCGGAATTCTAGCCAGGGCCCAAGATCAAGTCCCGTTGGTAACTCCCACTCTTCGTTCGAAAAAACCAGCGGCTGCCCGCCCAAGTTTTGCTTCGCCAAAAGTTCCCATTGTTTTTCAAGCGTGGACACCAAGAGTGGCTCACCCTGAATTTCAGGCTGTGGCGAGCGCGCCAATTTAGAGCGCCAAATTTGAAGAGCTCGCGCCGACGCGGAGAACGCCGCTTGCTCATCTAAAAGCGTAAGGAAGAAAAAGCGGCTGATCGTTCCGATCATCTCGGAGGTCATTAAGCCTCGCTATTAATCAATGGTCAGTTGCTTGAGTAGCTCTGGATCCTCAAGAACTTTGCCTGAGCCCAGGACGACGCAAGAAAGTGGATTCTCAGCGATCGACACCGGCAGTCCCGTGCGCTCTCTTAAAAGAACGTCGAGATTGGCAAGTAAGGCACCACCACCGGTCAGCACGATTCCGTTATCAACGATATCAGCTGCCAGTTCAGGTGGCGTCTTCTCTAGAGCTGTACGAACTGCATCTACGGCCTCAGTGAGAGGATCCATCAACGCGTCGTTCACTTGCGAGCTTGAGATTTCGATTGTTTTAGGAGCACCGGCCACGAGGTCGCGACCTTTAATTTCCATTACTTTTTCTTCATCGAATGGATATGCATTGCCGATCTTAATTTTGATTTCTTCAGCCGTGCGTTCACCGATAAGAAGATTAAACTGGCGGCGAACATAGCTAACGATCGCATCGTCAAATTTATCGCCTGCCACCTTGATGGATTTGCAATAAACAATACCTTTAAGTGAGATCACCGCAACACCCGTGGTTCCACCACCGATATCGACGATCATGCTTCCCGTTGGCTCAGTGATCGGAAGGCCGGCGCCAATCGCGGCTGCCATTGGCTCTTCGATTAAGTAAACATCGCTAGCACCTGCTGAGTGAGCGGATTCTTTCACCGCGCGCTTTTCCACTTGAGTAATTCCGTAAGGAACGCAAATCACGATGCGTGGTCGGATAAAACTCTTTCGGTTTCCCATGGCCTTGGTGATGAAATACTTGAGCATGCTCTGCGTGACTTCGAAATCAGCGATAACGCCATCTTTGATCGGTCGAACGGCCATGATGCTGCCTGGGGTTCGCCCAAGCATCTGCTTGGCTTCTTTGCCCACAGCCATGACCCGGTTTTGCATGCCGCGATAGTTCTTCTGAACGGCAACAACCGAGGGCTCATCCAAGATGATGCCACGGCCTTTTGCGTACACAAGAGTGTTCGCTGTGCCTAAATCAATCGCGATATCGTTAGAAAAATACTCTGTCAGCTTGTCCAAAAGACCCATTGATACACTCTTTTTTTTGCCTTTCGGCTCTTTCTCAAAATCCATTAAGCTGTTCCGTGACTTTCGAATTAATCAATCTACTGTAGGGCCTGGACAAAATGAGAGTCAATACGTGATGTTAGAGGCGGAAAAAAGAGGTGTGAACGTGGTGCACAGCGAAGCTTTGGAAGTCTTAAGGATTTTGGCCAAGAAACCCGTATTTTCAACTGCGCTTCCGCTTTTAAAGCCGGGAACGGAGCTGGCTTTGCGAATGGACGACCGGGTGGAGTTCGCACTTTTTTGGCGGGACGGAGAAGCGCAAGTCGAGGAGCGAACGGCGGAGGCAGATGTGGAATTTTCCTTCTCCGGAGAGGCTCTTCGGCAACTAGAGACGAACCCTGCCGAGCAGTTGGCCGCGTTTGGAATCGCAATCATTGAACAAATCGTAGCCGGCCAAATGCGCCTTAAAGTGCGCGGCAGTTTGTGGCGAATCGCGACCGCCGGCTACCTGCAAATCATTCTCGCAGCGGGCCCAGAGCTGTTGGCGTACCTGGCCCAACATGGTGTGACCAACTCTAAAAAGATCCTAGATTTGATGCGCTCGCTTAAGGGGTAGTGCCCCATGCTAATTCCTGGCGCAGATAGTCGTTAAATTCTGCCGTCTGTCTCTTAAGCTCTGCGTCAGAAAGCCTCAGTTTTTCGCGGAACACTCGCTCAACTGCCGGCAAAACTATGTTTCGACCATGATCCGGGCGACTAAGAGCTAGCGGCGTTCTTCTTAGCATAAAATCCGCGATATTAAGGCACATGGTTTCATCGATTGCATGCGCTGCCTCAAGCGCCCAAAGCTTGGCCTCACCCATTTCATGACTTACTTCTTTTAAGTGCTTCACAAGAATAGACCTGGCTTCGTGACCATGGCGATTAAAAAGTGCTTCGGCGAACTCATTCTCGAGTTCAAATTCTTTAATCAAGCGACTGACTTCTTGCGGCCGATGTTGAAATGCTTCCGCTGTGATTAATGGGTTTAGAGCAGTTTTAGTTTTCGTTCGCGCGTAGGCAACTTGGTCCTCCCAGCTGAAAGACGCCAGTGCGGTTTTCACGGTTTGTTCAGACATCAATCTGTACGTCGTGTATTTCCCGCCCATAACGAAAGTGACATTTCGCGGGTCCGAAAGAATTAGGTGTTCGCGGCTCGTTTTACTTTCCGTCGCCGCGTTGTCTTGAACAAGTGGTCTCACGCCGGCGTAACTCGCGACGATGTCGGACTCTTTTATTTGCGCGCCCGGAAAATAATGTTCGATCACGCCCAACAAGTAATTTACGTCGTCGCGATTGGTATGAACTTCGCCGGGATCCCCTTTAAAGTCCGTGTCCGTCGTTCCAACAATAACCATTTCGTGTCTAGGAATGCCAAACACGATTCTCTCTTCGGCACCCATCACGACTGCATCTGCAAGCGGGAGACGCTCTCTTTGAAAAGTGAGATGCACTCCTTTTGAGGGACGCATCTGCGGTTTCCACTGACCCAAAAGTTCACTTGCAACTTGATCGGTCCAGGGACCGACAGTGCTAATGAAATGTTTAGCGCGAATGCGAATTTGTTTTCCGGTGAGCGTGTCTTTAGCGTCGATGGCGGTGACTTGCCCATTCGTCATTTCGGCCGAACATGCGCGTGCGTAATTCACTATTGTCGCGCCGAACTTGGCCGCGGATCTTAAAGTTTCAATCACTAATCGATCATCATCCATATAGGCATCTGAATATGCGTACGCGCCAAGTAAGCCTGTCGTGCGAACGGCAGGCAGCCTTGCTTCAACTTCTTTGACCGACAATCGTTCGTGTGGCTCTGGAGTTTCAAAAAGTGCCAGGGCATCGTAAAGCCACATGCCAAGTCCCATCAGGAACGGACCAACTCTTCCACCCTTATAAAGCGGCATCACAAAACGAAGTGGGTGGACAAGGTGAGGTGCGATTTCAAATAGGATTCGACGCTCACTGAGCGCTTCAAAGACTAAACCAAATTCATAATTTTCTAGATAGCGAATTCCGCCGTGGATAAGTTTGCTGGAACGTGAACTCGTGCCGAACGCGAAATCGCGGGCTTCGATGAGAGCGACCTTCATTCCACGCGAGGCCGCGTCACGCGCCACTCCTGCGCCATTGATTCCGCCACCAATAATACATAAATCGAAATTTTCTTCAGAAAGGGATTTTAGATTTTCCGCCCGCTTTTCAGCGGACAAGGGTCGGGTCATGTTTTCATCCTGGAAGTGGCCATTGTGATCCAGCGTTGCTCTTCCACATTATGCGGCTGAATGAGATCAAAGTGCAATTCCGGTTGGCCAAAAATCAGTTTTTGCAAATGCTTGTCGCGGGCCCAACGCCATGACGCTTCAGCGAGCGCTTGCCCAGTGGCCGGCTCATCAAAAGTCACTCGTTCAACCCAAAGCGTTTGTGTGAGGCCATTAAAAAAGAGCAATGGCTGAGCTAAAAGATACCCCACCAGTTTTCCATCTTTAAAAGCGCCAAGGCTCCAGCCGATGGCTAAGTAGTGATTGAGTGCTTCTTGCCGCCACGGCGCCGACCATGAGGCAAACTCTCGATCCATTGGGTCGGCGATAGTTTGCTCAAGGCGCGAGCGTTCCATGGAAAGGATCGCTTCGCTGTCCTCAAGCTGAAGAATTTTAAGATCAAGATTCGCTGCCATTGGCCAAACGCTTATCAAAAGTGGACTTTAATGACCAGCCCCTTCAATACTCTGGCTATGGATAAATCACGATTGGACACATTTAAGAGATTAAAGCAGGCCGTACGGGAAGTGCGTCCCCGTTATGGACGCGCTATTGCGGCTTTTGATGCTGATGGCACCCTTTGGAACACGGATCTTGGCGAGGCGCTGTTTGATTACCAAGTACGGAACAAATTGTTGGTGGGTTTGCCTAGTGACCCATGGGCGCATTATGAGAGTTTGAAAAAAAATGTCTCTCATGAGGTCGCCTACATTTGGTTAGCCCAAATCAACAAGGGCTTGCCATTAAAACAAGTGCAGGCATGGGCCCAAAAAGCCGTCGATGAAATGAATCCGGTTCCGGTGTTTCCTGAGGTGAAAGATCTGATCGCTGAGTTATTAGATTTAAAAGCGGAAGTTTATATCGTCACCGCATCGATCAAATGGGCGGTCGAACCGGGTGCAGCACTTGTTGGTTTGAAGCCTGAGAATGTAATTGGAATTCGCACGAAAGTTCGAGACGGCTTAGTTACAACCGAACAAGATGGCGTGATTACTTATCGCGGCGGAAAAGTCGAAGGCTTACGTGCTGTCGTTGGTGAGACTCGGCCGTTTTTTTGCGCAGGAAATACCGAGGGTGATTTGTTGTTATTGGAAAGTGCCACGGATTTGCGTCTTGTGATTGCTGGCAATCCAGAGACAAATCACAATTTTGAGACCGAACAACGAATGTTAAAGTTAGCGGCGGAGAGAAATTGGTTCTCAGTCCGGTACTCACCGTAGACCCGGACCCAAGGTAATCTGAGAAGAGATTTCATTATAAATAAAATAGCAGCTATACGCCCGAAAAAGGGGTACTACTCAAGTCCTGTTAAGTAGATGCCCGTAAACTTTGGATCAAAGGATGGGGAATTGTGAATTTCAAGACGATCTTACTCTCGAGTTGTTTTCTGGTCCCGCTTTTCAGTCAAAATTCCTCAGCTGTCGAAGTAGGCATTATTTGTGTTCAACCTGACGGACCTTTTCAGATTGTCACTGATTCAATTTTGACGAAGCGGCGTGAACATTTCGGTAAAAAAGTGACCGCAATCAAAATGACCATCTTGACCAACAGTGAGAACGCGCCCTTGCCTGTTGACCTGGCGTTTGATCCCGAGACGATCGCGTTTGACAATATGAGCTCTGCCGATGTCGAAATTTATGCCGCCCGCAACAAATCTCATAAAGTTAATATTATGCTTAAAGCCAATTTGCAGGCCGTAAATGAAAACGATCCCGTGGCACTTTCTGAATTGCAGATCCATTATTTGGACAAGCGCGCATCGGCACGATTAAAGCGAACCATCTACGGGCTTATCGTTGAAAAGATGTTTTGCAAGATTATCGACAATGACTCTGCTTTGTTGAATCAGAGTGATCGAAAACCTTAAACTGAATTTTTTTCTTCTGCTGCGTTCGCATGTATTGACCGCGATGCTTATTTGCTTCCTGAAGATCGTGTACGGCTGGTTGCTTGTGTTCGATGAGTGCCTTTTTGCCGGAAGTGGACCATCGGTCATGCGCGTTAAAGCTACAAATAAACATGTACTGTTTAATTACCCGCGACGTCGCGGGTAACATTACGTCACAATTGACTGTTTCTCCGCCCTTTAATATTGCGGTTTGAGGACGTGAACCGTTGATTAGCCCTTTGGTTTTGAAGCAACCCTAGACAATCGAGTTGCCCCATGCGATGAAAAATCGCTCAATGGCCGAGGGGAATACAAATGTTTTTTGATCATGTTGAATTTCAAGTTAGCAACTATGGGGACTCTTTGAAATTTTATTCTGCGTGTCTGATCTCCTTAGGGTTTAAGCAGACCACAAATAATGAGAAAAATGGAATTTTTGGGTTTGGCCTAAATACAGATAAATCAGACGATCTCTTGTTAACGGTTGGTGCACCGACTAAGCCCGCAATGCATATTTGTTTTAGTGCGAAATCAACGGTCCAGGTCGACGAATTCTACCGGCAAGCAATCATAGCCGGGGGCATTTGCAATGGCCCACCCGGACTGAGGCAACCGGGCTATTATGCAGCTTTCGTCCGCGATCCCGACGGTCACAACATTGAGGCCGTATTTCGGTAAGGCATTCCCTAGGTTGACCTTGTTCTGGAGTCCCGTTGGGGTTCCCCGGTTTTTACCGGGGTGTTTCCTGGTAAATAGGTAAAAGTAGCCCATCCACTGATCCCATGTTTTGATTTTGTTACGAAGCAAGATCAAT
>JAYSTF010000089.1:0-10538 GCA_043720065.1 Pseudobdellovibrionaceae bacterium | reverse complement strand
GGACTTTGATTTTTTCGACCTCAGCCAAGTATTTTTTTGTTCCTTCTGGCAGTTCGCGCCAAAGTTTTAGGGCCAGGAAGAGGCCAAGTAATGTGAACGGCGCCAGGAACATAGGCCAGTAGTGCCAGGTGTCTTTGATGATGATGGCGCCGAGAACAAACTCTTGAAATGAGGAACCAAGTTTTGAGAAGCCGTCAGCAACGCCGGTTGCCGTGGCTGCGCGTTTACGTCCGCCAAAATCGGCAGTGGCTGTGCCTGACATAATGGAATGAACGCCAATGACGGCCATCATGATTACCAGAGCGCTAATGCCCACCATCATCGGATTATTCCAAATGGTGATGGCCATTGTGACAGTTGCACCAAACATAATGATTTGCATGAAGCCTGCAACGGGTGCGCGGCGGGAGTGGAAGAATTTATCGGAGACCCAGCCCGCGAAAAAGGCGCCAACAATTCCGGTGACACAGGCCCATAATCCCCAGTTCGCAATAATATTTGGCACACCAAGATCCGTGTCCTTAGCGAAGAGACGGTACCACTTCATAACACCGTCTCTGAGGACGCCGGAAGTGAACTCGATAACACCGATCATGAGGAGAACTCGGTTCGTCAACACGGACTTGATCACTTTCCACCAAGAGCTTAAATCGGTGTGATCATCATGAGAGGCGTCGTGGGTTTCAAGTTGGCCGAAGCCGCACTCGTCGGGAGAGTCTTTGATTAAAACGAGATCGATGAGGGCCCAGAACAACAAGAATCCGGCGGGAATGAAGAAGAGCAACCAAAATGATGAGACGGTGTTTGCCTGAAGACCGAAAAGGCTAAACATGAATTCCCGAAATGCATACGTGGGTCCGGCGTAATTTACGTTTACAGCCTTAACGATCGCTTCAGTCCAATCGAAGGCGAAGTAAACGCCTAAGGAAATTAAAGTTCCGAAGATAGCGCCAAAGGTTCCGCGCTCGCGGACGTGGAACCAAAATGACTTCACCTTAATTGTTGAGATCGCCCCGAAGCTTTGGAAAAACATGTTGAGCGAATAAAGAATCGTGAGCACCAAGACGATCGGGATATTTGTGCCGCCTTGCAAATAAAGATATAGCGTCCAACCCATGAGGATATTAAAAATCGCGGCACCTAAAGCCGCCATGATCATGCCTTTTTTGCCGCCTATTTTATCGATTAAGGGCCCGGTGGTGAATAGTGCAGCAGCATAGACAAGAAATCCCCAGCCGGAGATCTTGCTCTTTTCGAGTTTAGTGATCACGTCGGCTGTTGCTAGGGCATCGAGGTTGTAGCGGGCCATGTACATAAACGCGTAAGTCATACCGAGTGGAAACCAGCTAAGGAAACGGCGCCACATGAATTTCTTGCTATGATTTAAAGGATTTCTTAGGAAATAGAGAGTGATGATGTAGGTCAATAAACCTGTAACGACTAAGAGCTGCATAACCACCCAAAAGCTTGAGAAAGGTTTAGGGATTCAAGAAGGCTTTGAAGTATCTAGGGACTTTGTTTTAGTCAATCACTTCAGAGCTTCGCGAACGTAGGCGCTGGTGACATCCATAAACCAGACGACGAGCGCTATAACGAAGATGAGGCAGCCCACCTGGGGCCACATCGCTCTCATGGAGTATTGGTAAAGGAGCGTGCCGATACCGCCGCCCCCGGCAAACCCGATGATGGTGGCCATACGCACATTGATATCCCAGCGGTAAATCGTGAAGGAAATGAAGGGAAGGGTCACCTGCGGGACAATTCCAAACCAAATCGTCTGGATTGCGTTGGCGCCCGTGGCCTGAACGCCTTCGATGGGTCCATCGCTTACGCTCTCGACCAACTCTGAATATTGTTTGGTTAACGAGGCCACTGACTGAATCATTAGCGCCAGCATTCCGGCGAAGGGTCCAATTCCGACCCAGACCGAAAAGATGATCGCCCATATTACGGGTTCAACGGAGCGAATCACGTTAAAAAAGGTTCTTAAGATACCGTAGATCGCAAAGGCTACGGGATTTCGCATGATATTTTTGGCCGACAAGAAGCAAAGAAAAAACGCAAGCGGTACGGCAAGAACCGTTGCGACGAGAGCTATAAATATCGTCTCAATAACTTTTAGAATCGCCTCGGGCAACAGACGCCAGTCCGGCGATGCGAGCTCCGCGAAAAGTTTTCCGGCGGCGGAGAGTCCCTGCGCATCGAGGAGCTCCATCATAGAAAAGCCAGTTACGAAGCTTCCAAAGACAAATGTTGCGGTTGCTGAGATTAGAATTTGCCAACCCCAAACGGAACCCCAAAGACTGTGATCCGTTGCTTTCGCTTTGTGAATTGGTGATGCGAATAGCAGTTCCCCAAGAGTGCGGTATTGAGTGCGATTGATAAGTGAAGAGACGGCAGCGCCTAAAACCGCGAGGCATAAAAAGATAACCGAAAGTATGGTTAAGTTTAAAAGCTGGGTTTCGCTCGGTCTTAAAACCGTGACCACCCCCATAGCCCCTAGAACTGCGAAATTCAGAGAGTCAAAAACCAGTCGTCGAAGGAGGAATGGATTAATCATTTATCTCTCCCTCACTTGTTGGGCATCGGGGCCGTAGATCTCTTTAAACCAAGTTTCAGAAATTTCATTGGGAGATCCGTTGAAAACCAACTCTCCGCCCTTAAGTGCAATCACTCGAGTGGCGTATTCCCGCACAAGGCTTAAGAAATGTAAGTTGCACACGATGGTGATGCCGAAGCGCTCGTTGGCTTCACGGAGGTAATTCATTACCGTATGGCAAGTTGCTGGATCAAGGCTCGCCACGGGTTCGTCGGCAAGGAGTACGGTCGGTTTTTGCGCGAGTGCCCTCGCAATCGCAACTCTTTGCTGTTGGCCACCTGAGAGTTGATCGGCGCGAATCAACGCTTTATCGTCAATACCAACCGTCTTTAAATACTGATGGGCCTCTTGGCGGTCTGTCTTTGAGAAACGGCCGAAGAGAGATTTAAACGTGGAAGTGGTTGCGAGCTTTCCCATGAGGACGTTACTAAGGACCGTGTGGCGGGGGACGAGATTGAAATGTTGGAAAATCATCGCCATCTTTTGGCGCAATTGCCTGACTTCAGCACCTTTAGCCTTTGAAATATCCCGGCCTGCGAAATGAATTTCGCCTGAGGTTGGTTCAACCAATTGATTGATGCACCTTAGAAGAGTCGATTTTCCTGAGCCGGAGAGACCAATGACAACAAGGAACTCGCCCTTTTTGACTTCAAAGCTGACGTTTTTTAATGCTTGAACGCCACTTGGATAAATCTTCGAAAGATTATTTATGCGAAGTAGGCTTTCAGTGCTGGAGAGGCTCACTTCTTTAAGGACCTTTCAATATCAATATTGAGATCGTCGAACATCTTTCTGGCGCCCGCATAGTCTTCGTCTGTCGCGGGCTTGAATCCAGATACGGTGAAGGTCTTCTCGAGAGCGGCCTTGCCACTTTCGGTTTTAATAAAAGCAATAAGGCCGTCGCTAATGGCTTTTTTCACTTCTTGTGAAAGGTCCTTTCGGAAAACAATGGTGTCGTTGGGAATCGGATCTGTGAGCGCAATGATTTTAATTTTCTCTTCCACATCCGGGTACTGGGTTTTCACGAGCATGCGGGCATCTTGAATCTCGTTATTGAACTTAGGTGAATAGTAAGTGGCGCCCGCATCGACCTGACCCTGGTAGATCATGGAAATAACCGCGTCATGTCTTTGCGCAAAGACGGTTTCTTTAAGGCTTATGCGATTATCTTTAAAAAGTTTTAAAGGTAGGACATAACCGGAAGTAGAGGACGGATCAACATACGCGAATTTTTTGCCGTTTAAGTCGGCAAGCGTTTTTATGCCACTCTTTACGTGGGTAAGAATTTGCGCTTGATAGGTGGCCTCGCCATTTCGCAAAACCGTTAGCCCGACTTCGACATTATATTTTTTGTGGGCAAGGGCGTAGCCGTAGGTGTTGAGGGAAGCAACGTCAGCTCGACCGGCACCAAAAGCTTCAACTACCGCGATGTAACTTGTTGGAACAGAAAAGGCATACTTGTAGGGCGTGTTGGCTTCCAGGAAAACTTTTGTTGCCCGGGCGGTCTCTTCCAGCATTCCAGTCTCTACAGAAGGAACGAGAAAGAATTTAATCGGGTTTTCTGCTGTCCCCAGCTCGGCCTTTTTTCGTGTGCAGCCCGCAAACGAGAGCAAAACGCATAAATATAAGAGGTAACGGTCCAGCCATCTCATGCCCGGGCAACCTAACAAAGGCATGGCCTAAAGGCCAATTGAGCCTAGTGAAAAACGCCGATTGCGCCCTCCGTCATGTGCTCTGCGGTTTGAAGGTTCAGGCCGTTTCCATTAATGTGGCGCCTTACCTATCGTTTTGGGGGAATTATGCGATTTTTGAGCCTTATCGTGTCAGCGTCGTTGGTCTTAGGCTGCGCTCCCGGAGTGAAATCTGACGTCCAATTGATTACGCCCGAGGAGAGAAAGTTTAACGAAGAGACGGCTTGGCTTGAAGAGGTCGAAGGTGAGAAAGCGCTGACCTTTGTTAGAGGTCTTAATGAGCGCTCGCAAAAGGAACTGGAAAGCGACGTAAGATTCCCGGTTTTCAAAACACAATTTGAAAAAATCTTAGAGGCACAGGACAAAATTCCTTTTGTCACTTTCATCGGCAATCGCGTTTACAATTTCTGGCAGGACGGAAAATCCATTCGCGGCGTTTGGCGCCGAACCACGGTCGCGAATTACCGCGAGAAGAATCCAAAGTGGGAGACGGTTCTTGATATTGATAAGCTCGCGAAAGCCGAAAAAGAAAATTGGGTTTTCGGCGGCGCCACGTGTTGGCCAAAAGCTGAAAGTCGATGCTTTTTAAGGCTCTCCCGCGGTGGTAAGGATGCCGACGTCGTTCGAGAATTTGATCTACAAACCAAGCAGTTCATTTCTGAAGGGTTCAATCTTCCTGAAGCGAAGTCCGAATTAAACTGGCTCGAGCCAGACGTGGCGATCGTCGCAACTGATTGGGGCCCGGGAACTTTGACCAAGTCTGGATACCCTCGCCAAATCCGGGTTTGGAAGCGTGGTGCAAATCATGCGGAAGCGGAAGTTGCATTTCAGGCGGAAGAGGCCGATGTCTCCGCCAGTGCATGGGCCATTCAAACGATCGACGATTCCGCGTTGTTTTTTGTGCGTGCGATCGACTTTTATAATCAGGAAGTATTTTGGGTCTCTCCCGATCTTAAAGAAAAGAGAAAATTACCGCTTCCTTCAGACGCGAACTTGATTGGACTTCACAAAGGGTTTTTGCTTTTTTCAGTGAAAAGCCCCTGGAATGCGCCAACAGTCGCTGGAAACTCTAGTTTGACTGAAGGGATGATTGGCGCATTTTCCCTGAAGAATTGGGTTGAGACCGGCAAAATAGATAAGATTGATGTGGTCTTCGCACCATCCGCCACTCAAGCATACGATGAAGTCGCGCAAACCAAAGACGCCCTTTTTGTGGGCTACCTCGAGAATGTGGAAGGAAAACTGCGCCGGATTAATTATGATGGCGGCTGGAAGAATCAGGAGCTGGAAGTTCCACGGCACACGTCAGTGGGAATTGCGACGTCCTCAGTGTTTCGCTCAGATGTCATGCTGCGAGTGGAAGGTTACTTAGAGCCGACGCAAGTTTTGTATTCGGCCGATGGAATTAGCGCTCCAGTAAAAATTAAACAGCTGCCAGCACGATTTAACGTCAAAGGACTTGAGGTCACTCAAGCCTGGGCAAAAAGTGCGGACGGCACAAAGGTTCCCTATTACGAAATCGGGCCGATTGGTTCAGAGAAAGTTGCAAAGCCTTCGGTTGTCTATGCATACGGAGGTTTTCAACTTTCTAGTACTCCTTGGTATTCTGGAGGTATTGGGAAAAGTTGGCTTGAGCGTGGCGGAAGATTTGTCGTAGCAAACATACGCGGTGGTGGAGAGTTCGGCCCTAAGTGGCACAAAGCAGCACTAAAAGAAAATCGCATGAAGGCGTTCCAAGATTTAATCGCCGTTAGCGAAGACCTCGTGGCTAGAGGTCAAACTCGGCCGGAAAAGCTAGGCATTATGGGCGGTAGTAACGGCGGATTGCTGGTGGGAGCAGTATCAGTTTTGCGCCCGGATCTTTTTGGGGCAGTGGTTTGCCAAGTTCCACTCTTGGATATGTTGAATTATCACAAGTGGTTGGCCGGAGACAGTTGGAAGGGTGAATACGGTGATCCAGAGAATCCAACAATGCGTAAAATCCTAAAGTCGTACTCTCCTGTTCACAATGTGAAACCGGATGTTAAATATCCAGAAATCTTTTTTGTGACGTCGACAAAAGACGATCGAGTTTCCCCGGCGCATTCGCGGAAAATGGCATATCAGCTTCAGCAAATGAAGCATCCGTTTTACTACTACGAAAATATTGAAGGCGGTCATGGGGCGGCTGCGAACTTAAAGCAGCGAGCCTATCGCTCGGCTCTAGAGTTTGTTTACTTCTCTAAAAAGCTAGGGTTGGAATAAAATCTCCCGCGGCGACGTCAGGGCGAACGCATCTAATAATTAAATAGATTCAAACGTTTAGGGAATAGGCCTTGTTTTGCCCTGGGAACTGAACCTCCAGGTAGACTTACTAATCCTCGAGGGCACAGGAGAGCCGCTGTAAGATAACATTTATTTATATACTAATATCATCTAGCACCTCGTGATTCGAGCCTCCACCCTCTGAATTGGCGTGCACAAATATTTTTCTTCCTAATAATTCTTGTTGACGGACTTTCGCGCACCCTAATCTTGTTATTATTCAGTTTAATTTCGAATTTGCTTTTGAAAGTGATTCTACGGCAAAAGCACCCGGCACACTTACTTAAAAGCTCAACGGCGAGCTCCGTAATGTCATGTTAATCCAAAACTGTGCACGTTCAGAGCTCCGCCTGGTTCGAAACGAGCGCCACTTCCCACCCGCACCAAGCATCAAGTTCATGCGCGAGATCAAGGGCGTTGCACTCATACTAATGAAACTGGCGATCGCTGTGCGAATGACCGATGGATAGAACTTCATCATGACTTGGTTCACGATCAGTTGAGTTTGCCGCTGCCTTGAGAAGCTGTGGATTAGCCGTCTAAATCGGAACACATCGTGCCGGACTTTGCCCCGCTTGTACCTGCCCGCTGGCGTCCCCAGGGTTTATTACTGACTAAGATCACGATATAAATAACGTTTGTTTTATATCCGGTCTGTTGTTCCCTCGAGAATTTGAAAGTCTACCCTCAGGTTCAGTTCGCAATGTAAAACAAGCCCTATTCACTAAATATTTGAATTTATTTAATAATTAGATGCATTCGCCCTGGCGGCGTCGCGGGTGGAAATCATTGAGTTTTTCTGAATTGAATTAAAATAATTTGATTAGAGCTGAGACGACAGCAATTCCAGTTACCATCATAGCGCCTAGTTTGATAACCAACTCTGATTTAAGCGCTTTCATGTCATGTTTGAGGGAGGCGTTCATCTCCTGTAATTGATGCTTGAGAGAGGTGTCGAGCTCTTTCAAATCTTGTTTCGTAGCGAGATTGCTTTCAACAACCTCGCTTAATATCCCAATCGTCATTTCCGCCTATTTCCGGATGGGGCTTTCACGTTAGGCGGCGGGGTGGCGTCTTTGTCAGTTAAATTTAGCTTTTCGATATCAGGGTCGCCGGCCAATACAAAAGTGCGGCCTAATTCCCAGATCATATTGTTCGTTTTTAGGTCGACGAGATTGTATTGAACGATGGCGCCGATGACCCCGTTATCTTCTTCAAAAGACATTAGCAGTACTTCCATCTTGTACTGACCCTTTTCGAGAACTTTTAAAGGGACTTGCAGCTGCTTGATCCAAAGCTTCGCGTTGTCAGTTGGTGTGATGAGCTCAACTTCTTTCAAGTCGTCAAAACCCTTGGGAAGTTTGTTCGCGGCTCTTAGCTTTTGAACATCTTGTTCCCAGAGCATTTCAAGTTTTTGAGCCGGGGCGGCTGTGGAAAATTTAAAATATTGAGCGCCGAAAAACAGAGCGAGGCCAAGGCCGGCGAATGAAATAATAATTCCAATGGTGCGTGCTACTGTGCTCATGGGAATATCATGCTGAGGTGGGCACAAACTGTCGAGCGATCCGTTGACAGGGCACCTTATAAAACTTTCATGATGGCCCAAAAGTGTCGCTTCCCAGTTCGGGGACCTATCGTAACTATTGGATATAATTCAATAAAATAGAGTTCTGGCAATCGTCTAAAAAGTAGACATTTTAGGCAAAGCGGCAGGATCTGAAAATTTCAAGTGATTTCAGGCAGTTATGAGCGCGGCGACGGTGGCATAGGGATTGGAATTAAGATCCGTAGCTGAGGTGTATTTACGTGAACAAGTGGCTCATACGGGGTCTGCTGTTTTCGGCCCTATTCGGGCCAATAGCGTGCTCTGACAATTCATTTAATTCGGCTCCCAATGCGGTCTGCGCGGCGATCAAGCGTGATTTTGGGTCGGGCGGCTGCGTTTATACGCCGAGTGGATATCAGTTTAACTACAGCGTGACTTCAGGTGAAGTAGACATGCTTTTTGTCGACGACAACAGCGGGTCCATGTATCAAGAGCAAGTCAAAATGGCCGACCGCTTTCCCGGTTTTTTGGATTCAATATATAGACTCGATTACCGAATCGCGATTATCACCACCGACATCTATAATAATGGTGGTGGATTTCTCGACTTTCCAAATGGATCGAAATTTTTAAGCAACGTTTCGCGCGCGATCGATGCGAAGCACACGGAGAACATCAGTTATTTTCAAACTACAATTAAGCGACAAGAAACTTTAAATTGCGACAGTTCCGGATATCAGAATTGCCCATCCGGGGACGAGCGCGGAATTTACGCCATGAACTTGGCAATCGCCCGCCCGGAGCAAAAATCATTTTTCCGAACCGGTGGTCATTTGGCTGTCGTGATTTTATCGGATGAAGATGAGCGGTCCAATGGCGGTAATTTTCAGGATTATCCCCTTGAGACTTTGGACACGCCTTTGTCATTTGCCCAAAGAACTCGCCAATTTCTTGGAACAACGAAGTCTGTAAGCGTTCATTCGATCATTATCAAGCCTGGTGACACCAACTGCTTCAATATTCAAAACAGCCAGGCTGGAATGAAGGGATTCTACGGTTATGCTTATGCGGCACTTAGTCAGCCAAGCGCCGAGTTTCGCGCCGCGGGGAACATCGGTGACGGTGAACTTGGAAGCATTTGTTCAACAAATTATACGACAGAGCTTGGCAATATCGCAGCTCGCTTAAATCAGCATAAGCCACCCGTTTTGCCATGCGTTCCCGAAAACAATCAGATCGCGATTAGTTACGATCCCGCAGCCGGACAGCAAATTACCTACACAATTAATCCCGCCACGCGAGAGTTAATTTTGAGTACTACGCCGCAAGCGGGACAAAAAGTGAATCTTTCTTTTTCTTGTAAGCAGCTTTAAGCCGCTTCTCTTCGGGATTCCGTAAACACATAGCCTTTGCCATAGATATTCACGAGATGGGGATCAAGTTCAGGAATGATTTTTCTAAGCTTAGAAATCTGCGCGTCGATAGAGCGCAAAGAAATCTCAGCACTTTCCCAAATTCGATCTTTTATCCATTGTCTTGAAAGCAACTGGTCTTTGTTCTGCAGGAACATAATAAGTAAGCGGAATTGAATCGGAGTCATCGGGATAACTTTCTCTCCGCGCCGGATAAGATTGTCTTGCGGCAGCACCATGATTTCGCCAAAGGCGATTGGCTCCGCTTTTCCACTGGCAAGTTTTCCTTCCTCGAGAATGCCGTGCACGCGTCGCGTGAGGGTACGAAGGCGCAGAACTAAGCTTTCGCGTGACGTCGGATAAGGAACCACTTGATCACAACCCGCGCGGAGGGCTTTTTCCTCCCGAACATTTGTCATTTCTCTTGTGACTAACAAAATACCGGTTTGCTCAAAGGGAACTCGCTGGCGAATGCGATCACAAGCGTTGAGCAGAACTGAATCGCCATCTACTACAAGTAAATGTGGCAACCATTCCTTCGCAAGAAAATTAATAACCTCTTCTGAGTTCGCTCTTTGCAATTCGAACTCACGGTTTTGCCCAAGGGTCATTTCAGATAAGAAATGGGGGAATGGCGAGGCTATGAGGATGCGGAACTTTTCCATATAGTTAGATATCGACAAAGGTCTAGGCCGACTAAAGCTAAACCCGATGGCTTAGAGCGTCATGTCCCAAGATGAAGCGGTATTTTCGAAAACCAAATTCCAGCACGCCTCGTTGCGGGCCAAGTACTTTTTTTCGAAGTGTGTTCGGGGTCTCTCGGTCATTAAGATTTGGCGCTGATCAAGGAGTTTAAATCCCCAAGTCGCTGTCATCACTCGCTTGGCTTCTTCCGCATAATAGGATTCGTTCGTGGCAGTAATGATTTTTCCATTAGGCTTGAGGCGTGATTTTAGAAAACCCATAAAGGGCATGTTGTGCCAGCG
>JAYSTF010000088.1:0-3742 GCA_043720065.1 Pseudobdellovibrionaceae bacterium | reverse complement strand
CTTAGCCCAGAAATAAATTGGGTTGGCTTTCATAAACCAGTTCAAAAAATTCTGTAACTACTTCTTCCTGACTTAAATTAACTATCCCAAATTTTTCGAGATAAGGCTCAAAGAATTCAATATGAGCTTTTTGCCAATACGCCAACGAGAGATCCCCTTCCCCCTCAGCAATCGCGATTGCCTCTGGAACTGAATCGAAGATATTATGCTCAACCCTAATCGTCTTTACTATGCATCGAGGGTCCCCGGAGGAATCCAGAATGATCCAAAGCGATCCAACTTTAGGGAGCTCTTCATTTGAGTAGTGATAGTCCTTAACCAGGCTGCTGCCAGCCGTCTTCTTTCCATCCAGGTAAAGCTGAAGTAGCTCCTCCGCATTGCGTTCGTCACCCGCGACGGAGGCCGACACTTTTACATCGAGCGAACGTTGCTCTGGAGATATTGTAGAAAAATAGTCATTTAGGAACTGTAATTCGAAAGGCTTAAGCGAAAGTTCGTATTTCATTTGCCACTTCTATTGATTGACTGAACAATAAACCATAATCAACGCCTAAGTCACTGCCAACAGGAAAAATCAACATGTTAAAATTCAAGGTTTTCCAGTCGGCCGCAAACCCGCTGTTATTGATCGTACTTTTCGGTTGTGCACACCACGGGAAAATTCCCGTGGAACTTAACGACATTCACTCGAAGCTCAATAAGACATCGGTTTTGGAGATACTAAGTCCAAAATCGGTGGAAGAGATTCAAGCGGCCCTACGTGACGCCAAGAAAAATGGGCAGTCGGTTAGCATTAGTGGCGGGCGCCACTCAATGGGTGGTCAGCAGTTCGGAGCTGGCACTATCCATCTCAGTATGTCGTCATTCAATCAGGTCGTTGGGTTTGATGAAGGCGCTGGTGTGGTGGAGGTCCAATCGGGAATTCAGTGGCCTGCACTCATTAAGTGGCTTACTAAGAATCAAAAGAAATGGGCTATTCGACAAAAGCAAACGGGTGCTGACCGACTGAGCATCGGCGGCGCGCTGTCATCTAACATACACGGGCGTGGCCTTAAGATGCGTCCAATGGTCGATGATGTAGAGTCATTTACCCTGATTGATGCGAATGGTGATGTCAAAATTTGTAGCCGGGCTGAGAATAAGGAATTATTCGGGCTGGTTATTGGCGGTTACGGATTATTTGGGGTGATCGGTACTGTTAAGGTTCGACTTGCGCCACTTACTACTCTCAAACGCGTGGTGCGCCTCATGGAAATAAAAGATTTCATTCCTTTGGTTACGGCCCGCATTCAGGAAGGCTACCTTTACGGTGATTTCCAATTTGATATAGATCCCAAATCAGACGGATTCATGCGGCGTGGAATTTATTCTCTTTACAAACCCGTTACTGCTCCAGTCGGGGGCCTCACTGCCGCTCAGAATGAACTTAGCGGCGAAAGTTGGACTCACCTGCTGGGGCTTGCACACACCGACAAATCTAAAGCCTTCGAAGTCTATTCAAAGTTTTATCTTTCTTCCGATGGACAGCTCTATCGCTCTGACACTCATCAAACCGGGGTTTACATTGACGACTATCATCAAAACTACTCAAAGGACGTACCAGCGTCAGAGATGATAAGTGAAATATACGTCCCGCGGGCAAAACTTCCTGCACTGTTCGCGCGGCTGCGTGAAGATTTTCGCAAAAACAACGTGGATGTCGTTTACGGTACTGTTCGGTTGATTGAAAAGGACACAGAAAGCTTTTTGGCATGGGCCAAGCAAAGTTATGCAGCAACGGTTTTTAACTTTCACGTGGACCACTCCCCGGAAGGAATCGAAAAAGCTAAAAATGATTTTCGATTGATCATCGATCGTGCACTTGAATTTGGTGGAAGTTATTTTTTAACCTACCATCGGTGGGCTACTCAAGATCAAGTGCTTAAGGCATATCCACAAATGCCTGAGTTTTTGCGCCTGAAGAAAAAGTACGATCCTGAAGAGCGCTTTCAAAGCGACTGGTACCGCCATTATCGCGAAATGTTCGCCGACAGCGGTAAAGCAAATTAATGTGCTCTAGGAAAGCGGGCATAATCCTCTGGGCCCTCCTCCTTTTATTTTTTCTACGTGTGCTCGGGCAAATCGTAGTCGCAATCTGGGCGCCGACGTGGCTTCCTCCGATGGAAGCCTGGTATTCTGGGCTAATGCCCTACCATTACTTACTGCCAAGCCAGATCGCAATACTCCTGCTTTTTGGGAAAGCCGCTTTGGATTTGACTCGAGGGCGAGGCTACTGGTTCAAACCCAAAAAGCATCTCGGCAAAGCTATATTGATTCTTGGAGTGGTTTATTTTCTTGGAATGATCCTGCGTTACTGGATCCAAGGACTCTCCATACCAGTTGTCTTTCACTGGGTTTTAGCGAGCTACTTGCTTGTTTTTGGTTGGTACAACTCTCAGGATTGAACCCGGTTCGTGCTCGGGTGTTCGCAAATATGTTTTATGAGATTTTTGGGGCTCCTTTATTGTCTTAGCCGAAAGTATTGCCATCCTGTGCCTAGCAACTTTCGAGGATCGGGCTCTACGCGAAGGGTAGGCAGTTTTTTCAGTATCGAAATAGGCCGTCTATGATGCAGGCCGCCTATGGTATTACGGCTGCTGGATATTCATTAAAGGAGCACTTCGATGGTCTTGAAAGCAGTTTCGTATCTCACCCTTGGGCTTTTTTCGTTTAGTGCCTTCGCCGTTGACGTTTCTCGATGCCCGGTGAAAATCAATTTTGCGGCAAAGGTCGAAAGAGTTTTTAAGAAATCTCTGTACAGCAAAACTCCCGGCTGGACTGAGGCGCAAAAAACTTTGATAGCGAATACTGACATTGAAACTCGATACGATTTAGTTGGCGATAAGAATTCGAATTGCCTGTATGTCGATCAGGACGGCAATCGCGCCACGCTAACCACCACTCCTTTTAGAGATCCAGAGATGGAAGAGCCTCTTCTCAATGACCAATTGATTTCAAATTTGAAAATTGGCGCCGCTGACTATGTGATTTTTCTTCCGATAAAATTATACGGTCGAAGTGGACTTGTGACCTACACTTCACCGTTCAGTGTGAAGATTAAAACCCAGCTGTGGAACGCAGATAGAAAGCGAAGAGCAAACTACGATTTGGGAATGGTCGCCGTAACGGTCGATTAATTATTCGGCGTCGGTCATCATATTTAACGCTATAGCGATTGGGCGGCGATGCATGAAGATCTCATACAAGGAAGCCATAAAGAGTCCCCACGCTATTCCTCCGCTAAGCCCTGCCAGAACATCTGTGGGATAATGGACTCCGAGGTAGATGCGGGAAATTCCAATGATAAGCGCAAGTACGCCACCGAGATAGTAGGCGTCTCTCAAATCAGTTTTGGGCGGGCGGACCCGAGGTCCAATCGCCCTTAATCATTGCAGCTTTTTTAGCTGTCTTTGGCAATGTCCACATCAGACACCAATCATTACTCGCATCTAATATAAATGAACCTTTGTTTTTCTTCGTACTTTTCTTGTCGACCGGCATGATCACTTTTTCGTTCAAATGATGGTGCAAATTAAAATCTACAGGGGAGGTGGACGAAAAATTCCAATGAATCTCTTCACCGCTTTGAAGTTTTGAGCAGACCTCGTGGGATTTTCCTGGAAGAACGACAGTATCAATCAGTGTTGCGAGGACGAGTATCGTAATTAGATTTCTCTTTGCGCATTCTATGTGAATCATTTTG
>JAYSTF010000087.1:0-29585 GCA_043720065.1 Pseudobdellovibrionaceae bacterium | reverse complement strand
GGGCCGAAGCTTTAGCAGAAGCAATTAATGGTCATGCGGTTTCAGTACTTAGGCGAGTAAAGGCGGGCCGTGAGCAAAAGGATCTAGACCGATCTGAGCGCCGTGCGACTCAAATAGAAGTTATGGATCCGAAATCTCGCTTATGGGTGAAGAGTCGGATTCGAAAAGGTTGGCATGTGGCGTTTGTCGATGATGTCGTAACCACTGGAGCGACTGCAAAAGCCGCGTGGCTGGCACTGGGAAGGCCCAAACCCTATCAGGTATGGGCCCTATCGTATCGTTCTCTCGAACGTTAGTTCCGCTTTACTTTTACTACTTTGAGCAGCGCTTCGCAGACGCCGTAGTCACCCGCGGCGACTTGCACTCGGTCGGCTCCGACATTCACGGCACCGGCATCAGAAGATGCGTAACCAGGAATGCTCCATACAGTTGATTTCTCTAAAGAGCGATCGCCGCCACGGCGTAAGTCGCCCTTAGGCTCGTCCTTTGGTTCAACGTAAGTGTTTAGTGGAGTGACTGCCATGGGTGTCACGGCGTGAGTTTTAATGTTCACGCTGACCACTTGCAGATTTGAGCCAGAGGAAACCACTACGCGACGCTCGTCAGCCGATGGGCCTAATGCCACTTTGATCACCGATGCCGAATAACCAGTTAACTGGCTATCTAGAGCTCGGACTGTTCGGTGCATTTTCTGAGTCGTTGTGTCGACATCAATAAAGGCCAATCGATAAGCAGACTTTTGATAGTTACCGTATCCAGGACGGCTTCGACCATAACCATATCGACCGGAAATTGAAGCATCACTTTCTGCGAAGACCCATTGGCTGGAAGATGTTGGAACTAGGGTCACTCCGGCATCCGTGTTTATCATGGAAGTTAATGTTGCGCCCTGTTTGCCAATCCAAGTCAGGTTCAATGTCGGCTCGGACAATTTGCCGGCGACATCTAAAACTCTAGTTTCAGTAGAGAGGATACCCGCGATCTTGTTATTCGCGCCATAGACAAATGCTTGCGCATTTCCTGGAATGTTAAAGGCCTGGCTCTTATCAAGGGTCCACTCGAGCTTTGAAGTGTCGACGGCAACAACCCAGGATTCAAAAAAGTTCCAGACTTTTTCGTCTTGGCCCAAGTCGAGCGGGCGCTTAATATTTAACACTACCTGACGGTCAACAGAGCTTAGTCCAAGTTCTGAACCCTTCAGTTCTTTAGGCAGAGTCAGCGTCACCTTCTCACCAGCTAAAGTAGCTTTAGTTCCGGAAAGTTTCCAAATTTGGTTGAAGTCGTCAGCGAAAGCCCAGCCATCTTGAATTTGAACTAAGCCAGTCAGGTTTGACTGCAAACGAGCAAAAAGATCGGCGTCGTCAACAGGCTGAGCGCGTCGGTGAATGGGGCGACCTTCATTTTTTCTAGTCTCAACATTTTCCCAAATTTTAGAAACGTTTGCATTGGCTTTGCTTACGTTAACGACCATTGCGCGCAAAGTGACAGTGCTCAAATAGTCAGTTTTATCTTGGGTGAACTTTTCGTCGGACGTAAGAACAAGGACGTCACCGGTTTCGCGGTTGACCCAAGTGTCTTTGATTCGTCCAGGAATGGAAATTGCTACTGCGACTTTTTCTTTCTCAGCGTCGGCATCTGCCATTGGGACAATTCGAACCTCAGTTTCGCCCTTATTATAGTCGCCTTTACTGACTACTTGGAGGCCGCGGCCAAGTTTTGGAAACTCGTAATAGCCAACGATGTTACGGGCAAGCTCGAGACGGGTCGCGGCCTCAACCATTTTTGCTGAAGATGAGTTTTCAGAGGTTGTGAACACACCGAGTTCGCGATCGGAGAAAGTCATCATTGCATTAAGCTTTGGATGCATGAACACGCGGCGAAGCCAACCTTCCTCACCTTGAATGAAAGGTCCCTCTGCTAGCGGCGCGCCGTTATCTTTTACGGCCAGATCGAATTCAACGGTTTGACCACCGCTAGAACTTTTATTTTTCGACCAGCTATGTCCCATAAAAAGAACAGCGCCTTTGCCCGTTTTTGAATCAAAAGTCATGGAGACGAGTTTGTCTTGGCCACCGACATTGCTCCACTGCACTTTATCAAGCGTTAGAGTTTCAATCTCCTGTGATGTCCATTTGCCACTTTTGCTTTGTTGAACTTCGATCAGCTTCGCTTGGGCCACCCGGCGGTTTAACGGATTGTCCACAGCGGGAGTAATATACCCTAAGCCCAAAACAAAATGACGCCCTTTGAATTCGAGTGGGATCGTGCGCTCTAGCCAGCCGTCGAACATCAAACGGGACTGGTAAACCGGGCGCTCTTCAACGTTTGTGACATCAACGATGTCCAAAGGATCCTTCAGATTAGCCGGCACCCATGCGATCTGAACGCGCGCTTGGCCGCTACTGTCTTCGACAAGCCGCACGTCTTGGACGGAAGCGCTCAGTCCTGTAGTATCGCCGATATCTAATGTTTTAAAGTCGGAGATCGACTTAAGAAGAGTTTCGCCGCTTTGAACGAAAACGCCGCGAAGCTTAAGCTCTGAATTTGAGAGCAGCTCTTCCCGCTTAGCCTCGTCTGTGTTGCCTTTAAGAGCTTGCTCCATCGCAAGTTCACGAAATTGCGCATCGCGCTCGCTGATAACAGTCATTCCTTTATTTGGGAGCTTAAATGTTTCAACCGCAACTCGCATTGGTGACTGCCAATTGTTTTCGTCCGCTCGGTAATTACTGGTCACAACTAAGGCGTCATTTCGAATATTGACCCATGAGCGCTTGCCGATGTCGCCGGTAACGCTTGCGACCATGAGAGGCTTAATTGCGCCCTTTGGTGAGGAAATGTCTAGAACTTCAACTTCACTTCGGCTCGTTGACCACCACCAGCCGCGTTTTTTACTTGTTACTGCGGTGATGTAGTAGCCATATCCGCCACCTTTGTGGCGAACTTCTTGAATGCCCATGTTTTCGCGCTGGCTTACGTGGTTAGAAAGTTTGCGCGTTTCCACCATTTCAATTTTATCTTTGGAAATCTTGAAAGATTTCGCGTAGCTCGTGTTTGGCTCTTCACTGTTGCCATAGTAATTAGAATCAACTGCTTCGCCGACCACGTACAAGACATCACCGACTAACCGAGAGTCCGATACTGAGCCTTCAACTTCAGCGCTTTGAATCAGCTTCGGCCTCTTAAGATCGGATAAATCGTAAATAAGAATTCGCGCACCGCTTCCGTAATTTTGCCGCTGCCAGTTTTCAATTACGAGGGCCTTTTTCGCCTTCCAATCAACATACATATTTGTTGGGTGATTCCCTGTCGCGGGAACTCGGCCAACGACGGCGGGTTTATCCGCGCCTTTGCTGAAATCCAAAATCATTAGGCCGCGGTAGCCGTTTAAAAGAACAAGTATTTTTGAACCATCTGGTCCGACGTTGAAAATATCCGAATCGATAACGTCACGGCGCGCACCCGAATCTGACGGGGCGTTTGCTGCTTCCAGAACTGCGGCACCACCATGCTCAGAGGCCGATGCCGAATAAGCGCGGATGCCACTTTGAGCATGCTTACCAGTTATAAAGTGGGTTTGGCCTTCATACCGTGAAAGCCCTGCTTCAAGCTCGGAGGTCGTAAGTTTTGGTTTAGGATCCAAAGTTCCACCGGAAGCGGCGAGCCCCAGCTGTGAATGGCTTAGGACCAGTATTAACGAAATTGAAACTAGGCGAGAAATTGAGTTCATGGACGTAGCTCCGTATTAAAATTTGGTGAGCTACTGGTCTTCTTTTAGCGACTTGCTGTCAATGAACGAGATTTCAATTCAAATGGGCTTAAATGAAAAATATTTACAGATATGGAAGTGGGGCTAATCGCTGATAACGAACGCTTTAAGGCTTGAGTCGCTAAGGCAGGCTTCAACGCTTGTGTATTTCTTCTCTTTTTCAAACAGGAGCTCGCAGACCTTGCGCTTGTACTTTTCGTTCACGGCGCACTTTTCTTTATTGAGGTCTAAAATGTAGGTTTTGAAGCAAGCTGTGCCTTGAATTTCAATCTCATCTTTGATGCCAGTCTCAACCGAGCATGCCTTCATCATCCACAAGAAAGGTTGGCCACCGACCGCACAGCCGCTCTGGGCGCGGGTTTGAGGACTATGAGAAAGCAATAAAAGGAGGCCTATTAGGGTTTTCATACACCCTTTAAGAAATGCAAGCCCATGGCCTATTTAAAGGCCCTTTAGAGTGATTTTTGGTCTATAGAATGAGCAACTGTCTAAGAATTAGCTAGCAACTTAGTCGTCGGTACCCCTTGCGAATTGGCCGTGGTTTCGGGTATAACGCGGTGTCTAATGTGGAGGATCATGAAAGTCTTACTCAGCGTATTCTTGGCGCTCACGACCATATCGGCGCGCGGAGGAGCTGCTCCTAACAAAAAGGCTGCGGTGAATTCCGCTAAGTCCGACGCTAGATCTGAAATTGATCAGGCGCTAAAACCGCTTCGTAAAAAAGAAGGCGTAACCGTCGCTTTAAAAAAGCGCTCGGTAAATTCCCTTCTCGCGAAAGAGCGGATCAGTGAAGGAAAGCTGCATTTTTGGCAAGGCAAACTTCGCGTTGAAACCCAAAGCCCGGATGAGTCGTTGCTGGTAATGGACGGGAAAACTTTATGGCTGGCTACGAAGCTTCCGGAAGAGATGGGCGGTAAAACCTTGGTGAGCAAAACCAAAGCGCGCTCATTTAAAAAGTCCAACACGCTCTTTGCCGCGCTCCTGGGTGATGGAAATCTTTTTGATGAATTTAAAATCACTGATCGCTCGACGATCGATGAAGACATTCGGCTTGAGATGGTGCCAAAGATTCCTGAATCAACCGAGATTCAGAAACTTGATCTGTGGCTGACAACGAAGGAGCGTAAGCTTACAAAAGTCGTTTACTGGGATGATAAAGAAAACGAAGTCACCTTTGACTTGGGTGAGCCGAAAACAATAAATGGGAATCGTCAGGCGCTGTTTTCCTATAAGCCGCCTAAAGATGCCGAAGTAACGGAGTTTTAAAGTTGGAAAAGCGTGTTCATTTTGTGAGCCTTGGCTGCCCGAAGAACTTGGTCGATACAGAGATCATGCTGGGTGGGCTTGTTAAAGACGGTTACCGTGTGGTTGGAACTGCTGAGGAAGCCGACACGGTCGTGATCAATACTTGCGGCTTCGTAGAGGAAGCAAAGCAAGAGTCGATCGATAAGATTTTAGAAATGGCCGAACTTAAAAAAGGTGGAGCGATTCAGCGCCTCGTGGTGGCGGGCTGCCTAACCCAGCGGTACAAAAATGATTTAGTTGAAGGATTCCCTGAGGCGGATTTATTCGTGGGTTCTGGGCAGTTCCAAAATCTTCCGCAGATTTTAAAGAATTCTCTCGCTGGCGATAAGGAAAAGCGCTTCTTTCATTTGCCGACCTATTTGCAGGAGGAATCAACTCCGCGCATGAATTCACAACCAAAGCACCGGGCCTATTTAAAAATTTCCGAAGGTTGCAAAAAGCGTTGCGCGTTTTGTGCAATCCCGTTGATCCGCGGCAATCTCCAGTCCCGTCAGCTGAAATCGATCGTTAGTGAAGCAAAGCTATTAGTGGCAGGCGGAGTGAAAGAGCTTATCGTTATCTCCCATGACTTCACCGATTTTGGTTGGGACTTAAAAAAGCGGGATGAAGGGGCACCTGAATCACCGGTGAACTTGCTTAAAGCGTTAGCTGAGGAGTCCGGTGCGGAGTGGATTCGGGTACTTTATCTTTATCCCGATGGAATTAGTGAAGAGATGGTGGAGCTGATCGCCTCGAAGTCGAACCTTGTGAAATATTTCGATATGCCGCTTCAGCACATTAATAACGAAATGCTCAGAAGCATGAATCGTCGCATGACCCGCGAGGAAGTTGAAGAGGCTTTGGCTCGAATTCGCGCCAAGATCCCAGATGCGGTTATCAGAACGCAGTTCATTGTGGGCTTTCCCGGCGAGACGGAAGACCAGTTTCAGGAGCTCATGGGATTCATTGAAACCCAAGGCTTTGATCGAGTTGGTTGCTTCATGTACTCCAAGGAAGAGGACACCAAGGCTGGCGACATGCCCGACCAAATTGATGAAGCCACCAAGCAACGGCGCCATGATGCTTTGATGGAACTTCAGATGACCATTAGCCGACTTAAGCACCGAGGTCATATAGGGAAGCAAATGGCCGTAATGGTTGAAGGATATAGTGAAGAGAGCGAACTTTTATTGACCGGACGAAACTCCCAGCAGGCCCCAGAAATTGACGGCATCGTTTACATCAATGAGGGCATGGCGCAGGTCGGCGAAATGGTCACTGTAGAGATCACTGACGCGCACGACTATGATTTAGTAGGCCGGATTGTGAGTCCCGCCCGCCCGCAGTAAGCACTGGTAAACACTAGGCATACCGTTGACAACTGCACCGCGTCCTGCTCGAATGGATGAGATGGGCATGGGGGGACACGTGTTATCCGCAAATTTAGTTATGCTTTTTGTGACTTCGGTCGTTATTTTTTTCGTCGTTAACGTCTTCGTTAGCTAGGCAAAATTAACCTAGGTTTTTGGTACAGCCGCTCTGATTATTGGGCGAAATTGTAAATATCCTTATAGTTTCGTCCGTATTCATCTGAATCCATTCCGTAACCAATAACAAATCGATCATCTATTGTTGTACCGACATAATCCGGACGAATCGGCAATTCTCGGCGCGCGGGTTTGTCGAGAAGAGTCACAACTTTTAATGATTTTGGTTCAGAAGCAAGCAGGCGGGTTTTTAAGAAACTTAATGTGCGCCCAGCATCGATAATTTCTTCTATAATCAAAACATGTTTACCACAGATATCCACCGAGATGTCCTTAATGATTCGGCAGCCTTCGCCACGGGGAGAAGTGACATGAACAAAATCGATAACCTGAGGCAGTTGAATTCGGCGAACAAGATCGGCGAAGAACGCGACCGAACCCTTCAGCGGGCAAATCATGTAGATCTCTTTACCGACGTAATCGCGCTCGATCTCTTGCGCTAAATCAGTGACCATTTCTTTGATTTCACTCTCGGTGATAAGTGGAATCATTCCAGTACGAACCTGTGACATGATGTTCTCCTTAGAGGGTCGGTTCATGCAGCCGGGTGTTGCCCGTGGCTTGCGCGAGGTTCAAAAATCGTTTTGCTTCGGTGTTGTCGGGCTGGCGCCCAAGGACCAGCTCCCATTCTTCAACAGCGGCGATGGTGTCACCAGACTCGTAGAGCAGAACACCAAGCTTTAAGCGCGCCGTGAGGAACGCAGGGTAGGTATTAATCAGCGAGCGAAGCTCTTTGAGCGCTCTATGGCCGTCGCCCACTTTAATTAAAGCCTCAACCACTTTCATAGTGAGCTCAGGCTTACGCGAAGAGAGGTTTAGCGCCTTGTAGTACTGTTCAAGCGCTTCCATAAAGCGAGCATAACGGAAATAAAGTTCACCAAGCTCGTCATGTTTAAGGGCAAGCTTTTCATTTACGTAAGGGTCTTCTTTAGCGCCACCTTTAGCGAGCAGGCTTTTCGCTTCTTCGAAAACTTTTTTGCCTTCGTCGTAGCGGCCCAAATCGTTAAGGATAATGCTCAGACCAACGCTTGCGTCAGTGAATGAAGGGTCAATTTCGAGTGCCCGTTTGAAGGCGCGGATCGCCTTATTGAATTTTCCCTGATCGTAATAAATAGTTCCAAGCATATGGAAGATTTCGCGGTCTTTGGCGCCGTTGAGAATGAGTTGATTTAAAAGCGGCTCAGAGGCGGCATACCGCCCAGAGCGGAAGAATTCCTTGGCGGAGCTTAATAGTTCGTCTGCGCCTGACTCATTCTGCATGACCGATTTCCCCCTTGGTGTCGCGCAGCTCCTTTGAGCCCCCAAATTGCGCCTGCAATCGTTGCAAGTAGCTATTAGCCTTCGTGGCGTCTTTGACCTTATGCGCACTGATGGCCGCGAACTTTAGCGCCTTCGCGGTCAAGCCCGATTGCGGATATCTTTCGAGCAAATCCTCAAAGCGACTTAGAGCGCTATCATACTTACGGCGTTTATAATAAAACTCGCCGACGTAATATTCTTTTTCAGCCAGCATCTGGAGGATTTTTGCTTTGACCTCTTGCGCTTGTGCAACGTGGCTGCTGGTGGGATGGCTCGTGACCACTTCATCAAGATAAAGAACAGCTTTTTCAGCAAGGCTCAAATCACGGTCAATTGTTGTAGGAAGTTGGTTAAAGAAACTCATCCCTAAGCGCAACGTCACGTAATCAATCTTTGGGTGCGACGGGTGTAGCTCTTTAAAGGTTTGATAGCCACTTTGCGCTTCGACGAAATCTTCCCGTTTAAAATTAATGTCGGCGATGCGAAGCTCTGATTCCGTCGCTAAAGTGCTGTAAGGAAATTTGTTTTTGACTTGGGAGAACTGCGCGATCGACTCTTCATAGCGCTCATCTTTTTCATATCGTTCGGCAAGTTTATAGCCACCCTCAGCCGAGCTCGAGTCGAGCTTTTCGTCTGAAGAGCAGGCGGTAAGACTCAAAAAAACGAGGGTCAGTGCAACGCGAAATGGCATGAGCTGCAGTCTATTGTCAGACGCGATAATCGGTCAAGTAGCGAAAGATCGTCCCAATCGTGACTTTCATGGCGCTCGCGACGGGGATCGAAATAAGCATGCCGACCACTCCCATAAGCTGGGCGCCGATAATAATTACGACAATGACCGTCACAGGATGCAGGTCGACGATTTTGGCCACCACGACGGGGATAATAAAGGCCGCATCAATTAGCTGAGCGATAAAATAAACCAGAAGCAAAAGGGACATATCGAGGGCGCTTGCGCCGTTGACCATAGCCAAAATAACGGCCGGGATAGTGCCGATCACAGGTCCGATATAGGGAATTAAATTCGTGACTGCCGCGAAGACCGCCAGCAGCTCCGCGAATGGGAAATCGATCATTAAAAGCCCAACCCAGGTAACTAGGCCCACGATCGCGGCCTCAAGCAACCGGGCGCGGACGAATTGGCCCATTTGATCGTTGATCTGGTGATAAATGTTATATGTAAGCTCGAAAAGGTTGTTTGGGACTAAGGCTAAAAGAGTTCGCGAAAAATTTCGGCCGTCTTTTATCATAAAGAATGCAAAAAAGGGCGCCAGCAGCATCACAGTTAGGAATTTGGAAACGTAAGTCGGTAGAGCCGCGAAAAAGCCCTCGGTTGCGGGTAGCAGGCGCTCTTGAATTTTACTTCCCAGATCGATATCAAGCCCCATGTTTTGCAGGAAGCGGAGTTTATGCTCCCAGCTCTGCATTAAACGCGTGATTCCTTCCACGTACTTCGGCGAGTCGACTTGAAGGACCTGAATGCGCTCAGCGAGCAGAGGGAAAGTTAAATAGCCGGCGAGCCCCAGCGCCACACCTGTAATTAAGAAGAGTGCGGTCGTTGCAAAGACGCGATTAACGTTTTTTCTTTCGAGAACGTTCACCAATGGACCGAGCAGATAACTGATCACAAAAGCCAAAAGGCAAGACACCAACATGTTTTCGACTTTTAAAACGATTGTGCCCGTGACAACTAAGACGCTTAAAAAAGCGATAAGGCGGATCAGACTCTGGCGGCGCAAAACCTGTTCGCGCGAAGTCGATTGAGCCATTTTATTCCTTGTCGGGGCTGCGATGCATTTCGCGCTTGAGTTCAGTCACTTTTACGGTGGTTTCTTTCAGCCGTTTGCCGAGAACTTCAGCGAGTCGAGTTACGATTTTTACGCCGGTGGAGGGGTTGCGTTCAACGATCTCAAGCAAATCAGGTTTAAAAAATCCAATCAATTTCGTCTCTACACTAGCGACCGCGGTCGCAGTTCGGCGACCGTTTTCCTCGACGAGAGAAAGCTCGCCAAAAAAATCTCCAGAGCCGAGGCGGGTGACGAATACAGTCTGTTTTTCCGGTTTATCTGATGGGATATCTTCCACCAAAATATCGACGGAGCCTGTAGCGATTAAGTACATGCCGACGCCAATTTCCCCTTGGCGGAAAACGACCTCACCGGGCCGGTAATTTCGCGCATGGACCATTTCTTTGACGAACTTAAGCTCACTTTTGGTGAGCGTCTCGAACAAATAATTTTCACCGAGGATGTGAAGCAAGTCTTTGCCGCGCTCGGATCGCTTGAAGATGTTGTCCCAAATGAAATTTACCATAGTTGCATTCCGGAGGTTTGGAAGAGCACCTCATTTGGTACCCATCCTGACATTCCACCGGGGTAGCGAATTTGTGTCCAGCCCTTTTTTGCCTGACGTAAGACCACGTCGGAGCCTTCTCTGAGTTCAAACAAGGTGCTGCTCGCATCACTCGGAGCGCTGCGAACGGGCGTTGCCTGAATAGCGGTGGCGCGTGGGGTGGAAACTTCCAAGGCTTTGACGGTGCTCAAAACAACGGAAGTCACAAATAATCCCGCTAGCGCTCCGCCGATCCACGGGAAGTGCGGCAAGGGTTCTTCTTGCTGAAGCGCTTTTCTGCGGCGACCGATGTACGTGAGTAGCAACCAGCCGCCGGTTGCGAGGAGGATACAGGTTAACCCAAGCATCTGATCCAGACTGATTCCTGAGAGAGCTTCGTTGGTCAGCCAGCCGATCCAACCGCTTGAGCTGATTTCGCGAAGTTGCATCTGGCGGATGGCGAAGTCCAACGCGTCTTGCGCGGGAGTGTAGCCAGGCTCGATCATTAATGCCCTGCGCCAAATGCCGACGCCCAAACCTCGACGTCCGGCCTGGAATTCCGCGAGTCCCCAGTTAAAAAAGAAAGAGGCGCGATTAGGATTTCGCGAGACGAGATCCTTGAAGTTCTCCGCGGCTTGCGGAAATTTCTGGGCCTGATAGAGTTCATTACCTTTAGCAAATAGCTCTTCAGCATTGAGAGTTTGTGGCACCTGCTCCTGTGCCCAGACGGGAGTGGACCCTATGAGAGTACCTATTAAAAAGCTTAGAAAAAATCGCATGAACTTCAGTTTAGGAATTGAGACTCCCTATGTAAAGGCCGTAACATCAAGCGTTCAGAAAGGATAAAATACTCCATGAGCGACAATCAAGGTCAGCAACTGTCTTCATCCACGAAAATCAATGAACTTGTCGAGGGTCTGGTCCGCGAAGTGCAACGACTTAGTGAGGGGATCAAGGGCGTTCGACCGCCAAGCCCTGAGCACGAGCAGAAATTCGCGGATCTCATCGAGCGCACAAATAAGCTACGTGGGCGCCCATTGTTTTACAATTACATGGGTTCAGGTATCGGTCGCGGTCCTTATGTCGAGCTAGAAGACGGCAGTGTGAAGCTTGATTTGATCAACGGCATCGGAATTCACATCATGGGACACTCACATCCACAAGTTATCAAGGGAACCTTGAAGGGGGCGCTCTCTGACATTGTTATGCAGGGGCATTTGGAGCCGAACACTGAGTACAACCGGCTTTCAACAAAGCTAGTAGACTTGGTGAAGCGCAACAGCCGTATGAAGCATGTATGGCTTACCACCTGCGGAACAATGGCAAATGAAAACGCATTAAAGATCGTGCGCCAAAAGAAAACTCCAGCCCGCATGATCATCACATTTAAAGATGAATTCGCCGGTCGCTCCACGATGATGGCAGAAATCACTGACAATCCGGCCTTTAAACAAGGACTGCCCGAGTACAATGAAGTTCTGCGCATTCCATATTGCAACAAGTTTGACGACAGTCTTTGTAAACTCAGCTGCGGCAAGGACAAGATTCTTTCTATGCTTAAAGAACATGTCGCAAAACATGAGAACAACATCGGCTGCTTCGTGTTTGAACCGATGCTCGGAGAAGGCGGCTATCGCACCGCCTGCCGCGAATTCTTTATGCCGATGCTTGGCTTCCTAAAAGAGAAAGGAATTCCAATTTGGGCGGATGAAATTCAGACGTTTACTCGCACGGGAAATTTCTTTGCCTTTGAAACTTACGGTTTTGGGGATTTTGTCGACGTCTGCACGATTGCGAAGACGGCTCAGGTGGGAGCGACTTTCTATACGGAAGAATTTAATCCACAACCGGGATTGATTGCTGGCACCTTCGCCGGATCAACGGCCGCGATGAGCGCGGGCCTCGCTATTTTAGAAGAGCTAGATTCCGGCGGCTATATGGGCCCGGGGGGTAAGGTCGAAAAAATTCACCAAGAATTCATCGGCATGCTTAATCGTCTGAACACCACATCGTGCAAGGGACTTCTCCGGGATGCGGGTGGAATGGGACTCATGGTCGCGGTTACTCCGCTTGATGGAACTCAACCTAAGCAACAGATGTTACTCAAGACGCTCTTTAAGAATGGTTTGATCGCGTTTGGATGCGGTCGAAATCCATATCGTTTGCGGTTCTTGATCCCAGCTATCATGACTTCAGCTGACATTGCGGTTGCCGAAAAATTAATCGAGAAGTCCATACTGGAGAGTACTTGAATTTTATTGAGACTTGCCGGCAAGTGATCGGCCTGGATTCCACTCCAAGCCAGGGCACTCGCGAGGTCGGAGAGTTCTTCGCGTCACTGTGCAACGACGCCGGCCTTCATGTTGAACTGGACCATGAATCACTCAGCGGTGTTGAGCAGGTGAATCTCATTGCCCGGCCGTTAGCCAATGCGCAACCGGAAGAAATCATGCTGCAGACGCCGTTGGACACAGTGGAGCCCGGTCATTTCGCGGCGTGGACGAAAACTCAAGCCAACCCCTTTGCGGCGAGTATTTATGGCGATGAACTTTTTGGCCTCGGTGCCGCGCAAACGAAGTTGGATTTTCTTTGTAAGCTTGAAGCCATTCGTTCACTGAAAGACAAGAAATTAAAAATGCCGTATGTTTTGGTTGGCACCTATGGCGCCCAGTACGGAATGTCCGGCGCAATAAAACTCATGCGCAAAAAACGGGTCAACGCAAAGGTGGCCATCTTAGGAGAACCGACGGGGTTGCGCCTTGTGACTGCCGGGCAGGGTTTAGCGGTCGTTGAAATAGCGATTCCATTTTCAGATGAGGAGTCCGACTACCGCCTTCGTCATGACACGATAGAAAGCGGCTCTACGCAAAGCAAAATTTTTGTCGGCCGTGCCGGCGAAAACGCTTTAACTGAAAACGCGATCGTCAAAATGCTCGATTATTTAAGCCTTCTTCCAACGGGCATCGCGATTATGGATTTGGACGGGGGTGCAAGCCACAACACGATACCGTCATCTGCCGTCTTAGAAATCGACGTAGTAGGAAGCATTAAAGATCCGATCATAGAAAAGATCTCTAAAATTACGACGGCCTTAAAGGCGATGGATGAAAAATTAAATTCTGCCAATGCGACGCTGAACATTGGAAGTATTCGCACCTTTCCTGATCATGTACGTCTCACCGGCTGTTGCCAATTGCCGCCCGCGGTCCAACAGAGTGATTATGAGGCGTGGATCGCGGCCATTCGTCAGGAGTGCGCGAATGTCGGAGGAGTCTTCTCTGTAAAGGATTATAAGGCTGCGTTCCAGACTTCGGGCGATTCCGCCATTATCAAGACCGCGCAAAAGGTCATGGGCTCCATGGGGTTGGAAGCTGGTATTATTGAGGGGCTATCGAGCACCGAGGCCAACGTTTTTAATCGATTTGGCATTGAGTGTGTAGTCGTCGGTCCGGGGCAAGGTGTCGGCAATTCCCATGCGGCCAATGAAAGTATTAGAATAAGCGAGCTGCATCGGGCGACGGATTTCTATCGCCGGATGCTAGAGGAGCTTTGCTTATGAATTTCATTGTAAGAGCGGTTGAGCGGAAAGACGTTGGCGCCCTTCATGATTTGGCCCGACAGTTCACTTTGCTTAATATGCCAGCTGACAAGAAAGTCATTTCTACGAAGGTGGAGCGAAGTCTAGCGTCGTTCAAAGGGAACTTATCTAAGAACGATGCTGAGTACATGTTCGTCGTCGTCGATCGCGATGGGGATTTCATCGCCGGCTCCTCCTTAATTATTGCCAAGAACGGCACGCCCTCGTCTCCCAACTTTAGCTTTAAGCTTTTAAAAAAAGAGCGCTTTAGCAAAGAGCTCGGCATCGGATTCATTCACCAGATTTTGCGTCTGCAGGCCAATTATGATGGACCAACAGAAGTTGGTGGCCTAGTCGTTGATCGTAGCTATCGGCGCCGCCCGGAAAAGGTGGGCCGCCTCATCAGTTTGTCGCGATTTGGCTTTATCGGCATGGAACCGGAACGCTTTGAAAAGGAACTTCATTCGGAAATGGCACCACCATTGACGGACGAAGGGCGAAGCGAATTTTGGGAAGCCTTGGGTCGAAGGTTCACCGGCATGCCTTATCAGGAAGCCGATATTATCAGTCACCAGAACAATGAATTTATTAAGAGCCTTTTCCCCGAAGAAGATATTTATCTTTGCCTCTTGGATTCAAAAGCCCGCCTGGTTCTTGGCCGTGTGGCGGAAGAAACGCAGGCCGCGCTCCATTTACTAAATAGAATTGGTTTTAGTTTTAAGGATGAAGTGGATCCTTTTGATGGTGGTCCGCATCTTGGTGCGATCGCTTCAGAAGTCACTTTGATTAAAAATGCCAAGTGGGCAAAAGTGGCGATGACGAAGGATTTGCATTTTCAAGAGCATGTCCTGGTTTGTATCTTGCGCGATGGCAAATACGTCAGCGGTGCTACGGCTTGTGCCTGGCAAGGGGATGACGTTATTTTTCCAGATAAAACAATGGCGGCATTAGAGTTGAGCGCGGGCGAAACGGTTTACATCACTCCAGTTTAGAGGGACACATGGGCCAAAAGCATCCGTACTTAGGCGATTACATTGATGGTCGGTTTGTAACTCCCGATAAGTCGGATGGCGATTGGGCGGTGAAAAGTCCCGCTGACCTAAAAGACATCGTGTTTGAAACTCAATCGAAGAATGACCACGTTGAAGTAGCTTGTTTGGCGGCAAAAGCAGCTTATTCAAAATGGGCGCATTTATCCCTCGACCAACGCGCCCAATACTTAAATCGATTGAAAGAAGTCTTTCAAGCTCACGCAGGTCCCTGGGCTGAGATCATCAGCCGTGAAACCGGTAAACCCTTATGGGAGGGCAAGTCCGAAGTCACGACGATGGTGAATAAGATCGACATCACTCTTAATCACTCAATGAAAATCGTGAAAGAGGAAGTAATCACCGGAGCCCTTCCTGGCGTTGACGGCTACATTCGCTATAAACCACGCGGCGTGATGGCCGTTCTTGGGCCTTTCAATTTTCCAGGCCACCTGCCCAATGGCCACATCATTCCTGCACTTGCGTGCGGAAATACAGTGGTGTTTAAGCCTTCCGATAAAACTCCCGCAACCGGTCAGTTCATGGCGGAGATGTATCAAAGGGCAGAATTTCCCGCCGGAGTTTTTAATTTGATTCAAGGACAGGGCGAGATCGGCAAACGCCTTTCTGCCAGCGAATATGTTGATGGAATTTTGTTTACCGGGTCCTACGAAGTAGGTCTTAAAATCAAGCAAGAGACTCTTACCCATGCATGGAAGATTCTAGCGCTTGAAATGGGTGGCAAAAACGCAACCGTCATTTGGGATGACGCGGATTTAGAAAAAGCCACTTACGAAACCCTGATCGGAAGTTACCTTTCGGCGGGTCAACGCTGCTCGGGAACTTCGCGCGTCATCGTGCACAAAAAGATTCGCGATAAGTTCGTTGAAAATTTCTATGCAGCCGCAAAAAAGATTACGATTGGCCACTGGAAAGAGAACGTCTTCATGGGTCCACTGATCGATGCAGGCGCTGTGGAAAAGTATGTGCGCTTCCAAGAAATGGCAAAGCGCGAAGGCGCGGAAAGTGTCATGCGCGGTAAGCAGTTGGATCTGCAACATCCTGGTCACTACGTAACCCCGTCAATTAATTTGGTCCTTAAGTTTGACGAGAAATCGATATATCAGAAGACTGAGATTTTCGGGCCCAACGTGGCTATCTACACGGTTGATGAGTTCGAAGAGGCACTAAAGATCAACAACTCAACAGGATTTGGTCTTTCCATGGCATTGTTCTCTAAAAATCGCGCCCTTTACGAAAAATCATTGCTCGACGCAAAAGTAGGACTACTTAATTGGAACCGAACCACAAACGGGGCAAGTTCAAGGCTTCCGTTTGGTGGAATGGGAAAATCGGGCAACGATCGGCCATCGGCGCACTTCGCAGTTCAATACTGTACGATTCCCGTGGCGAGTTTAGAGGACAACCTGCCTTACGATGCGACGAAGAACATGCCCGGCATCAACTTTGAGTTTAAGCCATGAGAAAACTAATTGTTGGCGTCCTCATTTTATTTTTCGGTGTGGTCCTTTGGGGCTTTTGGGAAGGGTTCACGTTTTTAACTAAAGGCGCCACCTCAAGCCCCGGGCAGGAGCGGATATTTGAAGTCATCCCTGGTGAAGGCTTTTATAAAATCGCTGAGCGTTTGCAGAGCGAAGGACTCATCACTTCAGCTTTTCACTTCAAAGTATTGGCGAAGTTCTCCGGGCACCAAAACTCACTAAGAGTTGGTGAGTACCAGGTTAAGACCGATATGCGCCCGATTGAAATGCTCGGGGTTCTATCGTCTGGAAAATCCATTGAGCGGCAGATCACTTTTCCTGAAGGCCACAATATTTTTGAAATGGCTGATCTTATTGAGCAAAAAGGTTTGGGAAAAAGGGATCAGTTCTTAGCAGTGGTGAAAAACCTAGAGCTTATAAAGGAATTATTAGGCGAAAGTTTGCCGAGCCTTGAGGGCTATCTTTTTCCGGAGACTTACAATTACACCAAATATACGCCGCTTGAGAGTTTAGTAAGAGGAATGGTGACAAGGTTTAAGGAAAATTACGCGGGCATCGGCCATGACCCAGCGACTTCGGGTTTGAGCCGGCACGAGCTAGTCACTATGGCGAGTGTGATTGAGAAAGAAACCGGAGCGCCTGAAGAACGCCCGTTAATTTCTTCAGTCTTCCATAACCGACTCAAAATTAAGATGAAGCTACAAAGTGATCCGACAATCATTTATGGAATTTGGACGGAGACGGGTTTTTATAAGAACAATATCACTCGTGCCGATATTCTTAGCCCTACTCCGTACAACACTTATACGGTCGCGGCCCTTCCCGTGGGTCCAATTGCAAATCCGGGCCGCGAAGCTTTGGCAGCGGTGATAGCTCCGGCGACGAGTAACTTTTTGTTCTTCGTGAGTAAGAATGATGGGACACATACGTTTTCGTCCACGCTTCAGGATCACAATTCTGCAGTTCAAAAGTTTCAGGTGAACGCTAAAGCGCGAGAAGGCAAATCATGGCGTGATTTGAATCAAAAGCCGCCCGCGAAGGCGACTGCAAAGACGCCGGCTAAGCCAGGATCAAAGGCGGCAACAAATTCTAAAGCTGGAACAACCACAAAAAAGCGTTAAGCTTTTGCGCGTCACTTATCGGCTGGTGGGAGCTGGTTTTTCAACAGTTTCAGGCGGACATTCGTTGCCGGTAAAACCACAACGCTTGTAGCGAACGATTGTCGAAATGCTCTCGTCCCCGTTCTTTATGAGGGCACGGGTTTCAAAAAGAGTGTCGTCTTTTGGATTTGCTTTATAAAAAGCGAATTCGCTAGCGATGCCGTCATAAACTTTCTTTGGTGCTTCCACGCCACCGGTACCATTATCTTCAGCGTCTTTAATAATTCTATCGCCGTAACCGACGGTGTAATCTCGGACTTTAAAGGTGACCCGGTTACCGTCACGAACTTCAAGGCTTGATACGACCGAAGTTTTGTACCGGAATGGTGCCGTTTGCTGCGTGAATCCGGCAACGCAAACGATGCTTGTCGCAGGCTTTCCAGTTTTGTTCGATTTGTCTTCGCGAATGTGAATCATTGGACCCTTATCGCGCTTATAAAAAACCTCACTGCTAACAAACTGGTAAGAGCCAAGTAACGAAGTAATTTCTCCGACGCCAGGATCCAAATCGATTTTCTGACCGCCCTCAAGCGCCACTGGAATTGGATTTGCCGAGGACTTACATAAAGTGCCCGTCGGCCCACCATTTCCCCCGCTGCCACCGCATCCGATTGCCAAAGCCAAAACACCAAGTGCTAAAGACGATTTAACTGCCTGATTCATGGAACCCACCTTTAAAGGAAGACCTAGTATTTACCATGACATTACGCATCATGTCAAAACCTCGAAAGGTACCACATGACTTTCCGCAACTCGGCGCAACACAAGGGCATAATTGTAAATTTTATGCATGCGCCGTATCGCGGAAAGTCATGTGGTACCTTTTATTTGGGTTGGGCGAGGCGAAGCTTACGAGTACTTGGGTCGAGACGGAGGGTGTTGAGGTGGGGAACTAGCTTGTCGTCAAAGCTAGGGGCCAAAATCTCTAGGGTTCCGTCATTATCAACGTCAACGATCGCAAGCCGGGTGGGCTGGTTATTTAAGGTGAAAAACCCATCGTGGCGATCGGGAATAAAGATCCTATCTACAAGTTTAAAAGGCGAGTTGGGATCGTTGCTCGGCTCATGAACCTCGACAATAAGCCCACGGCCCGTCGCGAATTTTAGAACTTTGAGGTCCGCTCCCGCATTCAGAAGGTCACCCGTTACCGTGGCGAGAAGATCTTTTTTCTCCGGCCGAATCAAAGCCTGCCAGCGCACCCGCCATTCCGGGCTGAGCGCTAAAGCACTAACGATTAAAGCAGCAACGACAAGAACGGCCCAAAGGCTTTTCCACTTCATCAATCTATTGTGGCGGATTAGCGCAAAACGATAAAGCTGTATTGCCGAGCTTCTTTGGTCTTTCCCCGACGAAAGGAGTGGAAAAGCGGTGAACTTAGCGTGCTAACTCTAGCAGTCTCAATGGGAACACCATTTTCAAGTGCCGCGCTGAGCTGATCTTTCGCGATTTGGGCTAAATCGACGCGTTTCTTCGCCGCATCTTCATGAGGTAACACGACCTTGCTCGAACTCCCCGTCAACTGGTGAGCTTTCGCTAACTGATCGGCGACTTCATTTCCAACTTCGAATTCCGCGGCCAAAATATGAGGCCCGATAAGAATTTTCTCGATTTCAATTTTTTCATCGTTCGCCAAATCTGCCGCATGAACCAAAATCTTTGACTCCACTCCGCGCCAACCGGCGTGAACGGCGATCACCATTTTCGAACTGCCAAAAAGCACCGGCATACAGTCCGCCGTTTGAATCACAAGTGCCACGTTCTTAAGTTTCGTCCAGTGCCCGTCGGCCGTTGGAAATCCTTCTTGAGTTGGGATTACGTCGTTACCATGAACTTGACGGAGGAAGCGAAAATCGTATTTGGGAAATAGGCTTACCAAATCGTCGCGGGAGACAAGGGCGGAGCCGAAAAAATAGTGGCACTGTGAAGTAAGGACCTCAAAACCTAAAAACTTACCTTCAACCGTTCGCTCGCTCCAATTTACGCCCACTCCAGCAGCTCCAATAAGGGCAAAAGGTCCTGCGGCCAAGGGGCCGCAAATTTCATCTGTTCGCCACTTCTTGGATGAGTAAAGCCAAGCTCCGCCGCATGCAATCCTACACGAGTCATCTCGGAGATCATTTTTCTCACCCGCAAATTCTTAACTGAGTTCATTCGGGTCTTCGAGCCGTAGATCGTGTCGCCCAAAATAGGATGCATCATCTCCGACATATGAACTCGGATTTGATGCGTTCGTCCCGTTTCTAATTGGCAGCGAACCAGCGAGACACCATTCAAATGACTTTTAATTCTTGTGAAGTGGGTGACCGCACGTTTCCCCTTTGGCTCTTGCTCAAGGCCCAGGCGTTCAGAAGCATACCGCTTGCGATCGGATTTGTGCCGGCGTAAATAACTTTGAATCGTGCCGGACGGCTGTTTTACTTCACCGTAAACAAGGGCGTAGTAAATTCGATGAACACTTCGTGCACGGAACTGTTGCGATAGATTCTCTAGCGCAAAATCATTTTTAGCCACGACAAGAACCCCGCTAGTTTCTTTATCAAGCCGGTGTACAAGTCCAGGGCGCTCCTCGTGAAAGCCCACTGCCAAACTGCGTGTGTGATGAAGAAGGGCGTTCACCAAGGTGTCTGAGTGGTGCCCCGCGGCCGGATGCATAACAAGGCCCGCAGGTTTATTGATGACCAGCAGATCAGCGTCTTCGTAAAAAATCAGTAGAGGAAAGTCGTAAGGTTCAAGCGTGGTTGGCTTAAGCGCGGGAAGTTCAATTGAAAAAAGCTCGCCTTCGGAAGCCTTATGCGACGACTTGAGGGTCTTCGTGCCGAACTTCACATAGCCATCTTCAATCAAGCTCGCGGCTCTTGAGCGTGAGCCAATTTCAGGCAAAGTCGCTAGAACTTTATCAAGTCGAATGCCGTCTAATTGCAATGGGACAATGAAAGTTAGGGATTTGGCGGACACTAAACTCAACCCTGATTCTTACGCAAATGCTTCATGTAAGCATCCGCAATGCGGTCAGGGACGCCAAGAGTACGCGCGACCTGTAACACAAAACCCCGCACGAACACAGGGGCCGGCAAGGCATCGTAGGCATTGCTTTCCATCGCATTGAGACTACTTTTGCTGATGCGAGTGGCTTCGGCAATTTGCTCGAGAGTTACCTTTTTGTATTGGCGGATCTTCTGCATGAATGGTCCGTCGCATTCTTCAATGACTTTAATCTCGGTGTCAAAATCGGCGTTCACCTCATAAATACCAAAGCGCGTGCGTGCAAATCCTTGTGGCAGCTCGCCGGAATGCATGGGGCGATTTTTTTTTAGAATTGCGGGCGACGGAGATTCCTGCACGCGAACGACGGTCGGCTTTGCAATCAACAAACTTTGGAAAGCTGGATGACCCTTACGCGCCAACAAAAGATCATATTCCTGGCGCTTTGATTGATTGCTCAAAACAGTAAACGCTTCATCAATCATTTTCAAAAGTTGGCGGGCTTCTTCAGGAGTAAACATTGTATATAGAGCGGGACTATCTGGTGAGTACGTCTCTTTTGCCCGCAAGTACGCGGAATGGACGTCGCGGCCCGAAGCGTCTGGATTTAGTTCTAGAACATCGTAATAGCTCGAGTCATCAATGTTAGTGGCAGGCATAGGATTAGAGTACCACACCCTTTTGTGACTGAGCACCAGCGAGACGTCGAGTGATCGACATCATTTGCGCGTACACTTTACTGTGAGGATATTCGTAGATTAGGTGGCGGCGCTTTCTCAGCGCCTGCCATACCGCATTATCATGCTCCACATGGCCTAAGTAATTAAACGGCATGCCGAAGTATTTTGTGCAGACGCCTTGAATCGAGGGCCCGAGTTCCACATCTTTTAGCGTGCGGGCCTGATTCAAGATGACTTCAAAATTCAAACCGTTCATCAAGCTTTGAAGTTTAATTCCGGCATCTGGAGCGCGCTGGGAAATCGCCTTAAGCAAGTCTGCGGGCGACTTCAGCCCGAATTCATCCCGTTTAGCCATAAGCTCAGTAACAACTCCATTTAACTGGAGCTGGGTCTCGTAACGGCGGATCTTGCGGTAAAATGCGCCCTTTAAAAAGCGGTAGGCATTTTCGATGCTCGAAGGCTCCGGAGTAAACACGCAGATTTTATGTTGGGCCAGCAGGAAGAAGTCTAGCGTCGTGTGGTGAGTGCCTGCACTCAAATCAAGAACGATATACTTCGACTTCAATTTAAAGAGAGACGACATCAAATGGGTTCTTTGAAAATCCGTGATATCAGCCACATCGACCTGGTCACTGCTGCCGGCAATCAATTTCAAATTCGGGTGCGCCGTCTTCACCGCAATATCAGTCAAAGACAAAGACGGGTTAGTGACGAATTCATTGATGCCAAGTTTTGGTAAGCCTTCGCCAAGAGTGGTGTGAAGATTCGCGCCGCCCAAATCCAGATCAACGAGATATGTTTCGTGTCCCTGGTTCGCTAAGAAGATCGCGACACTTGAACTGACAAAAGATTTTCCGATTCCGCCTTTGCCACCACCAATAGCAATGATTGTCGATTCGGGCGCGACTTGGCCGCGCACAAATTGATAAGCATTTTTGGAATGTGTGGCTGCCAAAATCTTAGACCTTTCCAAGCTGTTCACACCTTTTGCTGTGGCTTTAATATTCCACGCCGTAATTTCTCTTCGGCCTCAGAGGCGCGAATATAAAGGGGTTTTACAGATTCCCATGGCAGATTCTGGCGCCCACAGGAACCCTCGACCATCATTGGAAACAGATCTCGCGCGTCAGGCCACTGGACGGAAGACAAGCTAACTCGTGATTTGAACTCGTCGGGCCAAAACAACTCAAACGCTTTCCAGCCATCGCCTACAACCTGAACCGCGCCACCGGGGAGAGCTTCAACCAGCTCCTCGATCGTCAAAGCTCGCGGCGCCCAAATCTCTTCGAAAGCCGCGGCCCGACGTTGGTAGAGGCCCACATAGAGCAGATTTCTAAACGCATTCACTAAGACCAAAACTGGACGTGGGTCATCACTTGCGGGCTCAGCCCAAAGTCTAAGTGAATTTACAGGCCAAATTGGAATATTTAAGGAATACGAAAGGGTTCGGGCGACATTTAATCCCACACGAAGTCCTGTGAAGCTTCCGGGTCCGATGCCCACGGCAATAGCGTTAAGATCTGAAACGGAAAACTGATTGGACGACAATAGCTCACTTAAGCGAACCGTCACCAGTTCACTATGTGATTTTTCGCGCTCCCAGGAATTTTCAGCTATGAAGTTAAAACCAGCTTCAAAACCAGAGTCGATTTGCGCCAGAGCTAAGCTGCCGCGCAGGCAGCTCGTGTCGATGCCAAGAACCAACATGGACCCTCAAATGAGTTACCAGATCGAATTCCATAAATTCGAAATGTCGTTGAATAAGGCAAATGCCATAAGCGACATAAGGATGACAAGTCCTACTTGCTGAGCGATTTCCATTTTGCGCATGCTAAGCGGTGCGCCCTGTAAAGCCTCAATGGTAAAAAACACCAAGTGTCCGCCATCGAGAACCGGCACGGGAAGTAAGTTCAACAAGAATAAGTTAATGGAGATTAACGCCATCATTTTTAGAAACTGCATTATGCCGGCATCGTAAGATTGGCTTGCGAAGCGGCCGATGGAGATGATTCCGCCGACGTTCTTTGCGGACACCTCACCTCGAATAAGCAGCACAAGACTCATCACCACCATGTTGGTGGTTTCAATGGTGCGACGAACGCCAAGATTTAAAGCTTCGCCAACGCCATTCACCTTATAAAGAACAGGCTGTGGACCGGCTTGCATATAGCCAGAGACAATTCCAACCGTGAAACGCTGCTCGTCCTTGCCGCGGCCATCAATTAACTCGGTCATCTCGGGGACGATTTTTGCCTGAAGTGGTTGGGCATCACGAACATAAGTTAGCTCAATGGGTGCACCATCGGGATTGTAAGTCTTAACGGCGCCGATCACTTGAGTCCAGCTAGCAATAGGCTGCCCGTTTATCGCCGTGACCTTGTCACCAGTTTTCAAGCCCGCTTTGTCGGCCGGCGAGCCACGCTTTACTTTCCATAAGTAAAGCTGCGCTTGATCGAGCCCAAGTTCGCCAATCTCTACGACGCGGGGAACTTCTTGACCGGCTTGACCATGGTTTTCCGTCATTTGTAAAAACGCGGGTGGCGGGTTGAGCACCAGTTCACGAAGAGGCGATTTGCCTTCTCCATCTGCGTAGGATTGAACTTTTAACTGAATCGGGGTGCGCCCCTTAAACAGATCCTCTTGAATATAGCGACCGAGGTCGCGCCAATTGTGAACCTCGCGGTCATTCACTTTTGTAATGACGTCCAAAGATTTCAAGCCCGCTTGGGCGGCGATGGACATTGGATCGCTGATGCCAATCATGGCGGCGACAGAGAGATTATCGAAGCCTTCAATGACGCCGACTTGTCGATCGCTACTTAGGATGTTGTCGTTTTCCCCCATGACTGGAGTGATTGAAACCTCACCCTTTTCAATCGAGTCTTCACGTTGAACTTCGAAGCGGAGTTTTACATTTGGCGAAGCGCCGACTTTAGCTTTTATCTCCGACCACGTGGAGACCGGCTCGCCGTCGATCGCTAAAATCTGATCGCCCGAGCGAAATCCCGCCTCATAGGCGCGGGTGGCCCCAGCGATATCACCCAATTTGTTTCCGGCCATAGGTTCGCCAACCACACCGATCAAAATGAAAAGAACGAAAGCGAATATCAAATTCATAATCGGCCCGGCGAGGACCACGGCGATTCTTTGGCCAACCGGCTTGTGAAGAAACGAGTGCTTCTTATCTTCTTCGGAGATTTCTTTTGTCGGGTCATCCCCAAACATCTTCACGTATCCACCAAGGGGGATTAGCGAAATACAATATTCCGTATCACCACGGCGGTGACGAAAGATTTTCTTGCCGAAGCCAAGGCTAAAGACCTCGACCCGAACGCCAAAAAATTTGGCGACAAGAAAGTGACCAAGTTCGTGAACGAAGATCAACAAACCCAGTAGAATGAGGAAAGGACCAATCGCACCAGTAAAGCCAGAGAACAAACTGCTAAAAATATCCATATACCCAATTGTAAATAATCAGGGCGTGAGGAGCCATTGAAATCTCAGTGCGGCGACGGACGGCGCCAAGACTTTTGGCCCTAGAGGAGCGTCTCAGCAGCTACGGCAAAGGCGTAAATTAACGGACACGTAACAATCACGCCATCGAGGCGATCCAGAACTCCGCCATGCCCAGGCATCAAAGAGCCTGAATCTTTGACATCCGCCACTCTCTTCATAAGTGATAGGAGCAAATCACCCATTTGAGCGACAAAGCCACAAATCAGGCAAAACAACGCAATCTGCCAAAGGTGTTTACCGGGCAGTGCGATTGCTGCATACCCAACACCAAGGACAAGAGAGCCAACGAGTCCAGCATATGCACCGGCCATGGTTTTCTTAGGCGAAATATTCGGCATAAGCTTCACTTTACCAAAGGCGATGCCGCCGAAGTAAGCCGCCACATCGCCGGCAAAAACCACAGCTAAGTGAAGGCCAAACCAAGCTAGACCATTTGGTAACCTTAATGTTTCAATTTCCAGAAACGGAAAAACCACGCAAACTGTAAGGCCCACAAGGCTAAGCGCCAAAGAGGCGAGCAACCGGTCGTTTTGCATTCGACTTCTCGTGAGCCAAATTGCCACGGTCAGGTAAGCCATAAACGAGAGCGAAAGTATTAAAAGAGGCGACTCAGTTTTTAATAGGCCAAACAACAAAGCCGCGGCAACCGTGCAGTACCAGGCCACTAAAATTTTCGGAGCGTTCAGTGGCAAGAGCGAAAGCTTTAAAAATTCCCGCACCATGAGAATAATCGCCAGACCACATACGATTTGCAGTCCGAATTCGCGAAATTTCCAGCCCACCACGATAAGTACAAGCGCCGCTATAACGGCTGAGCCTATTCGAGCCCCTAAAGATGCTCCCTGAAATTTTCCGCTCATGCAAGATCCGTAGTGTTTTCACTCTTCTGCCCGCTTGTGCGCCCGAAGCGACGCTCCCGTCGGCCAAAGCAGTTCAATGCCTCATCGAGCGAAGAGGTGGAAAATTCTGGCCAAGGTTCCTCGCAAATATAAATTTCCGAATAGGCGGCTTGCCATAAAAAGAAATTCGACAACCGGTGTTCACCGCTCGTGCGAATAATTAAATCCGGATCGGGCAAAAATGCCGACTCTAAGCTACTTGCGATTTTCGCCTCGTCAATGTCGCTTGGCGAGAGCTCCCCAGTCGCCACCTGAGTAGCTAAGCGCCTAACGGCCGCAGTTAATTCCTGACGACCGCCGTAGCTGAGAGCGAAAGTTAAATTCATTCCCGTGCAGTGCTCGGTCTCTTTAATTGTCGCCAGGACTCGCTCCCTGACTGCATTTGGCACGCGTTCAAGTTCACCAATGCAATGAAAACGAATATTGTTGTTGATCAACATCGGAGTTTCTCGCTTTAAGCGGCGCGCGAGAAGGGACATCAAAAATGAAACCTCAACCGTCGGACGCAACCAGTTTTCGGTGCTAAAAGTAAATAGAGTAAGATTTTTAAGGCCTCGCCTGGCGCACTCTTCAATCACTCTTTTAGCGACACTCGCACCGCGCACATGACCATTGATGCGCTGGTGCCCACGATGGGTTGCCCATCGTCCGTTACCGTCCATAATAATGGCTAAATGCTTTGGGAGTTCCACGCTGATTCAAAATCCCCTTAAGGAAGCTTAGACGGTCATCAACTCTTTTTCTTTGTCATCCGCGATCTTATCGACTTTTTTGATGTAATCGTCCGTCAGCTTTTGAATTTCAGCTTCACCGCGCTTGGCCTCGTCTTCACTAATGACTTTGTCTTTTTGCCCTTTCTTGAGAGCTTCGTTTGCATCGCGACGAGCCATGCGAACGGCGACGCGGGCATCTTCAACCATCTTTTTTATGGTTTTGACCATATCCTTACGGCGTTGCTCCGTGAGCTCCGGAACTTTCAAACGAATCACTTTGCCGTCACTTTGTGGCGTCATTCCAAGATCACTTTTTACAATCGCCGATTCAATTTCTTTTAGTACCGAGCCATCCCAGGGAGAAATAAGGAATGACCTGGCATCAGGGCACGACAGCGCCGCGACCTGATTGAGCGGGCTCGGCGTGCCATAGTAGTTTACTCGAATGCTATCGAGCATGTTGACCGACGCGCGGCCCGTGCGAACTTTTTTAAGTTCGTTCATAAGCGCGGTAAGCGCATTGTCCATGTGGTTTTTGGCTTCTTTTTGTTGCTCTTGGACCATGACTGGCTCTCCTGGTGTTATCGAACAATAGTTCCGATCTTTTCACCCGAAATCACGCGGGCAATGTTGCCCGGCTCATTTAAGCTAAACGTAATGATCGGCAATTTATTCTCCATCGACAAGGTGATTGCGGTGGAGTCCATAACTTTTAGGCCTTTATTTAAAACATCTATGTAAGTCAGCTCCTGAAACTTCACCGCGTCCTTATGGAGGGCCGGGTCTTTGTCATAGATTCCGTCCACTTTCGTGGCCTTCATGATGACATTGGCGTTAATTTCCATGGCTCTTAGAGCCGCCGCCGTATCTGTCGTGAAGTAAGGATTGCCGGTTCCTGCCGCGAAAATCACAATGCGGCCTTTTTCAAGGTGGCGAATCGCTTTTCGGCGAATGTACGGCTCTGAAATTTCAGCCATTTCAATCGCGCTTTGTACGCGGGTCGCTAAACCCTTCTTCTCAAGGGCATCCTGAAGAGCGAGTGCATTGATGCAGGTCGCAAGCATTCCCATGTAGTCGGAGCTGGCGCGATCCATTCCTTGAGCGGAAGCCGCCACACCTCGAAAGATGTTGCCGCCACCGATAACAATTCCGATTTGTGCGCCTAGGGCCACGGCCTCGACAATATCGCCGGCGATGCGGCCTATTGTTTTAGTAGAGATGCCACTGCTGCCATCTCCGGCCAAAGCTTCACCGCTTAGCTTAAGAAGGACGCGGCTGTAAGCGGATTTTCTTTGCTCGCTCAACTGATTTACGCCTTTCTTTGAGCGGCGACTTCAGCGGCAAAATCCTCTTTGCGTTTCTCAATGCCTTCGCCAAGCTCGAAGCGAACAAAGCGACGGATCACGATGTTCTCTCCGATTTTAGCAACCATTTCGTTTTGGTAATCTTTGATCGTCTTGTCTGGATCTTTAACAAACTTTTGGTCCATTAAGCAGATCTCAGCAGCCCATTTCTTAATTTGGCCATCAAGAATCTTATCAATGAATTCTGCTTTCTTGCCTTCTTCAAGCGCCTTCGCTTTTAAAACGTCGCGCTCTTTTTGAGCTTCAGCTGCGGGAATCTCATCTTGCCCAACAAACTTTGGCGCCATTGCGGCAATGTGCATTGCAACGTCGGCGACGAACTTCTGAAATTCTTCGTTGCGGGCAACAAAGTCGGTTTCAGAGTTAATCTCTACCAACACACCGATTCGGCCGCCGGCGTGAATGTAAGAGGAGACCAAGCCTTCAGCGGCAATACGGCCTGCGGCTTTAGCGGCTTTGCTCAAGCCTTTTGCCCTTAGCCATTCGATCGCCTTATCGAAATCGCCTGAGTTTTCCTCAAGCGCTTTCTTGCAATCCAACATTCCAGCGCTTGTGCGCTCACGTAGTTCTTTTACTCGGGTAGCATTTACCTGTGACATCTTTTTATCCTGCACTTTCTGATTTTCTACTCTGCTGTGTCATCGGTTTTGGTGTCGTCAGTAGCTTCAACAGCTTCCGCTGGTGCGCCACCTTCGAGTTCCATTGCGATTTCCACGTCTTCAGCCGTACCAGCAGCAACAAGTTTGCGGCCACGGGAGACTTTAACAACGGCAGGCGCAGCACGCTCTTCTTTTTGACCCGAGCGGGCAGGACGTTGACGTTGTTGACGCTCTTGCTGTTGTGGTTTTTCTTCCATCTCAGCGCCTTCGTCGGCTTTGTTTGTCTGGCTGCGAACGCGTTCAGAGTACTGCTTGCTGCCTTCTAAGAAAGCATCAGCAACCAGGTTCGTAAACAACTTGATCGAGCGGATCGCATCGTCATTTCCTGGGATCGGGAAATCGATCATCTCAGGATCTGAATTTGAATCCGCGATACCAACGACCGCCATACCGAGGCGCTTAGCTTCAGCAACCGCGATGTGTTCTTTGTTTAAATCGACAACGAACATTACGGCCGGCGCTTTTGCCATTTCGCGAATGCCCTCTAGGTGATCATTTAGTCGAGTCCATTCTTTTTCAATACGAGCGCGCTCTTTCTTAGAGAAGAACTCTAGCTCACCTTTTTCACGCATCTGATCGATCTTTTTTAAGCGATCAATGCTCGTCTTCACGGTTTGGAAGTTGGTGAGTGTGCCGCCGAGCCAGCGCTTAGTGACGAAGTAAGATCCGCACTTGATCGCGGCTTCTTTAATCGGCTCTTGCGCCTGCTTTTTGGTACCGACGAAAATCAGTCGGCCACCTTCGCTGGCGATCTTTTGCACGTAATCAGCTGCGTTCTTCGCGCAAACGACTGACTTCTGCAAATCGATGATGTGAATGCCACCGCGGTCTGTGTAGACGTAGGGCTTCATTTTTGGGTTCCAACGCTGGGTTTGGTGTCCGAAATGGACGCCGGCGTCGAGCATCTGCTTCATTGTGATCTGGGCCATGGATTGTACCTCTCTGGTTAATCCGCCTCCCCGGAGGAACCCCAAACTGCTGGAGCACCAGAAAGACCCGGGAAGTGTGTATTTAGGGGAGGATTCGTAGCATGGGGTGTGCTGCCGAGCAACATGAAATGTCTTGTGGCTGTCGGGGATTAGGCTCCCACTTAGGACCCAAAGCCTCAGACACCGCTTGGCTAGTTGGGGCCGCGCTTCGCGCGATGCCCTTACGCCTCGACGAACTCGTTTTGGGCCCTAAGTGGGAGCCTAATCCCCAACGACGACAAGATTTTCATGGTTTCGGTGACCCCATGTTACTAATCTCACCTACCAGCAGAGGGGTTCGGGCGGGCGC
>JAYSTF010000086.1:0-29623 GCA_043720065.1 Pseudobdellovibrionaceae bacterium | reverse complement strand
GCGGCCGATTGATTCGTAAGGCTTTTGTGCCGGCCGCTGGCCATACATTAATTGCCGCTGACTACAGCCAAATTGAATTAAGAATTTTAGCTCACATCACCAGCGATGAGGGGTTGATCGCCGCCTTTAACGCCGATCTTGATATTCACCAAGCAACAGCTGCCGAAGTTTTCGGCGTGCCCTTGAAAGAAGTGACCTCGGACATGCGGCGCAAGGCGAAAGCGGTGAACTTCGGTATAGCTTATGGTCAAGGAGCCTTTGGCCTTGCGGAAACGCTTGGGATTGGAAGGCAAGAAGCAACGGACGTTATTGCCCGCTACTTTAATCGCTACAAGAAAGTACGTCAGTACATGGAGGACATTGTTGAAACGGCAAAGCGCCAAGGTTTTGTTGAAACCGTCTTTGGCCGCCGCCGCTACATCGACGAACTAAAATCCTCCAATGGTGCGATTCGAAAATTCGGTGAGCGCGCGGCGATCAATGCGCCAATCCAAGGCACTGCCTCTGATTTAGTTAAGATGGCGATGCTTAAAGTTCATGACAATGTCGGCATTCCGATGGTGCTGCAGGTGCATGATGAGCTTTTGTTTGAATGCCCCAAGGACCAGCTCAAAGAAAACTGCCAGCGCATTTGCGACGATATGATGAACGTAACAAAGTTTGTCGTGCCCCTAAAAGTGAATGTTGCCAATGGCGACAACTGGGAAGATGCGCACAGCTAAAGTTATTTCTCTAGCGTGCAGAAAAAAAGGCCCAGGCGCGCCGCAATTAGAGCGGCGCAATCCTTGTACCCTCTTCGCTTTAAGGTAATCAGGAGTGAGGTCTGCGCGCTAACTTCAAGGACCGCAGGTGTGTAGTAGGTTGTCGCTTTCTGATCAATATAGACTTGAGCTCCGCGCGGCGTGGAATCAATTCTAAACGGGATAATTTCTGCAACCTTCTCCTCATTTTTCGCTCCGGGCGCCAAATCTTTAGCTGGTTTGGGCGGTGCCGGAGTGTCATTACCTATCTGCTGCAATGCCGTCTTGCTTTTATTCATTAGCAGTTTGAGATCCGTTTGCACGGCCGAACTTACCGATGAAGCGCCTTTAGTTTTGAATGTGGTGTAATACCGTTGCGTTACGCCGCCTACAATAAGTGCAAAAATTAGGGCTGGAATTTTCCAGCGCAGCGGCGGCTTTTCGTAATCCGGGATTGCACCGTCGATATTTTTATCGCCCGTAAGAATTCCAGAGAGCGGATCGTGAGTAATCTTGCGAATCAAAGTCACTAATCGCAAATTGCATGATGAAGGACTGCTCTTTGGATCTCGGCGGGCGATTAAGCTAGCCAATTGCTCTTGCACTTGCCTGGCCGAGAGGCGTTGAGTGGCCACTGGATTTATCATTCCGCCAAGAAGGGAAACGATTTCGGAGGGGACTTGCGGCGTCGCTGGAAAAGCCGGAGTGGTAAACGTTTTTAATCTTTCCAGAATTTCAGGCTGAGACGCCAGCGAAATCAAGTCCCTACCATAAACCAGTCGCCAAAAAATAAGGCCTAGAGAAAATATATCTGTGGCCGTTGTCGCTGATTCGCCCCGAGCGCGCTCAGGACTCAAATACCTAAGCTTATTAACGGGTGCATGGATTGAGTCATCCACCTTAAGATTGCCAAAGCCAACCAGGCGAATTTCGCCAGTAATGACGTCGATAGTAATATTGTCGGGGATCATGTCGCCGTGAATGCCCGCGGCCGACCGGCTCAGTTTAGTTGAGGTTTCTTTAATGATGTGAGCCGCATCGATTAAATCGAGAAGCTGGCGACTGGCGCGCAATTTTTCAAAAAGAGTATGGACCGAAAATCGTGACGGCGCCTCAGTCATATATACCGATTAGACACATTATCGGGAAACTAGTCTAGCGAGTTTCCCATCCAACCACCCGGCCGGATTCAAAATAGATCACTCGTGTTTGTTTTTGGTAGCCGTCGTTTGCGGAGACATATCGCGAATAGCGCCAGCGTTCGTTACCATAAATTGGATCGCCGGCAACTTCCACTAGGTCCGGATCACCCCAGCTTTCGGTCACTGCTTTTTGGCTCATACCAACACCCACGTCATTTTTTTCGATGATTGACGCTACTTCCTCAGAATGAGCTTCGTCATTTGCCACTAAGCCGCGGGCACCTGCCCATCGCTCACGCGCTTCAACATTTGGTAAACTTAAAAATCCAATACGTTCACGATCATTTCGCATCAATCCCTTGATTTGATAGTATTGGCGTTTCTCGCGTTGGGATTCGAGCTTAGATTCGAGGCGGTTTAGGCGGAGGCGGGTTTCGAGTTGGACTCTTTCGCTGTCATTGAGGGATCTGCCGCTTTCCCAGCCCAGTTCTTCGCGCACTTGCTCTTCTTTGTGTTGGTCGCGTTCGGCGTAGAAGTCAGTGGCGCGCGGGGCGGAGGCGTCACCCTCATCATACCCCGACCGTGGATCGCGAGCGAGTAAGCTCGAGCAAGCCGAAAGTCCAATGAGTCCGGTGATAACAATAAAAACGCGCGCCGTATTTTTCCAATCCATGGAAGTTACCTCTCTCTATCCCATGTATCGGAATGGGATGAAATTTTTTAAGTCCCGTCTTCGGCAATTATTTGCCATACTGAGCCTCAATGAGCGATACGGAGTCTAAACCCACCCCATTACCTGGCCTAACGTCTGAGGCCCGCCCTGACGAAGTTTCGTTGGATGAAATTGATCGTCTTTTAAAAGAGGATGACCCGGATTTCACCAACCAGCTTACTGAGCTTCAGACCATTGGGACTGAAGGCGAAGTAGATATCGAATCCGCCGTTCTGGGTGATGAGAGTTTACCGGTTGATGAGGACTTGTCCCGGCGCAGGAGCTGGGCTGAACGCTTTCCCCAGCTTGAAAAAATACTGGTGCCTCTTGGCAAGATTCGCGCCCGCGCTTACACCCGGTGGCTAAGAACCAAAACCCAAGGGTGGATTGTCGGCCGCCAGCTTTTGATCTATGCGCGAACCTGGCCCGTTGAATTTCTACGTTACAGTCGGTCTATGGCTATTCAGACGAGCAAAGCTTTTCGCGCTGGAGCCAATTATTTTATAAAGTTACCGCGACTGCAAAAGCTCGCATGGATTACATTCGCGGCTCTCTTAGTGACTATCCCGATTTTATTTAAACTCAATTTAATGGGAGTATGGCTACCAAGTCTCTTTCCCAGAATTGTATCCGATATTACGGTGTCAGCAGATCGAGTTTGGGAGCCCAAAGAAAAAAGCGATTGGGTTTCCCTTTACCGGGCATTCCCTCAAGAAGAGATCGAATTTCTTTTCCCCAAGATCGTCGTAAATCTACGCACCAATAACAGCATGCGGAATCCGATGGGAGCTTTTGAGTTCTACGTCGTCATGGACTCTCAAGACGCCGCGCTTGAAGTTCAAGCGCGGCAAAAAGAATTGCATGATCGTTTGCAAAGGGCGATCGAGGGTCAGGCCTACGCGGACTTAACTAGTCCGCTAGGTAAAAAGAGAATTAAAGATTTACTGCGTGGCGAGCTCAATCAGGTTCTGACCCAAGGGTGGGTTAAAGACGTTCTCATCAAAACAATGGTGCTAAAACCCTAACGCTTTCCCATGTAAACACCTTTTGTGGCGAGAAGAGCCTTCACATTTATGCCGTAAGTTTGAATTCGGTCATGCAGAGTACTTTTGGGCATGCCTAGATCCAAGGACGTCTTTCTTTGGTTGCCATGGTTCGCGATGAGGCGCTCACGGATCATTTCGCACTCGACTTCCTTAAGGACAGATCGATTGCTGATCTTCTCCTGTTGCACCGGGGGAGCGGAGGCCGGCTCCAGCAGCTCATCGATTTGCGCCGGCTCTACCTTTGCAGATCCAAAATAAGCTTTGGCCCTTGCGACCAGGTTTCTCAATTCACGGACATTGCCGGGCCAGCGATGAGCTTTAAGGTGCTCAATGGCGGCATGCGTGAAGCCCACACGATATTGTTTCGCGAAGAAATAGAGAAGATCTTCAAAATCCTCGAGGTGACTGACTAGAGCGGGGACCGCGAACCTCACCACATTCAAGCGAAAGAAGAGGTCCTCACGGAATTTACCTTGGCGAACTAGGTGGCGAAGGTCATGGTGAGTCGCCGAAAGAATGCGGACATCGGTTGTAATTGTTCGATCGGATCCCACAGGGCGAATTTCCTGATTTTCTAGTGCGCGTAAAAGTTTAGGTTGCAGCGCCAGGGGAAGGTCACCGACCTCGTCGAGGAAAAGGGTGCCGCGCCGGGCGCTTTCAAATGCCCCTTGGCGATCATGAGTTGCGCCGGTGAAGCTGCCGCGAACGTGGCCGAAAAGCTCGCTTTCAATAAGCGAATCACTAAGTGCCGAGCAGTTGACGCTCACCATGGTCCCAGCCCCGCGCCGGGAGAGCGCGTGAATAGCATTGGCGACAAGCTCCTTTCCCGAACCGGATGGGCCGTTGATGAGAACGGGCATGTCAGTAGCGGCAACTTGCGGAAGCTTAGCGAGGTCAGCCGCCCATCTCGAATTGCGGCTTGAAAGCATTTGTGGGGCCGCTTTGATCTCCTTCGTCGAAGTGAATGTCATTTCCGTGCGACCGAATTTGAGGCGGTCACCGTCAGATAGCCGAGCTTCCAGGACGGGATTGCCATTTAGGGACGTGCCGTTTCGGCTTCTTAAATCGCGTAGGAAGAAGCCCTGGTCGCGCTTCTCGATTCGGGCATGTCGGCTTGAAACAAAATTGTCGGTCAGCACGATGTGGTTGCCGTCGTCCCTCCCAAGCGAAACGAACTCGGTGATCTCTCGCACTTGCCGCACGTCGTTGACGGTGAATGCTAAAAAAGCGGTTGTGAGGACATCGATTTTTTCGTCTAAATTTCTAGTGACCATTAATACCTCCAGTATTTTAAGCGTCCATAGATCAATCTCCATGCCTAGGCGAGTGCGTCCTAAACCGGACAAGGGCGTCGGATTTGTCGCAATAAATCCCATTCATTAGATGTCAGATCCAAGACCTTGGATTATGGTTCTACTCATGCAACTTCGTTTTTTAGTTTCAGCCACCACCGAGGAAAATTGGCCAAAAGGGGACCTTCCGGAGATCGCTCTTGCGGGTCGTTCAAATACTGGCAAATCGACTTTCATCAACGTCCTTGGCAATCAAAAGCTGGCTAAGGTTAGCGGCGTTCCAGGTAAAACTCGGCTGCTCAATTTTTTCGACGCGGGCAAATACCGACTTGTGGATATGCCCGGCTATGGTTTCGCGGCTCGATCCGGCAAAGAAATGATGTCCTGGGGACCAATGGTGGAAGAGTACTTACGCGGGCGACCACAGCTGGTGGGGGTGATTCTCCTTGTCGACATCCGAAGAGATTGGTCAGACGAAGAAACCCAAATCACGAACTTTGCTGTTTCCTTTGGGCGCAGCGTAGCCGTTGTCTTGACCAAGTCCGATAAACTTGGTCGGGCGGAGCTCAATGAACGAAAGAAGCACTTTGAAAAGCACTCCACGACGTCGAATATTTTCGTAACCTCATCGCAGGAACAAAAGTCCGTGGCCGCGGTTGAGGACTTTGTTTTCCGTAATTGGGTCAAGGAGGATTGAAAATGCCGGTGAAAGCCATTGGAGTGATCCCCGCGCGATTTGGTTCCACCCGTTTTCCTGGGAAGCCGCTGGTTCAAATCAATGGTAAGCCCATGATTCAGTGGGTGATTGAGGGCGCAAGGCAAAGCAAGCTTTTGCGCGAAGTTGTAGTGGCAACAGACGACCATAGAATCGCCGAACTTGTGAAATCGTTGAAAACCGAAGTGGTGATGACGGACTCTAAGTTGCCATCTGGAAGCGACCGTGTTTGGGCAGCGGTCAAGGACAGGGACGTTGAGGTGGTGGTCAATATCCAAGGGGACGAACCGCTTTTGGATGGCCAACTCCTTGATAAGTTAGTGAGCTCCTTCGAGCATGAACCAAATCTGAATATGGCAACTCTTGGACGCGTTCCCAGTGTCGAAGATTTGAGCTCAAAATCGACGGCTAAAATAGTTTTGAACCAGAAGGGCGAGGCCATTTACTTCAGTCGATTTCCGATTCCTTACTCTCGCGTTGACGCCCCGCAAGGCAATGCGATATGTATGAAGCACATCGGAATTTATGCGTATCGCAAAGCTTTCTTACGCGACTTTTGTGCCTTGGCGCCCACGCCTTTAGAAGAAGCTGAGGGACTTGAACAGCTCAGGGCTCTTTATTTGGGAGCGCGGATTTTCGTTGTGCAGGTGGATCACGAATCTTGGGGAGTTGACACCCCGGACGACGTGAAGAAGATTGAACAGATCATGCGGACTAAGAGGTAGGTTATGGCCAAGTCGAAACCGGTAAAAGCTCGGGGAACAGGCAATGGCGTAGCTCTCACCACCACCAAGCGCCGCCTTATTCAAAAATATATTTTCGTTACTGGCGGTGTGGTTTCGTCCGTTGGTAAAGGTCTGTGCGCGGCCAGTCTTGGGACATTGTTAGAAGCTCGTGGACTTAAAATTTCAATCATGAAATTCGATCCCTATATCAATGTCGACCCAGGCACAATGTCGCCGCTCCAGCACGGGGAAGTTTACGTCACTGAAGATGGTGCGGAAACGGATCTAGATTTAGGTCATTACGAGCGCTTCACGAATGTTTCTGTTAGTCGCACGAACAGTGTGACGACGGGTCAGATTTACGAAAGCGTGATTACGAAAGAGCGGCGCGGTGATTATTTAGGCGGAACTGTTCAAGTCATTCCCCATGTAACGGATGAAATTAAGTCGCGCATTTACGAAGCGGCTCAAGGTTCGGAAGTGATCTTGGTCGAAATCGGTGGAACTGTCGGTGACATTGAAGGCCTACCGTTCATTGAAGCAATTCGACAAATGCGGGTTGATGTTGGCATTGAAAATTCGATTTTCATTCACGTTACCTTTGTTCCCTATATCGCAGCCGCTGGCGAACTTAAGAGCAAGCCAACACAGCATTCGGTGAAAGAGTTACGTGAAGTCGGTATTCAGCCGGACTTTCTTGTTTGCCGCAGCGATCGTGAGATGCCGGCCGAAATGAAATCGAAAATCGGCTTGTTCTGTAGTGTTCATCCTGACAACGTCATTGGTGCTCCTGATGCTGCTTCGATCTATGAAGTTCCACTGAAACTTCATCTCGAAGGACTAGACGAAAAAGTCGTGCGCCGTTTGAATTTAGAAACGCAAAAGCCCGCAATCACGGGTTGGGAGAGAATGGTTCATACCCTGAAGTCGCCGGCAAAAGAAATCTCCATTGGTATTGTTGGTAAGTATGTGGATTTGAAAGAGAGCTATAAATCGCTTCATGAAGCAATTGTTCACGGTGGCATCGCCAACAATACGATTGTTAAAATACAATATTTGGATTCCGAAACGCTCACTTCACAAAACACCGCGGAAAAATTATCTGGAGTCGATGGCGTCCTGGTTCCTGGTGGTTTTGGCGAGCGGGGAGTGGACGGCAAGATCGCCGCGATTAATTACGCCCGTGAAAACAAAGTCCCCTTCTTTGGCATCTGTTTTGGGATGCAGCTGGCCGCGATTGAATTCGCCCGAAATGTTTGTGGGATTCCCGACGCTACAAGCCGCGAATTCGTGAGCCCGAAGAAAGGCGTCCGTAATCTTGTGATCGATTACATGGAAGAGCAAAGAACAGTTCGCGATATGGGCGGAACTATGCGCTTAGGCTCGTATCCATGCACCTTGCTAAAAAACAGTAAAGCGCATCTGGCTTACGGCACGCTGAACATCACTGAGCGCCATCGTCACCGATATGAATTTAACAACAAGTTTCGACCGTTGTTCGCTAAGCAAGGAATGACGCTTTCGGGAATTTGTGAAGATCGTGATCTCGTTGAGATACTGGAAATCTCGGCTCACCCCTGGTTTGTTGGAGTTCAATTCCATCCAGAGTTTAAGTCGAAGCCTATGGCACCGCACCCACTCTTTAAAAGTTTCGTATCGGCAAGCCTTGATTGTCGGGGCAGACGCCGCGAACAGGTCGGCCGCTCGCGCGATGGAAAAAAGGCTTTAACAAAAGCCATGGCCCGGGCTTAAAGCTTATGTCTCACTTAGAAGAAGCCCGCCGGGTATTAAACATCGAAGCCCAAAGCCTTTTGAAAATGGCCGAGGCGCTGGATGAGCGTTTCAATCAAGCAGTAGAAATGATTTTCAGCTGCACTGGCAAAGTGATTGTCACAGGTATCGGTAAATCGGGCCATATCGGTCGAAAGATTGCCTCAACCTTCAGTTCAACCGGAACGCCGGCGGTTTTCGTTCACCCGGCTGAGTCATCCCATGGTGATATGGGAGTTATCGCTAAAGGTGATCTCGTGATCGCAATTAGCTATGGCGGAGAGGCGCCGGAACTGAGCGCACTTCTTCAATATGTTGTTCGAAAAGGGATTCCATTGATCGCGATGACCGGAAAACCTTTGAGTGGATTGGCGAAGGCTGCCCAAATCGTTTTAGAAGTGGCGATTACGGAAGAAGCTTGTCCGATGGGCTTAGCTCCAACATCAAGTTCGACTTCCACGTTAGCGCTTGGAGATGCTCTAGCGATGGCGGCCCTGAAGCGGAGAGGTTTTCGAAAAGAAGATTTCGCTGAATTTCATCCGGGTGGGACGCTCGGGCGCCGACTTACGATCCGCGTGAAAGATGTGATGCATATTAATGAAGCACTTCCTCTTGTTCAGCCGGAGGAGCCTATCGCGCGCGTGGTTTCCACAATGGCGTCGAGTGAAGTCCGTGGTGTTGCAGGCGTCGTTGACAAGGATGGAACCCTTGTTGGAGTAGTGACGGACGGAGATATTCGCCGCCGACTTGAAAAATCCCAGGCGCCGTTCACCGAAACCGCAGGACAATTGATGTCGAAGGTTCCCAAAACGATTGATTGCGATGAATTGGCCGAAAAGGCGTTGTTTCTGATGCAGCAGTTTCAAATTCAAATTCTGTTTGCCGTGGATCGAACGGCTGTGAATCCCCATCGTCCCGTCGGAGTTTTGCATCTTCAGGATTTGCTTAAAGCGAATATAAGATAGACTAAAGACCGGCTCTAACTGGTCGGCATAGCAATTTGCCTGCGACTCCATCTATTATATTTTGTAGGAGACTTCATAAGTGATGGGCATCAAGCGTCGTATGGCATTTCTTTGTTTTTTAGCCTTGTTCGCCACATCGCTCTCCCATGCGGAGACCGTGGAGTTTCCCGAAGACGAATTAGCGACGGAAACTGTGCTTCCCGTCTTTGAAAAAGTCCGCAGCGTTTTGAGTCGAACCGTCGACACCACCGAACGGTTTGAATTAGGCGGCGGCGCAGGAATGGCGCTTAACGAACCGTTTTATAATCCCGTAAACTTTGGCGCTAACGGAACTTATCATTTCACAGACCAACACGCGGCGAACATTTCCGGCACCTTCTTTATGTCTGGTCTGACCCAATACGGAAAGCAATTAAGGAATGGGGAAGGTCTTACGGCCGACCAGTTTGATCCGAATAAGGCACCAGCCCCTAAGTGGATGCTGCTTGGAAATTATCAATTCACCGCCTATTACGGGAAAATTAGTCTCTCTAAACAAGCGAATATGAACCTAAGCCTTTTCGGTGTGGCGGGCGGCGGGGTCTTGATGATGGGTGGAATCGCGTGCCCTGCGATCGACGTTGGGTTCGGACAGAACTTTTACATGTCCAAAAATGCGGCTGTGCGTTTTGACCTAAAGCTAGTCATGTTTAATGGTCCAGATGCGACCTCATTAAGGCTGGACAACTCAACTCCGGCGCCGGATGAGGGTAATTTTTCGAAAGATTGGTTCTTTAAAACCTTCATGAGTCTTGGTCTAGTATTTCTTCTTTAATCGATAATTCGCGCCAGCTCGAAGTCTAGGTGTTTGATAAACACTTAGTTTCTCAAGACATTCTTGCTACGCTTTAGTTGTAGCTACTCTCCTAGAGGAAACAACTGTGTCCAACTTGCTTGTAATCTGGGTGACCTTCATCCTGACGTCGACGTCGGTACCGGCGCATGCACAGACTGAAAGTGATTTTGATGAAACCCCCTCAAGCGGAGCATCAGCCCCAGCTCCCGGCGGCCAAGCATTATCCGAAGAGGGCGATAATGCCGACGTCGAATCGCTTTACGACAAATACGACGCGGACAAAACCCAAAAGGCACAAAAGCAAAAGGAAGAAGCGCGAAAGCCAGTCTTAAAAGACGTTAACACCCTCTCGGAATTGTCTACGCTTGCGCCATTCACTGACGTCGCGGTGATTCAGCGCCGGTTCTTGCCTCGCACAGGACGATTCGAGTTTACTGCTTCGGGCCTTACAAGCATCAACAATCCATTCTTCAATAATTTAGGCGGTGCGTTTCGCGGAGCGTATTACTTCACCGAAAAGCATGGCTTTGAACTTCAATATATGTTGTTTTCCAACACCCGACGTTCTGTGACGACGGCACTTGAAGAAGATCGCCAGGTTCGTACCTCGAACCTCGTAACCGTGAAGAATTATATGGGTGCGGCGTATAAGTGGACGCCTTGGTACGGTAAAATTAGTTTCCTCAACACGCGCATCGTGCCGTTTGATCTATTTGTGACCGTCGGGGGCGGGTTGTCCAAGACTGAGAAGCAAAATGAACCAACGGCGTTCCTTGGCACGGGACAGGCGTTCGCTCTGTCGAAGAGCTTCGCTGTTCGTTGGGACTTAGTTTGGAACTTCTATCAAGCGGAAGCGGATTCAGTAACCGGAGGCGGAACTGAATCGACCAATCATAACGATTTGTTTTTGTCGGCAGGAGTGAGTTTCTTCATTCCGGAGGCGACTTACCGATGAACCGACAAATCACCCGTACAATTTGTTTTTGTTTAGCCGCCTCATTGCTGGTGGTCGCACCAATAGACGCAGCCAAAAAGCCAAAGAACACACAGCGTCCTCCTGCAAAAACGGGAAGAGGGGGCTTAGGTCCAAAGACGGTTGCCGCGACCGACAGCTCGTTCGCCGAAGCACTTGCGATGGCTAAGAGTGGAAAATATCGTGAAGCTTCTATGCGATTGTTCCAATTGTCATTGAGCCCCCGTTTCCGTGATCGCCGGATGCAGATCAAATACATTTTGGGTTTAATGCTCTATCAAATGCGTTTGAACCAGGTTGCGGCGTTCCAGTTCATAAGCGTGATTAAAGATGGAAAGAATAAGTACCTTAAGCCAAGTTTGGAAAAGCTTTCGCTCGCTGCCGATGCTTTGGGTGACGACACGTTATTGAACTACGCGATTTCTCGCGTTCAAGTTGACGAATTTCCAAGAACTCACCGTGATATGCTTTATTTCCGAATCGGAGAGTTCCAGCTGCGAAATAATCAATATGATCAAGCCGCGAAAAGTTTCGCTGGCGTTCAGCGTAGCTCACAGGTGTTTCCCGAAGCTAAATACTTAGAAGGTTTTTCTTACGCTAAGTCGAACAACCCGACGGCCGCCATCGGCGCCTTTGATGATTTAATCGCCGCCCGCAACAGCCATGGCATTACTGATTCAGCGCGGGTGGGCGCCATGATGGGTCGAGCCCGGGCGCTTTACCAAAAAAAGGAGTGGGACGGAGCCATCGAAGCTTACCGTGAAGTTCCGCGCGACACTCCATTCTGGCATGACACGATGTTCGAAGGCAGCTGGGCGATGTTGCGCTCAGGGCGTTTTCGTTCCGCTCTAAGTAATTTTCAATCCCTGCACTCGGCCTACTACGAAGACTTTTACTTGCCGGAGTCTTTACTCCTGCGCTCCATCGTTTACCTATATATTTGCAAATATGACGAGATGGAAAAGGTGCTAAACCTTTTCAATCGCATATATCGCCCGGTCTATAAGGAAGTTGAGAAATCTCTTGAAAGCTCCATGGATCCGGCAGCACTTCTTAACGAAGTGATCAAGGTCATGAAGGATTACAAGCTCAAGGGCGAAGATATCGACCGATCTTCCTATAAGATTCCATTCTTGGTGGTACGAAAGATCGTTCGCGAGGGGGATTTCCAGAATTCCTATCAATACATTAAGAAATTGATCGAGGAGCGAAAAAGAATGGATAAGCTACCTGCTGACTGGAGAAATTCAGCCATCGGCCGGTATGCGAAGAAGGTAATCGCGACTCGTTTGACCAAGGCGCGAAAGCGCGCCGGCATGGAAATTAAAGCTCACCTGGAATCGATTCGTGAAGAGCTTTTTGATTTGTTCGAGCAAGAAGGCTTTATCCGTTACGAAATGATCAATGGTCGTAAAGAATCTTTGAAAAAGCGAATTGCTGGTAAGGAATTGCCAGAAGCGCAGGTCGATGAGGAAAACGCTCGCGATTATTACGTGCAGAATGGTTACGAATATTGGCCCTTCCGGGGTGAGTACTGGCTCGATGAACTTGGCAATTACCATTACGTAGGAACGCAAAGTTGTGAATAAGACTTTCGCCAGATTCAAAATTGGTATGACATTGGCACCGCTGCTTTTCGCATCGGTTGCTTGGTCTGCGTCACCAAAAAAGCAAGCGGCCGCCAAGCCCAAAACAAAAACTGTTGGTGAGCTGCTTAAAAATATTGAGTCCAAAGCTCGCGAAGTGAAATTCAACAAGCAAAAGAGCTCGCTGCCCACGTTTAATAGATTTGAGCCGTCCAAAACCGTGAATCTGCAATCGGTGAAGCCGCCATCTAGCTCTACGCTTTATTATGAAGAAGGAACGGATGAGTCTGAGTTAGAAAAAGTGACGGACGAATTAATCGGTCAGGCCTATAAACTCTCTCAGCAATTCAAGAATAGTAAGCGGCGGGGTGAGTTATGGCTCCGACTCGCCGAACTGTATGTCGAAAAGTCGCGTTTGATTGAGTATCGCGTCCAGAATGAGTACGACGAAGCACTGCGCAAGCACCAGTCCGGCGAATCAAAAGTGAAGCCCCGTCTTAATCTAGCGGCATCGCAGGAATACAACAAGAAAGCCATTCAGTTGTACGAGTACTTTTTGCGCGATTTCCCGAAAGATCCAAAAGTGGATCAGGCTTTGTTCTTCCTCGGATATAACCATTTCGAGCTTGGTGATTCGGTAAAAGGGAAGGGTTATTACGAGCAGCTCGTGAAGCAGTTTCGCGATAGCCCTTATGTTGACGAAAGCAACTTTGCATTAGGTGAATTCCACTTTGAAAAAGAGCAGTGGAAAGAAGCGCTTAATTACTACAATAAAGTGGCGCAAAATAAACGGGCGCGGCTGTTCTCGTTTGCGCTCTATAAATCGGCTTGGTGTAATTATAAGGTTGGCCAAGTGAAGAATGGCTTAGCCCTGCTCGAGCGAGTGATCCGCTCAGGTCGTGTAGCTAAGGGCTCGAAGGATGATTCCGCAGGTGGAGTAAGTCGCATTCGTCTTGCTACGGAAGCGATGAAGGACCTCGTGATCTTTTACGCGGAAGTCGGAAGTGCCCAAGGAGCTCGTGGTTACTTTGAGAAAGTGGGCGGCGAAAAGAACGCGTTTAATTTGACCGAGAAATTAGCCTACTACTACGCTGACACGGGCAACCGCGACGGTGCGAAATATCTGTTCGAAGAAATGATTGAAATTAGGCCAAACGCGCCTAAAGCTTACGACTACCAATATCAAGTCGTTAGCATGTACGCCGCCTCAGGAAATAATCAGGTTTTTAAAGAAGAGCTTTATCAATGGATTTCCACTTATGGTCCGGACAGCGCTTGGTATCAGGCGAACTCAAAAAATAGCGAGTTGGTCGCAAAAGCTTCTCAATTGATTGAAACGACGCTGCGCAATTATATTCTGCAACAGCACCAGACGGCGCAAAACTCTCGAGCGCAGTATTCGCAGAAGCTTGCCCGCAGCGGTTACGAACTCTATTTCACGACATTCAAAGATGGCGCCAAGCTTGATGAGATGCACTTCTTCTACGCGGAATTGCTCTTTGATATGCAAGATTATGAGCGCGCCGCTTTTCACTATGTATGGATTGGTGAGAATGCTCCCAAGAGTAAATACTTCGAGCGCGCGACTTTAAACGCAGTATTGGCGTTAGAGAAAAAGATCCCAACTCCGGAAGAAATTCGCAAAATCGTGGGCAAATCTACTGAACCCGTGGAGTTTGATAAAGTATTAAAGGCGTTTGAACGCGCCTCAATCAACTATGTCCAAGCTTTCCCTAAGGGTGACAACGCTGTACCGATCAATTACAAACTCGGCTCGCTCTACTATTACTTCAACCAATTTGATAAGGCGCTTGGCATTTTCGATGAAATCATCACGAAGTACCCAAAAACTCAGTACGCCGAGTTTGCAGCCAATCTAACTTTGGACATTTACAATCTAAAGCAAGATTACGTGGGCCTTGAAAAGGCCGGCGCGAAAATTCTGTCTGTGCCGGAGCTAGCGAGCTCGGCCGTTGGCGCTCAAATAAAAAATATTTTGCAACGCGCACAATTTAAGAAGGCGCAAGATCTCGAAGGAAAAAAGGACTACCTAAAGAGTGCGGAAGCTTACGAATCCTTCGGTCGCGCCAATGGCGGGACTGATTTGGCCGTTCAGTCTTACTACAATGCTGGAATTAACTTTGAGCGGGCCGGTGATTTGTTTAAAGCGCTCTCTATGTATTCGGTCGTCCTGACCTCCAAGGGCGACAAGCACGCGGGCTTAAAGAAGAACTGCAGTAAGTTTGCGGCAAGCCTCTATGAAAAAACCGGCCAGTACGCGAAAGCGGCCGATGCTTTCGAGCAATATGCGGCTAAGAATGAAAAAGACAAAGAGGCTGTAAACTTTTATTACAACGCGGCCGTTATCCGTGATGGTATGAATTACTATCAGGCCGCATTGAACAATTATCAGAAGTACTTTGATCTCACGCGCAACAAGGACCGCAACGAAGTGCTTTACCTTATGGCGAAGCTTTGGGAACGCCGACCGAATCTGCGCCGAGCGTTGGATTACCACAATCAATATTACAAATCGAATCCTGGGAGCGCAGCCCTCTTAGTTGAAACTGTCTTCACGATTGCTAAGATCAATGAGAGCTTGGGTCGTCGTAAAGACGCAGAAGAGTTTTTTAACAAAACCATCGCTATTCAAAGACGCGTGTCGAAATCGGACAACCCGATTGGCGCCGCAAGTGCTGCCGAAGCGAAGTTTAAGCTAATTCACAAAACCTATGAAGAACTTCGTGGTATTCGCATTCCATCGAACCCGGCGAATCAGCAAAAGGCCGTTCAGCAGAAGCTCGCCGTGCTGGATCGGTTGAAGAACGAACTTGGATCGGTCATTAAGTATGATGATGCTTTCCAAATCGTGGCTTCACTTGCACTAATTGGACAAGCCTACCAGCATATGGCGGCTTCCATTTATTCGGTTCCACTCCCCAAGGGGCTCGATGCGGATGGACTCAAGCAGTACAAAGCGGGAATTGACGGCATCGCGAAGCCCTTCCAAGAAGAAGCGGTGAAGAGTTATACGTTAGCGATTGAAAAAGGCCGAACGCTTGAAGGTTACAACGATTGGTTGAAGGTGGCTCACAAAGAATTGGGCGCGCTAAACGCGCAGAAATTTCCCGATTTCGGTGAAAAAGTCATGCAAACCAAGGTTCCTGACTGGATGGGAATTTAACGATGACGCTTCGACTTTTAATCATTAGTTTGATTCTGATTCCGACGGCCGCTCTGGCGCAGTTTGAAGACGAGCTTGACCAGGATGACAAGGCGGCAGATGCGGTCAGCGAATCCGTAGGCCAAGCAAAGCTTTCTGTGGATTCTGCCGACATCAAGGCACTTGAAGCGGCAAAAGTGGCAAAGAGCGAAGAAGGAATCATCAAAGCGGCAAGCCGGATACTCGGGGTGGACTCGAAACATCTTTTGGCGCTCAATACTTTGGGCGTGTTTTACTTTGATCAAGGAAAAACTGGATTAGCGAAGGTCATATTTAATCGTGCGCTCGCGGTGCATCCGGATTCGCCAACGTTACATAACAATTTAGGCATTATCGCACTGACTGAGAATAAGCCGCGCCAGGCACTTGCTTCGTTCCGCAAAGCCTTGGAGATCAAGCGTGATCACCGAATCGCTGCGGCAAATTTAGGTTCCATTCTTCTCGAGTACAAAGACTACGATCGCGCGATTGCACCACTTGAAGCGGGATACAAGGCAACTCGATCGGAGCTAAAGACCGGTGCCGCGTCGGCCGTTGAAGTCGCAAACAACTACGCCGTCGCGTTGAGTAGTCTTGGAAAGTACAATGATGCCGAAGAAATTTACGAAGAGATTGTGGCGGGCAGTTCGAGACAGCCTACCGTTTTGCTGAACTATGCTATACTTTTGATAGATAAAAAGAAGAGCTTCAAAGAAGGCGGTAAACTCCTTAGCCGAATTAAGTTTGCCGTTGATGACCCGAAAGTGCTTAAGCGGGTGGAAGAGCTCGAGCAAAGAGTGAATTCGGGTGAGTGATTTGGTGGACACTGTGGCGGAAAATATGGCGATGAAAATGGCGCTGCTACTTTTTGTTTTCTCAATAGCCATGTTGAGTGCGTCCTCTTTCGCGGAGACAGGCGGCGCCGGAGCTGCGGCCAAGGGTGGCGGCGACAAGCGTAAGACTTCCATCGATTTCGAAGATGAGTTGATCCAAGGGGAAGTGAAAAAGCCGGAACTGTTTTACCTCCTCCAAAAGAAGCAGTTCAATTTCAAGCGACTGATAAAATTGCGTGAAGATTTTCTACCTGAAATGCGTCGTACATCTGAGGACATTCGTCGAAGCGGGAGCGGAGAGTGAAGCCACCAATCCTTTTACGCATCTATTTAAATGATAGCCTTGAAGGCGTACGCCAGTTTGAGGCTAAGCAAGTCGTTATCGGCCGCAACGCCGATGTGGCGCTTGAGTTAAACGATAACGGCGTGTCTCCCTTGCACGCGGTGATTGAAGAGCGCGACTCGGGTTATTACATCTCAGATTTAGGTTCCGCGACCGGTACACTTCGCAATGGCCAAAAAGTTCTCGACGACAAATTAGAGTCAGGCGATGAAATTAAAATCGGTCCTTATAAAATCCAGTTCTTTGTTGGCGTTCCAAAGCCCGCGGCTCCTCCAAGCAAAGAGAAGCCGAAATCACCGCCGACTCCGGCAGCGATTCCTGATTCTCCGGTTTTAGAGTCAAAGCCCGCAAATAATAGTAAAGCGCCGCCAAAGCCGAGTGCTCCTAAAGAGCAAAAGCAATCGCCCGTCGCGCCAGTAGCGGTCGTCGCCGCCGCAGCGTCGCTTGCTAAGCCAAAAATTCCATCGGGTCCGCCAACTCCAAAGAAAGCGAACCCGAAGACATACGCTCCGCCAAGTGCGTTTAACGACGCTAAAGATGTAGTTCGACCAGGCAAGGGAACCGTAGTTGAAATTGTAGTTGCATGGAAAGAGCGGATTATTGCCGCTCGCCACTTCAATGAAAAAGGTGAAGTTACAGTTGGTGCAGATCCTTCTTGTGATTTAGTCGTGCCGTTGTTTGGCAGCGGCTCAAAGCTTCCACTCGTTGCAATTCAAAACGGCGCAACTGTTCGCATAACTCAAGATATGTCGGGTGAGCTTATCCGTGAAGGCGGAAGTTCAACAACTCTTGCTGAACTTGCGAAGTCCGGCAAGATGCGCAATGCCGGCGCTTACCATGAACTTGATTTGCCGCAAGGTGAGATGGTTCGCATCAGCTTCCAGGGTGGTCTCTTAAACGTGTTCGTCAGGTACGTTTCAGAAACTCCAAAGCCCCTAGTCGCGCCACTTCTTGATCTTACAGCTTCAGAAGTCACTGGTGTGATTCTCGCGACAGTTGTTGCTGCGATCTTTGGTCTCTATATGATGATTTACGCACCGATGGAATTGCCCGATGAAGCTCGGCTTGAAGAGCCGATAAGAAAAGCCATCGTGACCTTTAACCGCCCGCGACCAAAAGAAATCGTTCAGGTTGAAGATACGCCAAAAGAGAAGAAAGTTGTAAAAGTCGTCGAGAAGCAGAAGCAAACTCAGACTCCAACCGTCGACAATTCAGGTAAGTCTGGAAAAGCGGCGGAAGTCGCGCCCAAAGACACTAAGGATAAAGAGAAGAAAATAACTTCTGCAAAGCCTGGTGGTGCGATTAAGACCACGCCCAAAGAAGGTGCTTCAGCCCAAAGTGTTAAGCCGGATCCAACAAAGGTTGGTCTGCTTGGAGTATTCGGCAGCAAAGGAACACAGTCGAAGTTAGATAAGACATTCAGCGGTGCCGGCGAACTTCAGGGTCAAGCGAACGAAGCGACGGGATTTGCTGGAAACGCTGAAAATCGCGATGGCGATAATCTTGGATCGAAGATCAAAGATTCAGGCGCCGGTGGAAAAGGAACTTCGACGGTCGGAATTTCTGGCGTAGGTACAAAAGGCCGCGGGGGAACAGGAAGCTACGGGCTTGGTACGGGCGGAATTGGAACGAAAGGTTCTGTTGATATCGATGTTGGTGGTCAAGAAGCCGAGTTCGTGGGTTCTATCGATAAAGAGGCGATTCGCAGAATTATTCAACAAAACAAGAATGCCATCCGAAGCTGTTACGAGCGATCTCTTCAGAGAAAGCCCGATCTCTACGGAAAATTAGTTCTCGAGTGGGATATCGAAGAAAAAGGCCGTGTCAGTCGCGCATCGGTTAAGAGTAACTCTCTTGGCGATGATCAAGTGGCCACATGTATTATGGGTCGAATCAAGTCGTTGCGGTTCCCGGAGCCGCCGCCTGATCAAATTGGACGAGTAACATTTCCGTTCGTGTTTAGTAGTCAGTAATTATTGGCAGTGCCGCCTAAGCGGCTCTGCGACATTAAAATAGGTAAGGGAGGGTATTACCTTGGAACCAACAACGCCAACAGCAGCGCTAGAAGGCATCGAAAGATGTGCCGCATACGGCAACTTCGTCGCTAAAGCATTTTGCGAAGGTGGAACGATCATGTATTTGATCGCCATCATCGGTCTCTTAGTTTTGTTTCTTGTCATTGAGCGCTTGATGTCGCTTCAGCGGCTCACCGTCGACAAGACAAACTTAAACGAAAATCTTTTTGCCATGTTGCTTAGAGGCGACTTAAAGCAGGCGATCGCGTTTTGCGACAGCCGGCCCACTCCTCTGACTAACACTCTTAAGGCAGGCCTAATTCAAGTTATGAACAAGCGCCCGGATGAAGAAGTGCAAGTGGCTATGGACGCTTCAGTACTTAGAGAAACACCACGCCTTGAAGGCTGGACATCGTTCCTCGCGGTATTTGGTAACGTGTCGGTGCTGGTTGGACTTCTTGGAACGATCATCGGTCTTATCGTGTCGTTCGGTGGTGTGGCGAAAGCGGATCAGGCGACGAAGGCTGCAAAGCTCTCGCAAGGTATCGCGGAAGCACTTAACTGTACGGCATTTGGACTGTTGGTTGCTATCCTTGCGATCGTGGCTTACGGATTTTTCCAAATCCGCATCGGCCGCGCAATCACGGATATGCAAGAAAGCAGCATGACCTTACTGAATCTCGTGGTCGCAAACCGCGAAAAAATGAAGGATTAAGGAAAAATGGCTAACGTCGAAGAAGGTGGTAATAAACGCAGATCGAGCGTCGACCTAAATATCGTGCCGTTCATCGATTTGATGAGCGTGTGCATTATCTTTCTTCTGATCACGGCCGTTTGGACCCAAGTTTCCATGATTCAGATCGGCAGCTCGATTTACGGTAAAAAAACGGCTCAGGAAAGTGAACCTCCTCCTCCGCGACCGGAAATACCCTTCCGTTTAGATGTTCGTGCCGAGGGATATAGGATCATTGTGGGCCGACAAAGCACTGCGATCGCAAAAGAGGGCGACAAGTACAACCAAGCGGCCCTGCTGACTGAGCTTAAAAAAGTTAAGGAACTGTATCCGGAAAAAGTAGACGCCGTGATCACGGTCCTGGATGAGCTGCCGTATGAGTCATTAGTTCATGGCATGGATGCACTGCTCTCGGCGGGCTTTCCTGAAATTTCCGTCGCCACTTCAGGAGTTGAGTAATGCCTATTCATACACCAGGTAAAAGAGACCGACGGGGCGCCGCCACTGCAACCAAGCGTGAAGCCGTCGCCGTTCTTCAGCTGACCGCGATGGTGGATATGTTCACGGTTCTCGTGGTGTTTCTGCTTCAGAACTACGCGACGACAAATCAGATTCTCCCCATTGAAGATTCCGTGGCTCTTCCTGATGCGGCTGCCGTAAAAGAATTAAAACCATCTAACGTCGTTGTTCTCTCAGCCGAGGGCGGCGTACGGATGAATAACCAACAAGTTGCGACCTTTGACGAGGTCAAAACGAACGAAGACTGGTTGTTAAAAACTCTCCAGATCGCTGTCGAAGAGGCCATCAAGCAAGGCGAAGAAAAGAAAAAATCTCTCGGCAATAAAATCCGCGAAGCAGTCAGTGATGCCAAAGGTGATGACGGAAAACCTAAAGAAGATCTAGTCGACGATTTCCGCAAAATCACCATCCAAGCCGACAAGACGGTGGATTTCCTCTCTGTAAAGAAAATCATGTATACGGTCACCGAAGCCGGCATCTACGAAATCAATTTCGCGGTCATAAAAAAGCCTGACACAGCCACCAACTAATCTCCGACCTGCCCTGGTGGGCAGGTCTCACTCTTACGCACTCCATTCAATCGGATTCTCCTTAAAACCTCAGCTTTTAAAGTGCCAGCGAGGCGATCGGGCGCGGTTTTAAACCTTCACCCAATGTGTGAACCTACCCCCATTTTTAGTACCACTTAACGATTCTAGTCCGGCGCCGGTGCTGCATTGTGTTGCGCCGACTTGCTATCACTCATGTACTTCATCGCTTTCAAATCAGGATCTAATTTAGAGCGACAAAACCTCGCCATTCTCTTTATTAAATCAGAAGTGGACGCGTTCGGAATCGCATTCGACCAAATCTCCTTGAGCCTTTCTAGGTCCGCCATCACAGATTCATCCAAGACACATTTCAGTTCTGTTAAATTGGGAGTGATTTGACGAGTGCGCTCTTTCCCAGCCACCTCAGGCTGCGAGCTAAGGCTCAACAAAATTTTCTCCGCTTCGCGAGAGGACTGGTGCTCCAGCTGCAAAAAGATTTCCCGCTTCTTCTCTTCAGTTACGGGTTTAGAGTTTTTGTGCTCGCCTTTAAAAAAGACCTGAGCCTGACTGATCGCCGTCACCGTCAAAGCGCCAGCCACAATTCTTTCTTCTAGAATAGGAAATTCAGTCAGCGCTCGTGAGGCATTCACTCTCCGCGCAGCTTCTCCTTGGCTCATATGCAGCACTCTCACACAATAATCAAAAAGCGAGCCGCACCCGACGCGCGCAAAAAGTCTACGGCGTTGCACCTCCGCCAAATGATGCAAAAGCCGAACGATAGATTCTCTCACGGTCAGAGCGGCATTTTCTGTGCATTTCAATAAAGCGTCGTCATTTAAATTTCTCAAGTTCATAGTGATTTTCCTTAGATTTAGATATTTTCTACCATGACATTTAAAACTCACTTTTTTGGATTCCTTCGCAAAAAACTTGAGATTGGATCGGTCCCACAGGCAAGCTTTTTTAGCCCTCCAACCTCGAGCATAACGATGAATCGCAGACTGATCGCGCCCGACCGCGAAGCGCTTTAATCTACCGTTCAGCGCCCCAACTGATAAACAAAAAACTGTGTCAACAATTTCTTCCTCGTTGAACCGATTTTATATCTTAGAGACGTAGCGCCCTTGCACTTTGGATTTTCAGCGCGGCGGCCGGGGCGGGTAGCTTAAAAGCGAGCAGCCCAAATTAGAAAAGTAATAAAAAGCAAAAATGGCACCGGGAAGATAGCTCGCAAGAAGTAGCGATGGTTGACCGTGTATAAGCACGTCAAGAAAAACGCCAGTAATGCTGACGCCATGGGATGAATCGCGCGGCGAGTGCCACCGTTATACTCGTGTGCAATTGGATAAATCTTTAGGACGAAGAATCCGCTCAACGCTAAAAATACGATTTTCGTGATGCGATGGATCCGCTGAATACGCAGCTCGTCCTCCTTAAATCTCTTCGCAAAAATAGCGTCTAAATTAATTAGCGCGTTTGACCTATTGCTCTTATCCAGCAATGCTATTTCACCGGCGTCGAACCAGAAAGAGCCGCAACCGCCGCACTGATCAATGTCGAATTTAACTCCAACATCACTCACCGGGAATTGATTCATGGGCAACCCACAAGCGGGGCAATCGAGTTCAGATTTTGTCCGCGTTAACTGCTTAAGTTGGGCGTCGAGATCTTTATACTCAGGAAGGGCCTTAAGGTTTTTCTCGAAGACCAATGTTCCTGAGCAACTTCTGCAATACCAGCGTCCCTTGTGCAAGAAGTCCTTCCACAAAAGCTTGCTGCGATCTCTGGGGCATATATAGGCCATGAGAAATTATAGGGCACCCAGCGAGGATATGGCTATTGGGAAGTTGGGCGGAACTTCCAGGTTGAGCCGCCACGCACTAATATGGATCCACCAGCCACATATCTAACGTCTCTAGATTCACAATGATGTTGTCAGACTTAATGATGAACTCTAAATACCGATCGTTTTTTTCGCACGTGGCTCGCAACTGGTGATGCAACTGCAGCAGCTTCACACCAAAGCCATCTCGCTGTGATCGATACTGCACTTCAAAGCAGCGCTCATCAAAAAATCTGAGGGCTTTGCTTAGGCGTTCCATATAGGATTTGCGCAACTTCTCTTTAAGCTGTTCGCTAACGTCGGGTGAGGACATTAAAGTTTCAAGGTTGGTGCCCTCAGCGAATTCCATAAGCATATCGTTCGTGCCCATTTCCAAAACGCGAACGATGGCGAATGGAAATGCTTCAGCCTGACCTTCTAAATACTTGAATGCATCATAATCATTTTTAAGTTGGTCTTCCGCGCCCGACTGGGCCATTCGTTGTACTACTGAAGATCCGTCGCCTCGTCGATGCAAGTAGGCAACGGCGTGCTCGCCGCGCCCTACTTCGCGAACGAATTCGACCAAGGAGGCGCGGAGATTTTCCGGATCTTTAATTATTGGGTTAGCGGTCAGGGCCGACGCGCAAGCGCTTTGAACAGTTTTCCCGCTAGGCTCAAAATCGTCACTTACTGCGCCAGCAAATGCGAAGTTAAGTAGCCCCAGATTCAAAATGAGTCCTATTAGAATAGGCGATAGGAAATTTCGCTGTCCCACGCTTATGGATTGAGCAACCAGGATGCCAAGTATTTAGGCCGCGCGAGTGAAGTTACGGCCGGAATTACGCACGTATTGAATGATGGCACCGCGGCTTTCCATGTTTAAGCCTTGGAAGCGGAAGCCGACATAGCCTGCGTCGGTGACATAGCGAACTTCACACTTTGCATTTACGCCTTCATAGAAAGCGTCGCTCGTGATTTCTACCGCAATAATTTGACCGGGGATTAAGCCCTGGAGCTGATCCGCACCGAAGCCGCCTTCGCTGATGGTGAGTAAAACCCCTTCGATGGTCTGGGCGCCGATTTTTACGACAACCTTTCCTTCGATATCAGCCCTAGGGAACTGCCGCTTGTTGACGCCGATTTCGTCGAGCAAATCGTTGAATTCATAAATCGGGGCCCAAGCTTTCATGCCTTTGGTCCAGACGAGAATGTCTTGGGTCAACTGCTGCTCTTTTAATTTCAAGATTAAATCATCGCGCGAAAACGGACCGAATGCCGCACCGTTGATCGCGAAATGCCAGAGACGGGGATCTTTCGAGGCACTGGTTTTTGATAGTAAGTTTGGCAGCTCCACCATCCACCAGCCGATTTGCCGCCACTCCGATTGTAGTCTTCCCCAAATGAGATCGCGATCCTGCACTTCACCTTGTGAGGTTAGATTTTTCACTTCGTCCGTCGAGAACGGACCGGTGACGACTTCGTTGCGCAGCACAAACCACTGTACCATCGAAGAGTTTATCGGTCCCTTAACCTATGAACTTGAGGCGGGTTTTGACGGAAAATGGGGTGAAAAAGGTGGTCCTGCTAGCAAAATCTGTGCTAAGAACCCGCTGGCCCCGTGGTAAAATACTAGCAGAGGAGTGAGTGACTGATGTCCAGGTACGTAGGGTGCTTCCTGGCAGTTTTGGTTCTTGTCCTGGTGGTTCAGGTGGCAGTCATTGCCCCCCAAAACGTCAATCAGACCCACCAAGACGAGCCCGTAACGGTGGCAGGGGAAGACCCGGCTGACGTCGCTCAACTTATGAAAGGTGTCCACTCAGTAGGAACTACGGAATCGCGCCGCGACTGGGAATTGTGGGCGGATGAAGCGATTGCCTTTAACAGTCGGAGCCTTTGGAAGCTTAAACGAGTCAAAGTAGTTTTGTTTGCTGAAAACGGAGTTGAATTTACGGTGACCGGAGCTGAAGGCGAAATCGAGACGGATACAAAAAATCTCAGAGTCTCTGGCCAGGTTCTCACGAAGTCTTCGAACGGTTACCAGTTTATGACAGAAACAGTTTCGTACGATGCTAAGAACCGAACTCTGGTAAGCCCTGGTTTGGTTGAGATGATCGGACCAAAAGATGTGCAAGGTAGCCGGTTAAGTTTGAAAGGTGATGGATTGAACGCGGATTTAAACAGCTCACTCATTTCGATTGCCCGGTCGGTTCGCGCCCAGCGAACGATTCCGCCCAACCGCACACTTGTGATTAAGAGTGATGGTGCCCAAGTGAGTGGCCAGCAGCGGATGGCCAAATTCGTCGGCAATGTCGTCATGGACATGGATGACATGCGTATCACTGGCCCGGAGGCCGAATTCGAATATGATCCGAAACGAGAATTGGTAAAATCGATTTACGTTAAAGGTGGCGTTAAAGTTAGCGACACGGAAAAGTGGGCGACAGCGCAAAACCTGAAAGTCCAATTTGAAGATGACAAGTATATTTTTAAAGGCAACCCGAGAGTGGTTCAGGACACCGATGAACTGCGCGGAGAAGAGATCGTTTTCCTCGACGGTGGTCGCAAAGTATTGGTCCAACGCGCGCGAGCCAAAGTGGACGAGCGCACACTGGAAAAGGTAAACAACGATTGAGTCAGCTGCAAATTGAACACATCAGCAAAAAGTTTAAAGCGCGCAAAGTCGTGGATGACGTTTCCTTTAGCGTGGATTCGAGCCAAGTCGTAGGACTTCTTGGTCCCAATGGCGCTGGTAAAACCACGAGCTTTTACATGGTGGTGGGGCTACTTAAACCCGACACCGGATTTATCGCCGTCGACGGAGAGAAGATTGAAAATTTGGCCATGTACCAGCGCGCCCGCCGGGGTTTAAGCTACCTTCCGCAGGAAGCGTCGATTTTTCGGAAACTTACGGTTCGTGAAAATATCATGGTTGCTCTGGAGGCTCAGGGACTCACGCCCAGTGAGCGCGAAGAGCGTATGCAAATCCTCCTCGATGATTTTAGAATCAATCACCTTCGCGAAAGTTATGGGTACGCTTTGTCGGGCGGTGAGCGGCGGCGTGTCGAAATCGCACGGGCGCTAGCGGGCTCGCCGAAATTTCTCCTGCTTGACGAGCCATTTGCCGGCATTGACCCCATTGCGGTCGGCGATATTCAAGAGATCATTCGTGATCTAAAGCGGCGTGGGATCGGAATTTTAATTACGGATCACAATGTGAGAGAGACTTTAGGAATTTGCGACAAAGCTTACATTCTCAAAGAGGGGAAGATCGAGGTGGCAGGCAGCGCGGAAGAAATCGCGTCATCTCCTGTCGCCAGGAAATTTTACCTCGGCGAGAATTTCAAGCTGTAAGAGGAGTTTTAAGTCTATGTCGATGCAGTTAAAAACCAGTCTCAAACTTTCCCAGCAGTTGCGGATGACGCCACAGCTGCAGCAGGCCATTAAGCTGTTGCAGCTTTCCCGCCTCGAGCTTGAGACAGCCGTGCGTAAAGAGTTGGATGAAAATCCAGTGCTAGAGGAGATCCAAGAGTCGACCGATGACGAGGGCACCAAAGTGGAATCGGGAATGCCCGATGAAAACGCGACGCCCATCGCGGAAGTTGAAACGGTTTCATCCGACCCCCGCCAACAAGAAGAGTTTGAGTGGGAAAGCTATATAGAATCGACGTATAAGCCGCTCCAGGCTCCAGGTGGCGGTGGCAACGAAGAGATCATGAACTATGAGAATGTGATCTCGGCGAATATGTCGTTGCACGATCATCTCATGTGGCAGCTTCAGCTCGGAGGTTTCTCTGAGGACGAAGAAAACGCTTTAGCGATTTTAATTAGCTACGTCGACGAAGAGGGTTACATAAAAGTTCCGCTCGAGCAAATCGCGGCCGATGAGTCCATCGCCGTAAGCGAACTGGAAGAAATGATCCCCTTCATGCACGAGTTTGATCCTCCGGGGGTGGGCGCGAGAAATTTAAAAGAGTGTCTCATCGTTCAGGCAAAACATCTGGAAGAAGACACGACCGACCTGGTAAATCTTATCAACAATCACTTGAAGGATCTTGAAAAGAAAAACTACGTTGGCATTTCTAAGGCGATGAACTTAGCCGTCGAGGACGTCGTAGAAATGTGCAAAATCATTTACTCGATGGATCCCAAGCCCGGGCGCGCGTTCATGCCGCAAGACACGCATTTCGTGACCCCTGACGTGTACGTTTACAAGGTCGCCGAAGATTACGTGGTGTCGCTAAATGAGGACGGTCTTCCCCGCTTGAGAATTTCAAATCTTTATAAGAACATTTTAAAAGGTGATCAGGCGTCGAGTGAAAAAACGCAGGAGTACATTCAAGACAAACTACGTTCCGCCGTTTGGTTGATTAAATCCATACACCAGCGTCAACGCACGATCTATAAGGTGACGGAAAGTATAGTAAAGCACCAAAAAGACTTTTTCGATAAGGGGCCGGCGTTCATAAAGCCGATGATTTTGCGCGATATTGCCAATGACATCGGAATGCATGAATCGACGGTGAGCCGGGTGACGACGAACAAGTACTTACACACGCCACGCGGTATCTTTGAGTTGAAGTATTTCTTTAACTCAGGCATCAGCACGTCGGACGGGGATGCGTTAGCGAGCGAGTCAGTAAAGTTGAAGATCAAAGACCTGGTGGGCCAAGAGGACGTGCGCAACCCACTGTCCGATCAACGCATCGTCGAACTATTGAAAAAAGAAGGGATTCAAATCGCGCGCCGTACCGTCGCGAAGTACCGCGATATGCTAAGAATCCTGCCTTCTTCGAAACGAAAGAAGATGTTCTGATGAGTGACCTAAAGGCCACTGTAGGGGCGGTCAAAACGCCTGTTGGCTGGATTGAACTGACCGTGAAAAACGAAAAACTAGCCAACGTCCGGTTACTTGGTTCAAAGCGCCCAAAAGAAACCAACCTGAGCCGTGGCGTTCTCATGAATGCCGCAATCCAGCTCGAGGAGTATTTTAAAGGCGAAAGAAGAGAATTTTCGATCCCCTTGGACCTGCCGGAAAAAGAGGGTTTTACCCCCTCCGTTTGGCATGAACTCGCCCGAATTCCTTATGGAGAAGTGCGAAGTTATGGTGAGATCGCGCACCGCCTCAAAAAGCCCAAGGCCTCACGCGCTGTGGGTCAAGCCTGTGGCCGGAATCCTTTTTTGATCTTTATTCCCTGCCACCGCGTTTTAGCAGCGAACGGCAAGCTCGGCGGTTTCGCTTTGGACCTAAAAATCAAAGAACATCTGCTTCGCCTCGAAGGGCGCATGTCGTAAATTATTGACTCCTCTCGCCGCCCCTTGTTAACACCGATCGTTCATCTCTATTAGTTAGTGCCGCCAAAGCGGCACTTTTTTATTTAAGGGGCTTTCCCATGCGCAATTATCTGTTCACGAGTGAGTCTGTATCTGAGGGTCATCCAGACAAAATGGCGGATCAAATCAGCGACGCGGTCTTAGACGCGTTTCTAAAAGGTGATCCCACTTCGCGTGTTGCCTGTGAAACCATGATATCGACTGGTTTTGTAGTAGTGGCTGGCGAGGTGACATCGAAAACCACCGTGGATATTCCTGGCACGGTTCGCGAAGTCGTAAAAAGTGTGGGCTACGATAGCACGGATAAGGGTTTTGATTTTCAAACCTGCGCCGTATTCGCAGCTCTCGACAAACAAAGTCCTGATATTGCGATGGGCGTTGATGCGAAGGAGCAGGGCGCGGGCGATCAAGGTTTAATGTTCGGTTATGCGACGAATGAAACACCTGAGTTCATGCCCTTAAGTATTGATCTTTCTCACAAGCTCGTGCGCGAACTTGCAAGTTTGAGAAAAGCCAACAAAGTGAATTTTCTCCGCCCTGATTCGAAAAGCCAAATCACGGTCGAGTACCGCGATAACAAGATTGCGCGCGTCGACTCCATTGTCCTTTCGACCCAACATTCTCCCGATGTGACCCAAGAGCAAATACGCGGTTTCGTGATGGAAGAAGTGATTGGCCGCGTGATACCTAAAAATCTCGTCGACAACAATACTAAAATTCATGTGAACCCAACGGGCCGGTTTGTGATCGGTGGCCCGATGGGAGATTGCGGACTCACGGGACGAAAAATCATCGTCGACACCTACGGGGGACATGGGGCTCACGGTGGCGGCGCGTTTTCTGGTAAGGATCCTTCTAAAGTGGATCGATCCGCGGCCTATGCGGCTCGTCACGTAGCAAAAAACATCGTTGCGGCAGGACTTGCGGAGCGTTGCTTAGTGCAAGTCGCATACGCCATTGGTGTTGCTGAACCAGTAAGCGTCATGGTGAACGAGTTCGGAACCGGCTCGGTTGGATCCGAAATTTTGAGCAAAGCCGTGAGCCACATCTGGAATTTACGCCCGAAAGCGATCATTGAGCAGTTTGACCTTCTTAAACCACGGTATCGCAAGACTTCTACTTATGGGCACTTCGGCCGCACTGAACCTGAGTTTACTTGGGAACGCACGGACAAAGTGGAAGCTCTTAAGGACGCTGTTAAAAGCATACGATAGGTAGCCACGATGGCGAAGAAAATCGCGACTACGGTTTATATCACGGAGGAGCAGCAAAACCTCCTGCGTGAGCTAAACGTGCGCTCCAAAGTCCCAGTGGCTGAATACATCCGGCAAGGCATTGATTTGATTTTGCATCACTATCGGGAAATGCTCCCAGGACAAATGCCTTTGCCTTTAGGTCAACCGCCAGAGGTGGAGAGCGTCGAGTGCAATCCGAACTGATAAGAAATTTTTCGATCATCGCGCATATTGACCATGGCAAATCGACTTTGGCCGATTGCTTCTTGCGCTACACGGGCGCGGTTTCAGCGCGGGAAGAAAAGGCCCAGTTTTTAGATAACATGGATCTTGAGCGCGAGCGCGGCATTACCATTAAAGCGCAAACCGTGCGCTTGTCTTACAAGGCCGATGACGGGAAAACCTATCAAATAAATCTTATTGATACGCCGGGGCACGTTGATTTCTCTTACGAGGTTTCACGGTCGTTAGCAGCGTGCGAAGGTGCTGTGCTAGTCGTCGATGCCTCCCAAGGTGTCGAGGCGCAAACATTGGCAAACGTTTACTTGGCGCTAGA
>JAYSTF010000085.1:0-30066 GCA_043720065.1 Pseudobdellovibrionaceae bacterium | reverse complement strand
AGGCCGAATTTTCCGACGACCCGTGAAGCCACGACTGAATCCCCTTCCGACAAACCCTTAACCAACTGGATTAAGCTATTCGCTTTGTCCATGTCGATCGTGCCGAACCCTAAAAGCGCGCGCCCAACTCTCTCTGCCTCAAGGCCTGAAATCATCAGCATTGGCGCCCGCACTAGAACAATCTCATCACCCGCTCGGGCAAAGTGGGAGACTGGAATTCCTTCGATCGTTTCCCTTAGTCCCACAACACCCGTCGCCGGAGTGGAGGTGATGTTCTTTCCCAAAGTCTCATTATAAAAACTGACGTTGCCACTTATTACCGGAGCATCAAGAACTTGGGCCGCTTTAGCCAAGGCCTCTACGGCGGCAACGAACTCACTCATCACCTCTGGCTTTTCAGGATTACCAAAGTTTAAGCAATCTGTCACGGCTTGCGCCTGAAACCCTTTTGCAGCGAGCTCGAGCGCTGGATACACTAAAGCATCGTATCCCCCTTCAGCGGCATCAAATCGCATGACATGAGGGCGACATCCAAGCACAAGACTTAAACCCCGGCCGGAATCTGGGAGACGAAGAACCGCAACACTTTCCGTCGCATCACGAACAGTTTTGGTACCGACTCGCTGGTCGTATTGGTGATACACCCATTCGCGCGAAGTGCCTCTTGGATCGCGACAGATCGCCATCAAAGTTTGCGTTGGGTCACCCTCTTCAGTCACAACACTTAAAGCCTCAGCCACGCGATTGCGCGGCTGCCACTTAGTATAGGGACGCTCATACATCGGAGCTTCATCGGTTAATATTTTCGGGTCCATCGCGCAGATCTGTTCACCTCGCCACCATAATTCAACCTCTGGCCCCTTCGTGACGGTTCCAATAATCGCGGCATCAAGGTCCCAATGCTCAAACACGTCTCGTAGTTTTTCAAACTTGCCCGGCTCACAGATCATTAGCATTCGCTCTTGGCTTTCCGAGAGCAAAATATCTTCTGGAGTCAAAGTGCTGTCGCGAAGCGGAACTTTATCAAGTTCAATCTTAAACCCGACGCCACCTTTGGCCGCCATTTCGAAACTCGAAGATGTAATTCCTGCCGCGCCCATATCTTGAATCGCTACGACAAAATTTTGTTGCATCACAGAGATGCAGCTTTCAATCAAAAGCTTTTCGTAGAATGGATCACCGATTTGAATCGTTGGCCGTTTGCTGGCGCTCTGCTCATCAAACGCTTCAGAAGCCATACTAGCGCCATGCACTCCATCGCGCCCCGTTTTTGCGCCGACGTAGACGACCACATTGCCGACACCTTTTGCTTGGCTCGTCACAACCGGCTCATTCGGCCGGAAGAGTCCCAGTGCTAAGGCATTCACCAAAATATTTCCGTTATAGCTAGAGTGAAATTCAACTTGGCCCGTAACCGTGGGAACACCCACGCAGTTCCCGTATCCTGATATGCCGCGCACGACGCCGTCTACTAGCTGTGACATTCGTTCCGCCTGCGGCTCGCCAAAACAAAGATAGTTTGCCAATGCAATCGGCCTGGCGCCCATCGTGAAAATGTCGCGCAAGATTCCGCCCACTCCCGTCGCAGCCCCTTGGTAGGGCTCGATGAAGCTTGGATGGTTGTGGCTTTCCATCTTAAATGCGACGCGCTCGCCTCTACCAAGATCAATCACGCCCGCGTTTTCGCCCATGCTCTGCAATACTCTTACAGATGAGTGTTTAAACTTCTTCAAATGAACCCGAGATGATTTATAACTGCAGTGCTCGCTCCACAGTGCAGAGAACAAAGCCCACTCGACTCCCTCGGGCGGGCGCCCAAGAAGTGTGTTGATCCGCTCATACTCGGAATCGCTAATTCGGTAGTGCTTCATTTTTTGTTTTAATTCTGCATTCATGACAGCAACCCCGTAAAAAACGTGCGCCCGTCGGTACCGCCCATCCAAGACTGCATGGCCCGCTCAGGATGCGGCATCAGACCAGCTACGTTTCTGGCTTCATTCATTACGCCAGCGATCTGGTGTACAGAACCGTTCACATCTTCAAGATAGTTCCACCAGATCTGACCACGATCTACCAATTTTTTTCTCCCAGTTTCATCGATATGATATCGACCATCACCATGAGCGACCGGCAAGCGCACCTTAACTCCGACGCTCTCTGGGCCGAAAACCTTGCTCGGCTGAGCCAGTTTTAATTCCACCCACTGGTCAACAAACCGTCGGCTTTGGTTTTTAACTAGCGCGCCTGGGAGCAATCCACTTTCGCAAAGAATTTGAAAACCATTGCATATGCCAAGAACTGGACCTCCCGCTTTCGCAAACTCGCGAACCGACTCCATCGCTGGAGCTTTCGCCGCCAAAGCACCACTTCGCAAATAATCGCCATAGCTAAATCCACCTGGTAGTAAAATCGCATCCACCGATTTTAGTTCAAAGCGATCCGCATGCCAGAGCCATCGTGGGCGTAACCCCGCGGATGCCGCGGCCTCAAACACATCTTGATCGCAGTTCGTGCCAGGAAACCGCACGACGCCGACGTTTGCGCTCATTTGCTCACCACCTCGAGCTCGTAGGTTTCAATCAACGGATTGTACAAAACGAAATCCGCAAGCTCTTTCACTTTTGCAAGCGCCGCCTTTTCGTCCGTCTGATCCACTTCAATTTCAATGTACTTGCCAACGCGGCATTGGCTGACAGCCTTGCCGTGGTCACTCAAAGTTTTTGCAACCGCGCGACCTTGAGAATCCAAAACCTCGGGACGAGGCAACACTTTTACACCGATCTTCATATGTCTTTCCCCCAACGGTCTTTTAATCTTTTCAAAACTTCCCTATAATTTTCTTCCACATTTCCTAAATCACGACGAAATCGATCTTTATCCATTTTTTCGCCCGTCTTCTGATCCCAAAGACGGCAGCAGTCGGGCGTGATTTCATCAGCCAACTTCAACTGTGCTCTGTGGTTTCGCCCGATTTCGATTTTAAAGTCGACGAGATCAATGCCGATTTCAGAGAACAAAACTTTTAAGTGGCGGTTAACTTCGAGCGCAATCTTGCGCAGTTCATCCAGCTCTTCCCGGGACTTTGCCGCTTTTAACATCAAGGCCTGATCGTCAGACAAGAAGGGATCACCAAGCGCATCGGATTTAAAATAAAACTCCACTAGCGGCGAAGACAGCGCGGTTCCCTCTTCAAAGTTAAACTTCTTAGCCGTACTCCCTGCCAATCGATTTCTAACGACGACTTCGACTTGGATAATATCAACCTTTTCACAGACCATCGAATGATCGCCAACATCTTCAATCAAATGATGAGCTATACCTTTTTCGCCTAAATATTTAAAAATCAGTGACGTGATGTCCCGATTGAGCGCGCCTTTTCCGGCGAACTCGCCTTTCTTCTGCGCATTAAACGCCGTGAGTGAATCTTTATACTCCACCAAAACGGCATCGCTGCGTCCCGGGATGGCGAAAATCTTTTTAGCTTTGCCTTCGTATAACATTTCGCCCGGTTTCATAACAAACCTCCGTCGCTAGCGGCTTCGGCTCGCCCTACCAATTGTGCCGCCGCCTTCGCGTGGGATTGGCCACTAAAGATCTGATCTAGTTCATCGCCACTTAAAAGATCACTGACACGTTTGTCCTGACCCGCCACTGCCCGCAAGTGCTGACCCGACTTTAAATTTAGAGCAAGCTCCTGCACCAACCCATAAGCGGCGTCGCGTGAGAGGCCCTTCTTCACCAGAGCTAACAATATGTGCGAGCTAAAAAGATGCCCTTGCGACAAATCAAGATTACTCTTCATTCTTTCGACGTCGACTTCGAGCTCTTCCAGAATGCGGCCCATACGATCGCTCGCGTAATCGGCTAATATAAATGCATCAGCGAAAACCACGCGCTCAACCGCGGAGTGAGAAATGTCCCTTTCATGCCAAAGTGCTACGTTTTCCATTGCCGGGTGAACATAGGAACGCAGCAAGCGGGCTACACCCGTTAAATTTTCAGCACTAATAGGATTTCGTTTATGTGGCATGGCGCTCGAGCCGGTTTGACCCTTGCCGAAACCTTCTCTCGCCTCACCCACTTCGGTTCGCTGCAAATGCCTAAGCTCGACCGCCAAGCGCTCAAGCGCTGAGCCGAGCATCCCAATCGACCAAACGAGTTCTGCATGCCGATCGCGCGGGATCACCTGGGTTGCGACGGTTTCAGGCTTTAAACCAAGCTTGCCGCAAACGCTCTTTTCGATTTCACTATTTAGCGCTGAATAGGTCCCGACCGCGCCACTCAGTTTTCCGATTTGCATTTGTTCAACCGCGCGTTTGAATCTTGCGCGGCCACGGCGAAGTTCACTCAAAAATCCCGCTAGCTTCACACCGAATGTGGTTGGCTCCGCATGAATGCCATGCGTGCGCCCGGCACAAACCGTATTTGCGTGCTTCTTCATTAATTTCTGAAGTGCGCTCTGCCAGCGATCAAGAGAATAATTTAATATTTCAGCCGCACGGCGGACTTGAAGGCTTAGTGCCGTGTCCAAGGCATCAGAGGACGTCATCCCGTAATGGAGAAACCGTCCACTCTCGCCGACAGTTTTCGCCACCTGGCTAACAAACGCCACAATGTCATGGCGAGTAGTCAATTCAAGGCGTTCGATTTCTTTAATGTCGATTTTAGCTTTAGCCCGTAGTTCTTTTGCCGCGGCGGCTGGAATTATTCCTTGCTCTCCTTGAGCTTCCGCGACAGCCAACTCCACTTCCAACAGAGATTGAAAGCGCGCTTCAGCCGTCCAAATCACAGCCATCTCAGGACGAGTGTATCGAGCGATCACGGCCGCCTCCTTTTTCCAACTTTGCAATCTGGATCTGTTTCCACTTTACCATTTTGGCGACAATCTCTAATTGTCTCGCAAAGCGTCCGGTCCAATCCAAGTTCTTCACGGTTTCAATCCCATCATATTCTAGATTCTTGTACGCTTTCGCCGACCAAGCCGCCCGAGTTGCGGAATCAAACACGGGGTATAGCGCCGGCCCGAGTTCCGCGACGTCATAGTGGTAATCTTGTGGTTGCTCTTGCACTTGAGCTTTAAAATTCGGAATCCGACGATCCAGGAACTCGGCGATTGTGCGGCTGAACTCTTCACAATAGCCGCGCTGAAAGCGATGATGTGAGGGAATACGGGCCCAGACATCGAATTTAGAATCCATTTCGGTTCTCTGTACCACAAGCATGTTCGCATGCGTCCAAGGCAAGCTTAAGTCTTCGATCATAACAAAGTGCGCTGGCACTGAGCCAGAATAAAGACCTAGATGCCCCTGGAGTCGCCAGCGCATCCAACACCACTCCGCTGTCAAAGGACCTTTTGGGAAAAGCAGCGTCCCGGCTTTCGGCGCTATGAATTGGGTTTCACCACTTGATAAACACCAAATGTAATTGTCGCCAGAGAGAACTCGGGAAACCTCTCCGGCAATTTGCACCCCAACGCAGTTTCGTCCTTCAGTCGCTATGTCGATCACTTTAGCTGAGCTAACAACTTCAGCCCCTTGTGCCCTAACCCAATCGAGTGATTTTGCCGCACCTTTGCGAGTCACACGCCGAATCGCAAACGGTGAAAAGAGCGGCAGCGGTTCACCCTCATGAAGGCTCAAAGCGTTGGGCATATAAACGGGAGAAGCCAACTGATGCGCAAGCTGCGCCAACCAATTGCGGCTAAACCCCTCATTCAAAAGATCTTCTTCAAGGTCTTCGACGACATCTTCGTCCGCTGTATGGAACGTCTGAACATACTTTTTTGCTAACGCCATTCCGGGATTGGATTCCAACCAATACGGCGCCAAGTGCCCCCGCATATCGAGGGGACCTTCTTTGGTCCAAACCGTAAAACCCTCATTGATTTCGTCTTGATAATCTTCTTCTGACAATCGGCTTAACTGAGAGGCTAATAAATCATCCTCGCGGAAAAACCCAAACGGTCCTTCCCAATCCTCCGGCGCCCAACGTCCCAGTTGCTCCGTAACATCAGCCAGCTGAACAGAAATTCCCTTGCCCGCAAGCTCCGCGGCCATCCAGTTTCCCCGCCCAAAGGCGGAGATGATAACGACATCCGCCCGCGCCTTAATCACGCAAACTCCCATGAGGCTTCTTGAATATCCGAATCTACAATGTCACCAAGGACCCAAGCTTTGTGGCCGCTCGCTTGCGCCACTTTTACTAAGTTATGGGCTTTAGCCGGGTCACAAACGACTGTAAGTCCCACACCACAATTGAGAGTGGTAAACATACTCGACCACTCCATCCCAGTTCGCTTTTGCACTTCTTTAAAACCATCTGGAATTTCCCACGGTTCAATCACCGCTCTGGTGTTTTCTGGTAAGGCGCGAGGCAGATTATCCATCCCACCGCCAGTGATATGCGCGATGGCTTTTACTCCGCCCGCTTGGGTCAGCGCCTCGCTCAAGCGAACGTAAAGCGCCGTGGGCACAAGTAATCGGTCAGCCCACTTATCAAGATCAGCTTCAAAAACTTTGCGTAGCAGGGAATAACCATTGCTATGAAATCCGCTGCTCGCGATTGCGATCACCACATCACCTGATTCCACACGGTGGGGCCCAAGTGCATCCGCTTTGTCGACCACTCCAACAGAAAATCCCGCGCAATCAAAATCATCCGCTTGATACACTCCTGGCATTTCCGCTGTCTCGCCACCAATCAGCGCGCAATTGGATTCGTGACATGCGTCGCGAACGCCAGTTAGAAATTCTTTTGCTGCCTCAAGCTCCAATTTTCCGGTTGCATAATAATCTAAGAAGAAGAGAGGTTTCGCGCCGGAGCAAATCATGTCATTCACGCACATCGCGACAAGGTCCTGACCGACTTCGCGATAGCGGCCAAAGTGGCTAGCCAACTTGACCTTGGTCCCGACCCCGTCGGTGCAGCTCACTAAGCAGGGCTCTTTCATCTTGGAAAAATCAGCTTTAAAGAGGGCTGCAAATCCGCCAATTCCCGCGACCAGTTTGTCTTTGTGGGGGAAGGTGGGGGGCTGCGTGGCTCTAAGCCAATCCACCAATGCGTCCCCAGCGGCAACGTCGACACCGGCCTTTTTATAATCAAGGGTCACTTGTCTGCTCCAGGGGTTAGAGCATCGTTTACCAAATCCACCTAGACCTGACAACGAAAGGACTGTCTCAAAGTGAGAGGTGACTGGATCTTTTCAAGATCTGTCTCTAAAATGAACAAATGAACGCCATTCGAATGCTTTTAGCCGCGATTATGCTTCTGAGCGTTAGCCTGTATGGGACTCCAAGTCATGCCCAAGGGGAGGCCGACGACAGTTACGACCCCTTTGCTGACTACAGTGAGTTCGAAGAATCCGCCGAGGAAGAAGCCGATATCAACTTTTTCCGTAATGGGCGCTTTTTCACTCTAGGGTTTACTGGCGGCTACCGGGATTTTACTGAAACTATGGGCGAGCTGCAAAAGCCAGCTACCGCCTATGGGCTTTTTATTGCTTACTTTTTTGATCTTCGCTTTGCGCTTCAACTTGGCTTTCTCACAGGAGACCACGAACTCTCCCTTACAAACCCCACAAACGGCAGTAAGATCCGTGGCAATGTGGCTCTGACCAACATTTGCTTAAACCTTAAGTACTACTTGAACACGCAAAACGTTACTCGCGGCCTGGCAAAATTGAATCCTTATCTCCTTGGCGGCTTCTCGCAAGTTTACCGTACCACTACCGTCGTCGGTGAAACCGCCTTCGGCAAGGAAGGCGCCATGGGCTTCGATCTTGGTGCCGGCCTCGAAATTCCACTCATGCGTAACATGTACTTCGGCGGGCAAGCGGCCTTCCAACTCGTCAGCTTCCAAAATGAAAACTCAGAAATCATCCTCACCGGCAACACCCCAACCGGCCTCTACAACAAAGGCGACGTCCTCACCTTGCTCGCTATTTTAGGCCTCAACTTTTAGTTGAGCGCCTCCAATCCTCGCACTTCGGTGCGCTCCGACTCAAACAGCTCCACTTCCGACATTTTCTCGGCAATCCCCGCTAGCATGACGTCAACCCCTCCGGGAATGATTAACCACTGCCCTTCTTCCAACAGCTTCATTTGCCCGAGGCCCTCAGTCTTCACCGCCAACCGACCCCGAATCACCCTGACCGCCAGCTGGCGCAACAGCTCAATTTTGAAAGCTGTTTCTGTTCCTGAAGGAATCGAAACCGTGCTGAAATTAACGCCAGGTAGTTTCAATCCATCCGCGGGGGTTTCGGCCAGATGAAGCATCAATGATCTTCTGCTAAGCAGAAACTCCGCCACCCGAATCTCAAAAAATTCAGCAAGTACCACTATATTCTTTAAATTTGGATTACCCCTACCTGACTCATATCTAGAAATTACACTCTGATGAATCCCCGTTTTTCCCGCAAGCGCGTACTGGGTCAACCCTTTACGAACCCGCTCATGATGCAGGACAAAAGCAAACTGATAACAGTATTCTCGCAAACTCATGCGCTACTCCCCCTGAAATTCCTGCTTGTATCGCCACCCACCCCTAACTACTGCGAGGTCGTTTGCGCGAAAATGCTTTAAAGCATAATTATTCTTTAAAGCATTTTCGCGCAAACGAGCTCTCTACAGTTGGAAGTGGGTACCGAAAATCTAGGTAGAAAAACCTTCAACGAAGTTTCCACCAAATTGCGGTAGCCAACTTGATACACTCTCGATTAACAGTGCAAAGCGTAAACCCACGGCCTAGGCCGAGTGCCAAAGTGGGCACGCCGAAAATGTCCACAAACCGGACGGAAAAATCGGAGTGCGCGGTGCGGGGTAAATAACTTTAGCAATACAGAATTCTGGACGTAGGTTTTTTGTTAAGGTGCCGAAGAGTGGCTTAGTCTAATTCCAACCATAAGCCTTAGGAGGCGCATTTGAAAAAGACCTATAATTTCGGTAACACTAAGTGCCACACTTTCTCAAACAAAGTCGGACATAATTACGAAGTCGGATTTTATTTCGGCAAAGAAAAAGTGTTTTTCGGCAATTTTGTTTGGCAAAAAGAAGCTACGGAGTGGTACCGCACGATGAATAAGTACATCGCTTCATTCACAAAGAAGCACACTTATCGCGAAGGCACACCTGTAGTGTTCTATCGCAAGATGATGATGAACTTCCTTTATAACCATTATTATACATTCCTGGACACTAAGTTCGGAACGTATCAGCGCACATATGCGAAGTCGGTTCGCGCTGACGTTAAGAAGTTCCAGCAATACACAAAGCGCTATGCTACTCACGAAAAGTGCTACATCCGCGCTGCATAAACAAAACGAAATTTCTTCTGAAAGGGTGACTTTTGACAGTCACCCTTTTTTAGTCGCTGTGCTCAAACAATTCGTATGTGTTAAAGGCTGATTTAGCGACCCAAATTGAGATATTATTAAGGCTCAATTAGGGATTTCCGATAAGACTGATATGAGTATTAAAAATATGCCTTACACGATTGGTCTGGGTCTTTGCGCCGTCGCTTTTGTAGTGATGGTTCTTCTTTTCCAAAACTGCTCCGAAGGATTCGAAGCTACCCAAGCAAGCACTAAAGGGTCACTTCAAGAAGTCGATCCTACGGCCAAAACCGTGGCTATTTGTCCGATCATGCCGACAGCTGCTACTCGACTTAGTAATACTTGCTTCGCGCAGCTTCGCCCAAGAATGTTACTTGGCGGAAGCTACTTTAATTTTGTCGAATATGAACCTCAGTATCCGCTTTACAATGATGGCGCGACCAAGCGCCGCTGGATTTACCTGCCTGTCGGACAAAAAATCGACAACTCCGATCCAGACAATTGGCGGTTCCCGCAGGGCACGATCATTTATAAACAGTTTTTAGTTGACGGCATTCTGATCGAAACCCGTCAAATGGAGAAAGTCGGCCCTGGCGATGGTGCAGCCAATTGGCGCTTTACGATTTATGGCCAGCTTGCCGACCAATCCGACGCGCTACTCGTCACGGCGGGCCTCCTTGATCAGCCGCCAGCTGTGGTCGCCACTTATGCCGCTGGCGCCATTCTTAGCAGATATAGAATCGGCAATCTTACACAGTGCTTAAGATGTCACGGCAGCACTCTGGATGTGGTGCGTGGATTCGGTTTTCTTCAACTCTCTTCGCCAACCGCGGCATTTAATGTCAACACAGCATACTTAGCGAATTTCATTAGTGTTAATCCCGGCCGGTTGGATATGATTCCCGGCGGTGCCGCTGACAAGGCAGTGATTGGCTATATTCAGTCCAACTGCGCCAATTGCCATAACGGCATCGGCCCAGGCCCAGGAGATTTCCGACACTCGTCCACTAGCAAAACCCTCGCTGAAGAGCCACTTATCAAGACGGCAATAGCTACACCGGGACTTATCACGCCAAAAGATCCAGCGACGAGCGGGCTCTACGATCGATTCTCTAGCGGTACGATGCCGGCAGTTCGCCCCATCAGGCCCGATGCCCAGGCCATCGAAGCCATGCGATTGTGGATCCTGAACATGACTGCTCTGGGCACTCCGAGCAATCCTTAGACTCTATAAAACCTGTAGAATTAATCCGGTCAGCACTAGAAGTGGTGCTAAGTATCTAATGGCAAATCGCCAATGGGCATAGAGCTGTCCCATCGCTGCCGATGGTATGGAATCAAACTCTTTCGCTTGAGCTTCACGATCAAGGCGTCGCACAACGACCTGTGAAACGATTAAGGCAACGATAGGCAGCATCCAATTGACTAGAACATTGTCCCAAACTTCCATAATGCTTGCGCCACCAATTTGGACGTCTTTAAAAACACTAGAGGACAATGCGGGGATCAAAGCTAAAATAAAGCAAATGGAGCCAGCGACGAACGTTGCGCGCTTTCTCGGCATCTTTTTGCTTTCGCGAAGATTGGCAACGGCCGTTTCCATCAAACCAATGCTCGCCCCAAATGCAGCCAAATAAAGGCAAAGAAAGAAGGCTAAGCCAAACCAAGAGCCACTAGGAATTCTTGCCAGCAAAAATGGCACTGTTTCGAAAAGCAATTGGGGGCCGCGGCTTACGAAGTCTCGGCTGAACACTAGGGGGAAAATCAAAATTCCCGCTACAAACGAAACCACAGAGTCGAAGATCGCAACGCGAAATCCAGCCACCGGAACGCTCACTTTTTCATGCATATAACTGCCGAACGTGACCATGGTTCCAAAACCTAAACTTAGAGTGAAGCAAACTTGACCAATCGCTCTACCCAGAGAAGCCGTCGTTAACTGCGAGAAATCTGGATAAAGAAAAAATCTGATCGCGTCACTTGAGCCATCCATGGAAAGCGAGCGAAGTGCTAACAAAATCACCAACGCCAAAAACATCGGCATGATTTTGCCAACCCAACGTTCAATTCCTTCGTCAACACCTTTGGCGACTGCCGCCATCACCAAAATCATGTGAACGCTAGTGATCAAGACCTGAAGCCAGCCATTTTTAAGGAGAACCTCAAGCGAAGAGCCGGGGTCAAAGCCGTTTGGCGAAAATAAGCTCACCACGAACCGCATTAAAAAGTGAAGTACCCAACCACTGATTACCGAGTAATAAGCCAAAACCATCAAGCAAACGCCAATGGAAAAATAACCCGAACCGGCCAATAGTTTTTTTCTCTGCCCGCCGCTTTCGCCAAGCTGATTCATTGCAGGCATCACCGCACTTCTCGTGACTTTCCCTAACATTAATTCGCCAATGAGAAAGGGCATGCCCACTACGAAAACGAGCGCGAGGTACACAAGAACGAAAGCACCCCCGCCATTCTCTGCCACCACAAATGGAAATCGCCAAATATTACCCAGGCCGAAGGCCGTGCCCACCGCAGCGAGGTAGAAACCAAATCGTGTTCCCCAGCGACCAGGCGTGGCCTTCGCCATCGCTACTGCTCGGCCTCAGCGTCATGCCAAACGCGTGCTTTACGAGAGCTCGGCATGATGAATATGCGAATTGGAATTCCCTTTAAGCTCCACTGGTCTTGAATCCGCTTCGATAGGAATCTGCGATAAGATGGTGTAACGCCATCGGGATGATTAGCGAACGCGATGAAGCTTGGTGGGGTTTGATGAGTTTGCGTGAGATAATAAAACTTCACGTTGTTAGTGCCAAACACAGGTGCCGGCGCTTGCCGAATCGTTTCAAAGAAAAACTTGTTTAGTTGCGAAGTCGAAATTCGTCGCTGGAGGGCTTCATAAACCGCTTCAACTTCCTCGAACAACGCTTTTAAACCAGAGCCTGTGAGTGCACTCACGAAAACCGTTCGCACATCGGGGAAGAAATGAAGTTCCCGCTGCACACGATTATAAAACCAATCTTTCAAGTTCTCGTGGAGGTCTTTTGCGATATCGTATTTGTTCGCCACGAGAATGACGGCCTTGTGCGTGTCCAAGCACATCTCAAGAAGCTTGGCGTCTTGAAGCGTGGGGCCTTCGGTTGCATCAACCACCAATAAAACGATGTCCGCACGGCGAACGGCCTCTTTCGACTTTACTGCGGAAAGCATTTCAAGGCCCTCTTCACGCCTGGCTTGCTTACGCAAACCGGCCGTATCGACAAGGGTATATGCTTTGCCGTCGTAGGCAAATTCAGCTTCAACGGCATCAATGGTTGTTCCTGCCATTGCGGAAACTAGCATTCGCTTTTCTCCAAGCAGGCGATTGCAGAGCGAGCTTTTCCCTACATTCGGCTTGCCAATAACAGCTAGCTTTGGCCCTTGCCGAAGGGTGCTCTCATCACTTGGGAGCTGCTCTAAAATCCACTCGACAACTTTGTCGATACCGAAATCATGCTCAAAAGCACAAGGCACCAAATCAAGGCCAAATTCATGGAATTCAGCCAGCGTAATATCCAAGTCCCGCTGCGAATCAATTTTATTCACTGCAAGCAAAACAGGCTTTCCCGTCTCCTGAGCGATGCGAACAATGTCGCGGTCTTCTGGGATTAGTCCAGCACGGCCATCGAGAATTACCACGAGAGCGTCGAGCGACTCCAAAATCGAAAGCGTCTGCTCACGAATAAGCGGCGACAGACCAACGCGGTCCTCAGTTATGCCACCGGTGTCGACGATATCAAAAGTTCTTCCCCACCAATCACAAGGCTCAATTAGAACGTCGCGCGTGACGCCAGGCTGGTCCTTAACGACGGCTTTTCTTGTGCGAGAAATTTTATTGAACAAAGTGGATTTACCCACATTCGGCCGGCCAATAAGGCCGACGCGATTACGAAGGGCTAATGCCATACCCGAGCTCCTTCATCCACGTGGGACTTTCGATCCATTTGGGGCGTGATGCGACGTGAAGTCCTAAATAAACCGACCGGCCAAGCAAAGCTTCAATGCCTTTTCTCGCGTCTTGCCCAATCGACTTTAGCCGCTGACCACCGCTGCCAATCACCATCTGCTTATGATTGTCTTTGTTGACGATAAGATCGGCTTCGATCTTTAAAGTTTTTGCCTCCTCGTCAAAGAGCCGGATGCGAACCGCAAGACCGTAAGGGATTTCTTCGTGCAAGTGAATGAAACACTGCTCACGAATAAGTTCCGCCACGAGTTCTCGCGTGGATTGGGTCGTGAAAAGCTCCGGATCAAAAAGTGGTCCTGGACTTTCCGGAAGCATCGACTCCAAATACTGCACCAGAGTATCGGCAAGTTCTTTTGGCTCCTTATCGGCGCTACCTTCAAGCATCGGAACGCCGAGGGCGCCAAATTTTTCCCGAAGAATACGAATGCGGTGAGTGTGCGGCAAATCGGTCTTAGCAATGACGATTAGCCAAGGTTTGCCCGTGCCCTTCACCTTTTCTATCAACTCTTCCATGGGCTCGAGCTTCTCTTCATCAATGCCTAAAATCGCAATCAAAACATCTGATTGGTCACAAACGTCATTAAATTCGTTGGCCAAAAATTTGTTTAAACCTTTTTGCGCGCGAATAAGTCCAGGCGCATCCACGAAGCAAAGCTGGGCTTTTTTCGTCGTGTGAATGCCAACAACTCGCTGGCGCGTCGTCTGCGGTTTCGGCGTAACGATGGCGACTTTTTCCCCCACGAGGGCGTTAAGCAATGTGCTTTTGCCTGCGTTCGGTAGTCCCACTAAACCAACATAACCTGCATGAAACATTAAACCCATCCTTCTAAGGCGCGCTTGGCGGCCTCTTGTTCTGCCTGCTTTTTGCTGCGGCCTTTGCCTTGCGCCAATTCAGCTATTCCAAGGCGAACGCTGACCACGAAAATTTTGTTATGATCCGGCCCTTCTTCTTGCAGAAGCTCGTAAGTCGGCGTTTGACGATGCTGCTCTTGGGCCCGTTCTTGAAGTTTAGTTTTAAAATCGCGATCCTTGCTCTCCGTTCTTAGGGAAGCAAAGCGAGGAACGAAAACCTCTTTAAGAAATTCATGAGCCGTTTCATACCCGGTATCCAAATACAGACCGCCAATATAGGCTTCAAAAACGCTGGCAAGAAGCCTTGGCTTTAGCGCGCCGCCGGTGATGAGTTCTCCCCGGCCCAAACGCATCAAATGATCGAATTCCAATTCTAGCGCGATTTCCGCTAACTCTGATTCGTTAACCATGCCGGCGCGGAATTTCGAGAGATCTCCCTCAGAAGCCTCAGGGAATTCACGCATCAACAAATCGCTCAACGCCAAATCTAGAACGGCGTCGCCTAAAAACTCAAGGCGCTCATTGTGGCCATCAGATGCAGATAGATTTTCATTGTGATAACTTTTGTGCGTGAGTGATTGGCTCAAAAGACTTGCATCTTTGAACTTGGTGAGCAAGTCCGCTTTATTTAAGGTCGTCATGGGAATCTCCCAACTAAAAGTCTTACCTAACGCACTTAACTCGTGGTGTCAATCGCTGGAGCCGCTACTGTTGCGTAAAGCAAGAGGTCACCCGTGCGACTTTCTTCCCGGTCGCAACCCCTGATAACAACGGGGATTTCCTGCCCTTTTACAACCTCACCTATGGCGTCGAGCGAAAGCCCTTCAATCACAACCGACCAATAATCCCGCGTCAGACCCATGAGGGGGGACTTTCGAGTGCCGAGCACAAGCGCTTGCTTGGATTGTCCAATTTGGCGAACGGCCTGTTCGGCATGCCGAGTGGCGCTTAAGGTTCTTAATGTTTTAGCGCGCTCTTTTATGACTAGTTGCCTACGACCGCTTGCCGCCGTCCCTTGCAAAGGTTCCGGGTATTTTTTCGCGGCGAAAGTCATCGGCCGCTGACTGTAGGGAAAAATATGGAGCCTCGTCCAAGGTGAACTCTCAAGAGTATTAAAAGTTTCCGCAAATTCCTGGTCAGATTCATCTGAAAATCCCGCGATCACATCTATTCCAACAAATGCTCCGGGGACTTCACTCGCTATCCGGTGGAGAGCTTCACGCACCACTTCCGAACTATATTTGCGCTTCATTCGGTTCAGCACAGGGGTCGAGCCGCTTTGGATGCTCATGTGAAGATGACGGCAAAGACGAGGATTTTGAAACGCCCGAATTAATTTATCATCAAGTTCGATAGGCTCTAAACTTGAGAGTCTAACTCTCGCGATTTTAGTTTTTTCTAAAACTTCTTCAACCAGGTCAGACAACTTAAATCCGCTTGTGCTCTCATAATCACCAATATGAACGCCGGTCAGAACGACTTCATTTACCCCCTGTTTATTTAGCTCACCAATTCGCTGAATGAGATCGGCGGGTTCGAGCGAGCGGCTCTTGCCGCGCGCAAATGGAATGACACAAAACGTGCAAAAGCTGTTGCATCCATCTTGAATTTTTAAAAAACTTCGCGTGTGGTGCAATTCTTCACCACCACCGCCTTCAAGATCCTCTTTTTTAAAGATGTTCGACTTAAAAACCTTGGCGCTGAGTTGACCGCTAAGCAGATCCTCAATGCGGGCTGATAGTTCCCCCTTATGGGAATTGGCGACCACTAAATCGATACACTCTTGATCCTGAAATTTTTCAGTATCCACTTGTGCGGCGCAACCGGTGATCACGATTTTAGCACTGGGATCGTCACGTTTGAGTTTTCTTGCCTGCCGTAACGCCTGTTGAGTCGCTTCCGCCGTGACCGCGCAAGTGTTTAACACGTGCACCGTGGCGTTCTCACTGTCGCTTAAAAGGAAACCGCTATCTCGTAGCCGCCCTTGAATAAGACCAGAGTCATAAGAATTCACTTTGCAGCCAAAAGTGGAAACAGAAACTACACGATCCATCCACCACCAACCAGCTGCTCGCCGCGATAAATGACAGCTGCTTGACCGGGCGTAATCGCCCTTTGTGGTTGTGCGAAGTCTACTCTCCACTGCGCGCCATTTCGCGCAATCTTGGCACTTGCGCCCGAGTGCGCATATCGCACTTTGATTCTTAATTCTTCGCCGTCCTTAACATCATCAAGCCAATTGGCGTTTTTAATCGTAAGCGACGATGAATAAAGATCTTTCTCTTCACCCAACCATACAGTTCGCGTCTGTGGCTCAAGCTTAATCACATAAAGCGGGGTGCCCGTCGCGATTCCAAGACCCTTACGCTGCCCGTACGTAAAATGATGAATGCCCTCGTGTTGCCCTAGCACTTCACCCGATGGAAAACGCTTGAGCTGGCCCTTTCCTAAAAGATCCGGCGCCACGCGATCTTGAATGAACTTCCCGTAACCGTCTTTACCAATAAAACAAATGCCGATGGAATCTTTTTTACGCGCGACTGGAAGGCCACGCTCTTCAGCCATCTTGCGAAGGTCAGGTTTCTTCAAATGGCCGACCGGAAACAAAAGTTTCGGGATCAATTCCGGATTGATCGTGAATAGGAAGTAAGTCTGATCTTTATGATCATCACAGCTTGTCGCAATCGCTGGTCGGCCGGTTGGGGAGGTTGTCACTTGAGCGTAATGGCCTGTCGCCAAATAATCACAATCGAGTTCCTTCATTTTTTGCACCAAATGATCAAACTTCAAATAGGTGTTGCAATTCACACACGGGATAGGAGTACGCCCCTCGAGATAAGAACCAACGAAATCATCGATAACATAGGCTTGGAATTTCGCCTCACAATTCACCACGTAAAAGGGAATATCTAGACAGTCGGCCACCGCTCTCGCATCGTCGACATCCGTACTTGAGCAGCAGGTGCCATTGCCCTCTTGGATATCGCACTCCGACGCCGTGTAATCCCAAACCTGCATTGTGACGCCGACCACATCGTAACCTTGCTCAACTAAAAGTGCCGCGGCAACGGAGCTATCCACTCCACCACTCATTGCGACGAGGACTCTAGGCTTTCTTGGGTCCATGATTTTTTAAACCCCTAACATGGCATGAGCGCCATGACGAAACGATCGTAATCTCTCAACAACACTTGTTAACACCGCGGCGAAGGCGTCGACCTCATCAACAGTCGAGCTCCAGCCTAAACTCAAACGTAACGACGCTTGCGCTTCAGCGCGGGAAAGTCCCATCGCAATCAGCACAGGGCTGGGCTCTGGACTTCCTGAACTGCAGGCAGCACCTGTGCTAACGGAGAACCCGCGCATGTCCAAATTCATAAGTAGCGTTTCACCGTCAATCCCTTCAATGATGAGGCTTGAGGTGTTACAGATCCTTTCGCTTTCAGCCCCGGTCAATTTCACACCAGGGATACGGTCAAGAATGAGTTGTTCCATTCGATCCCGTAAGTATGTCATCTGCTCAACTTTGAGTTCGATGTCATGAAGCCTGGCGGCTATGGCGCCGAAGGACGCAATCGCCAGCAGATTTTCTGTTCCCGCTCTTCGCCCCCGCTCTTGCCCACCTCCTGAAATAAGAGGCTCAATCTGTATGCCCTTACGAACATACAAAACACCACAACCCTTGAGCGCATAAACTTTGTGACCAGAAAAGGTCGCTAGATCCACATCCCAGTCGCGCACGTTCACCTGGGCCTTACCAAGTCCTTGAACGCCGTCGCAATGAATGAGCGCCCCACTGGCGTGCGCGAGTCGGGAGATCTCTTTAATCGGAAATATATTTCCTGTTTCGTTGTTCGCGAACATAACAGAAACCAGGGCGGTACGCTCACTGAGCAAACTTTCTAGTTTTTCCAAATCGATTTTGCCCTGACGATTCACCGGAATTACGTCAACGCGAGCGCCTTCAGCTTTTAGCTGATTCATCGCTTTGACGACACTGGGGTGCTCAACTGCGCTTAAAAGGTAGTGATCTCTGACCGGTGCCCCGGGCAAACAACCATGGTTGGACTCGATGACCTCGAAAATACCTTTTATAGCGAGGTTGTTGGCTTCGCTCCCGCCACTGGTGAAAACGATCTCTAGCGGATCGCACCTCAAAGCTTGAGCAACGCTTTTACGTGAATCACGCAAAAGTGCCTTTGGACCTCGGCCGGCCCAATGAATCGAACTTGGATTGCCCCATTGACCAAGCCACTCTCCCAGACGCTCAGCGATGAAGTCCGCTGGCGGCGTGGTGGCATTATGATCGAAATAAACTCTGGGCCTAATGGGGGCATTAAAGGTGCCACTGTCAGCCATATGCGGCGGAAAGTACCACAAGGTGGTTAACTTTAGAAGTTAATACCTATACCGAAGGTCCCATAAGCTACGGCAAGGCCAATGGATTTTTCCAGTACCAAGTCATTGAATTGAAACATCTTAAGACCGAATCCCGCCTCACCGAAGAAGCGCTGGGACCAAAGAATCTTTCCGTGAAAATTCACTGAAGCGTTGAACCCGAGCTGGCTGCGTGCGGAGAGCGGCACCAAATACACCATTGCATCCATATCCACCCACTTCGGATACCGCATGAAGGGTAAGATATTGAAAATATTGTCGAAGAATCTCGGCATCGACCGGGCCCAGAAAGCACCGACGCCACCCATTTGCGCCTCATACTCTTCAATCACTACTTGCTGCGCATCGAGCATGAGTCCAAGCGTATGATCCCTCGCCCACACACCTGGTGTGAGGCGATATTTTAAATCGAGAGTCGCCACCTCCAGCTTAATTAGACTTTGAGCGTCTTTGCTTCCACCTATAGCAGTCAGAGACTGGAAATATTTAGCGTTGATTCCCCATCGTTGATGCGACCATTTTGTGCTGTCCCATCCTAAGATTTTTTCAAACCACATTTGGCCCGCGAGTTCACCGAGAACTACGACTTCCAAAGTGTTCGTCACGACACCGGTCAGCCTCGTACTGATTTCTCTTGGGAACCCCTTGTAAACCTCGTGGAAGGCACGGAAAGTGTGCTCACCATCTTTTATCAAAATCTCTGAAGCGTTCATATCACCACGTTTTTTTGCCAAGAACTCCCACTCAAAGGTCGTGGGCGAGATGCCTTTCGCGCTTTCTTGCTTTGAACTCACTGTCACTGGATTCGTGGTCTCACCGCTTAAGGTTACCGTTTTTGAGTAGGTCGACTTCGGCGACAGGTTATAAATTCTGGGCCGGGTGTTTTTACGTGGCAAGCGTTCGAAAACGAACGGCTGCTTAAATGGCGCGCCCCCGTAGCCTCTTAGAAAAAGAGCCCCGCCCTGTGCTGGAAAGTTCGCTTTCCAGAACTGGCGGAAATCTCCGATGGTCGGGTAAAAGTTTAGAAAATCCCAATAGTCCTTCCCATGACGGGCGATACGCTCAATTTGTCCCAAAGGCGGCGGCCCATATCCTATGACTTCAACTTGATTTGTTTCCTCATTTAAAACCATGTCGACGACCGTGATTCGCTTGGGGAAAGAGACAAACTCAAAGTAAGTGCCATTCCCCATGAGGGCTGCAAATTTAATGGGCTTTTTATCGTCAATAAATAAAGCCGACCCTTTTAAAGTTACCGGTTGGTCGTTTACCATTACCTTTGGAATTACTTTTTTACTTTCAGAGGTTACCTGATATCGGCCACCCTTGCGGATAAATCGATAGCGTTTAGAGCAAAGTGCTATACGGCCTTCTGGTGCGTCTTTAGTAACGCAAAAACGAAATGGCTCGGGGATTTTCCAAACTGGAATATCAAAAATATCTTTTCCAAAGAGACCAAAAGTGCTCTGGTCATGGCCCGTCACTTTTAAGCGGTATGCGCCAACCCTAGCGACATTAGCAGATTTGTCTTTGGGTTTCGGCTTGGGTTCTGATGGGTCCGCATTGGCTGCCTCAATCTGCGCGGCAACTTCGGCGGAAACGAACGAACGCCAAGCGTTCACCTGCTCTTCATTGCCTTCTCGTCGCCACAGAACTTTACCTTCATCACTAAAGAGTTCAATAACGCCATCAGGAATTAATTCCACCGGCCACTGAAAGCTAATCATGTACATGTTGGCAAAACGCTTTTGCAAATCCAAACCAAATTCCACTTCCGTGAACTCTCCCGTTTCCCGCGACATCCGCATCACCACGCCTGCTGCGGTTACCGCTAGCGGACCGATGCGAAGAATCAGCGGATTGGTAAGATCGTATTCAATTTCTTGATGGGCATAGATCACACCATTTTTTTCCGGATCGAAAAACAGCGGAATGTAGTCTGGTTTATTAGCCTCCATGAGAACGGCTTTTTTCTCTTCGATCTTCTGCACTTCAAGTGCTTTTGGTTTTACAAACGCGCCGTCTTGTTGAAAAACTGCGGGCTCGTCCGCATCAAGCTCCACATCCGGCAGCTGTGGCATCGGCTCTTCAACCGGGGTTGCGGATGAAGGTGTATCATCTTGAGCATTCGCCCAAGGACAATTAAACCCCAACGCCAGAAGACTAGCGATTAACCAAGTTGCTACTACGTGATGCACGATTCTAGTGTAGTGTGATCGCCGCTTGCGGTCCAGACTCGTAAATGCTCTGGCCCTACGTCGAGTTCTGATCAAGAGACGCGAGATAAAAGCCGAAATGTTCTTAAGATGAGAGCAGTTAAACCATGGGTCACAGCACTCAACATTGACCAAGGAACTTTCGCTGGCTGGACCGCGGAAGTACCTAAGCACGAGTCCGTCACCTTTTGGTGCTTGGATCGCGGGCATCTTCGAGTAAACGATTATTTCGTTTGGGCGATGGACCATTACGGCCTTCCCTTTGTTCAAGCTGAATACTTTAATTCTCCAGCTAATCGCGACCTCTGGATGAAAATTCAAAGTGTAGCGAATTGGGGACCTGATCTTCTCCCCCTCGAAGAGTGGGATGGCGTTATCTATGTCGCCTGTGTTGAACCACCGGAAGACATTCGCTGGAGCTTTCCCGTTCAATACGTACTCGCTTCCCCTCGGGACTTAAAAATTCAGTGGGAACGATTAAATAGCGAGCCTACCAGGATGGGCGTCTCATTGGCGGAGCTTGAAGAGAACACGTCCCCTGGAATTACCTCGCCGCAAATTCATTTGAATTTAAATTTGCCCGATATCGGCGTAAGCGCATTGCCCATGTTCGATGCACCCGAAGGTTTCAAATTAAATTTACCGCCTTCTTCAATCGAGGCTCCCCCACCGCCAACACCTGCCGCCGCTGTGGACCAACCCGAAGGGCTCAATTTAAATTTTGTTGGCAAACCTGAAAACACCAGTTCTGGATTTACACTAGTGCCGACACCAGCAAAACCTGCTGCTCCGGCGGCATCGGCGAGCGCCGGCTCCATCGATGCTGACCGCATCGCTCCCACATCGATCGATACCGCCCGAACCGAAAACGAAGCCATAGCTTGGGTATTCCAGCAACTCAAACAGCATTTCCGTAACTCATGGCTTTTAGTAATGACCGGGGACACTTTAAAAGCTTGGCGCTGGGATAGCGTTGCGCGACCGGCCTCACCGGAAGCGGAAGCCGCGATTGATTTAAGCCAGCCCAGTTTGTTTAGAATCGTCGCAAGAACCGCGATGCCGTACCACGGCCACGTCGTTGAGAGCGCAATAAACAACGGCTTCTTCCGTGCCTGGGGTTTGCGCAATACACCACCCCACGTAACTGCGGTGCCTGTCCTTAGCAACGGTCACCTTGTTGCCATTCTTCTCTGCTCAGGCGACAAGCCCGCACAACCAGATCTTGTCTTGCGCTTCTCCGAAAAGATGGCCAATGCCATCGCACTAAACCTCGGCCGCAAAGCCGCAGCTTAATTCGCCTCCCCCCGTTCCTCGCCGAATTCAGTTAATTGATAATTACGATTTAAATGATATTGGAGTGAACGACTTCCCGTAGAACTGGGGCCAAATTGCACTGCCGCTACGGCGAAACGCTGCGTCGATCGCGAGACAATTTAGTTCTCTCCAAGAAGGCCCATTCGATGAGAATCAACCGGATTCGCGAGAAAACCAAAGCCAGTGGCCTGATATTAACGCCAGCTTTTGAATTGTAACTTTCGGAGAACTCATGCGAACTCTATTGTCTCTTGTTGCCACTTTTTCCTTCGTCCTCCCATTCAGCGCCTCCGCCGCAATCATGGGAATGCTGGCAGAAAGCGAAAGTACCCAAGTCGATTTGGCCACGCTACCTGTCGCTAAAGATTATGTGGTTAAGATAGCAGTTATTTCCGACCGTAAAATTGAAGTTTTATATTTCAGTCGGTATCTCGGGGGCCAAGGCGGAAATGTCGCGGATATTCTTGCCGCACTTCAACAGGGTAAACTGCCCTCTCCGCCAACAGTCGGTAGTTGGATGGGAGAAGATCAGACTGCGCCGCCATCCGAGAAGATTGGAATCTTTGATAGCCCTTCAAGCTTTTCATTCGTTTCCGCCTTTACCGGTCAGCCCACGGTGGTTCCTCATACTCATTCGCTTCGTCTTTCGATCGAACAATTGCCTGATGGCCGGTTCAAACAGATTTTCGCTTTAGGCTTTCCATACGCGGTAAACGATGAAGCTTTGGAGACGCTTAAAGCTGGAAAAATGAATGTGACTTTGGTCACCCAGGCGCGCGAGCCAGGTGCTTTCGATACGTCTTTAAAACGGACTCTTGAGTTGCCAGCATTGTTGTTTTTGGGCACATCGGGCTGCGCTCCACTACTTCAATAATTATCGTCTAAACAATAATCATGAAGTTTTAATTGAACGGCAGTTGTTAGGCGCAATTTCAATTACCACTTTTATCGTGTCCCAAGACGGCGGCCAAACACCGGCATCAAGGCGGTCAGCCCATTCAACTAATATCAATCCGGAATCGCGGGAAAAAAGATCCCAAAAACCCGTGGCTTCCAATTCCGATTCACTTTCCAACCGGTAAAGATCGACGTGATCAACTGGGCCCAGGGGAGTGGCATATTCATTGTGAATGGCAAAAGTCGGAGAGCTCACCGCCTTACCGCCCATGGCTTCGACGATGAATCGAACGAGTTGAGTTTTACCGGCGCCCATCTGACCGTTTAACAAAACAACCTGCCGGACGGAAAATTTCTTCACCATATCCGAGGCAAATACATTTAGTTCAATCAAAGACGAGATTTTACGCGGGACGTCGCTCACCCGATGGCTCCGCCAGCGATGCGGGACAAAAGTTCGGGCAATTGGCTTGCAATATCGCTCGCACTTAATGACCGTTTATCAAGGCCCAAGCGAACCCATTCATCAGCCATTCGCCCGTGCATATAAGCTGCAGTGGCGACAGCTGGCAAAGTTTCTAAGCCTTGCGCAAGCAACGCGCCGACCATCCCAGTCAAAACGTCGCCCGTGCCAGCCTTGGCTAACGCGGAATTGCCAGAATGAATGACCATGCAACGATTCTCAAACGCATGAACAGAGCGATACCCCTTTAGCAACATGTGACATCCCACTGCTTCCGCACCTTTCAGTGCTGCGGCGAAACGATCTTCTTCCAAAGCCCGAACATCCATTTTTAAAATACGGGCAAGCTCTCCCATGTGAGGCGTAATGATCCAATTCTTCGGGAGTGGAAAAAGACCAAACTGTACGCAAGCGTTAATCGCATCCGCATCGACGAGCACTGGGCCAGAGAAATCTTTTTTCAGCGATTCGATCATTTGATTTGTCGTTTTATCAACGCCAAGGCCTGGTCCAATAGCTACGGCACTTATCTTGCGACTCGTCCAAGTCTCTGAACCATTCCAGGCGGCGGTTAGAACCTCGGGCAATTCCGCGACTATTGCTTGAGGCGAAGTCCGGCTGGCCCAAGTCACATAACCTACTCCCATGCGGTAGGCGCTGCTGGCAGCAAGAACCCCGGCACCCCACATGCCTTCTTGGCCCGCAAGCAACAAAAGGTGCCCGTGATCGGACTTGTTGCTCGTGTCCCGACGCGACGGCAAATACCGGCGGGCCAATCTCTCGGTAAATAAAAAATGTGTTGTCGCAATTCCGCGCAAGGCCTCGTAAGGGAAACCGATCGGCAACGTTTTCAATTTTCCGACATGGTGCGGGCCGTCGCCGACGAAAAATCCTGGTTTAGCCAATCCGAAAGTCAGAGTCATCGCGGCTCGAACCACGCTGCCTTCCACTCTTCCCGTGTCGCAATGAAGTCCACTAGGACAATCCAACGACACGATCGGTTTTTTCGCCGAGTTCATGATGTCCACTACTAGCGCGTACTGCCCATCAAGGCCACCGCGAAAACCGATGCCAAAGAGGCCATCCACAATCAGATGAGCACTTCGCAATTGGTCGGCCTTATCAAAATTTTCCAGCAAATTAACGATGCGCAAGCCCTGACTCTTTGCACGCCTCAGCTGTAATTTAAAAAGTGCCGATTGCTTGTCATCAGGAGCTAGTGTCATCACCACAAGATCACGATGACCAGCGGAATGAAGATGGCGAGCCACGACTAAACCGTCAGCTCCGTTGTTTCCAGGACCACATACTACAGCGGTCATTCCGCGAGCTAGTTCAGGGAAAAAAGCTTGGTCAATCTCACGCGAAGAAAGAGTGCCGGCCGCTTCCATCAGTACTTCGCCATTAAGTTCATAGGCTTTGATCGACATTTCCTCGATCTCTTGGCATTGGCTTACGGTGGCTAATCTCATAAATTAATCTTAAGTTAACTCTGATTTTAAAAAGAGCGCAATCTCTTCGGCCATTTTACTAATCATCTTCCTATCGGGACCTTCGACAAGCACGCGAACCAGCGGCTCAGTCCCTGAGAAGCGAACATAGATCCGACCTTTCGCACCAAGCTGCGTTTGCAATTTTTGGATGAGCTGGTCATAGCCTGGAATTTGATTTAAATCCCGTCGCACGCTCACTCGCGTGTTGATCAACACCTGGGGCATTTCCAGCATGATGTCTTTGAGTTCACTTAAGCGCTTATTCTCCCGCTGCATGACCGAAAGTACATTTAATGCGGCAACGCACCCGTCGCCTGTCGTGCTGAAGTCCAAGTGAATGATATGGCCCGACTGCTCGCCGCCAAGAGTAAAGCCCCCCCGGCGCATTTCTTCAACAACGTGCTTATCGCCAACGTCCGTTCGCACAACCGAAATTCCATGACCTTTTAGGACATTATCCAAACCGATATTGCTCATCTGAGTGGCGACGACCGTATTCTTCGGGAGTTTACCTTCCTTAGATTGATGAAGTGCACAGATCGCTAAGATATGATCGCCATTTACCACTTCACCTTTTTCATCCACCATGATCACGCGATCAGCGTCGCCATCAATCGTGATTCCCACGTCCGCACGATATTTAACTACGGCATCGCAAGTGGCCTGGGGGTGCAAAGCTCCTGATTTGTCGTTAATGTTAATTCCATTTGGTGCGTTGCCAAGCACAATCATTTCCGCGCCCAGCTCCTCAAAAATAGCGGGAGCCGCGTTGTAAGCCGCACCGTTGGCGCAATCCAGAACAATGCGCATGCCTTCCAAAGACAAATCCATTGGAAAAGAATTTTTCACATAAACAATGTATCGCCCAGTCGCATCATCAATGCGACGAGTACGGCCCACGGAAGGCGAATCCGCCAAATGCTGATTCAAATCCACCATTGCAACAACGCGCTCAATTTCGCGCTCTACAGATTCATCAATTTTGAAACCATCGGCGCCAAAGATCTTGATGCCATTGTCGTAAAACGGATTATGAGAGGCGGAAATAATAATTCCTGCATCCGCTCTCATGTTGCGTGCTAAAAATCCGATTCCCGGCGTCGGCAGTGGCCCTGTCAACTGAACGTGAACACCCATTGAATTTAATCCGCTAGCTAGGGCTTGCTCAACCATGTAGCCAGAAAGCCGAGTGTCCTTGCCAATTAAAACCATACGCCGATCCGCTTTGCGATTTGGCTGTTGCCGTAACCAAAGCCCAATCGCCTGACCAACCTTCATGACAATATCCGGAGTCATGGGAAATTTATTTGCGGTACCGCGAATTCCGTCGGTGCCGAAAAGCTTCACTGGCTTTTCAGGTGCCGAAGCCGCTTCCCGTTTGTCGCCCAGTTTACTCTTTGACATCGCTTTTCCCTTTGTCGCCTTGGACTTCAATGATCACCGCCAGAAATTCAGAAGGCTGAATCGATAACACTTTTGCACCGAGAGGCAAATTCAATCCATCTTTGGTCAGCTTAACAAGCTGTCTCCCAGGCTGTGCCGCCCCTAAATCTACCGTAAATGGCTCTTGGCGCTCGGCCAACCGCCTTAACGCCACACGAGGACCAGCAACTTCGACCTTCACCATTTGAGGAATTGGATTCGTGATCGCTAACCCTGGGCTCAAAAGAACCTGCATAGCCATTTCACGAGCGAGGACCGTATCCCGGCGCCCTTGCATGGTCATCCAAAGGACCATAGCCACAACCAAGGCCACAGTCTTGTAGCTGCCGTTTTCCAGAATCCAATTTTGCGCGCTCTTTCTCATGCGGAGACTCCCCGCTCGACCGCGCGAAATTTTAGATTGAAGATGTCATACAAGGTTTTACGAACGGTCGCATGATCCACATCGGGAAACAAGTGGCCACCATGAACTATGCCCACCGACTTATTTTCTTCACTCACGACGAAAACGTAAGCGTCGGTTTCTTCCGTGAGGCCGATTGCGGCGCGATGACGAGTGCCGAGGTTGCGATCAAGAATGGGATTTTTGCTTAACGGCAAAAAACATCCCCCTGAATGAAAACGACCGTTTCGAACGATGACCGCGCCGTCATGCAAGGGACTCACGGGATGGAAAATCGACTGTAGAATCTCCGCACTCATTGCGGCGTCGAGCGAGATTCCCTCTTCGACGAAATACTCTAATGTGATCTCTCTCTCGATGACGACGAGTGCGCCATAACCTTTTTGCGCCAGTGCCATCAAGCCCTTAGAGAGTTCTTCCAGATTTTGCGCCTCTTCCACTCGCGACATGCCGCTAAAAAATGGGTTACTTCCGATCTGGGCGAGCGCCCGGCGAATTTCGCCTTGGAACAGGATCACAACGATTAAGAAAAGGTTCCCGAATATTTTTTCGAGCAAATAATTAAACGTGATTAATTCCATCTGGATACTAAGCAAATAAGCGATCGCTAAAATACCCATACCGGATAGAATTTGAACTGCGCCGGATTTTTTCGTAAGCAGGAGCACACGGTAAACTACGAGCCACACGAGAAATAAATCGACCATATCAGCCAGGCTGAGCTGCGAAAAAACAACACCTAGATTGTCGAAAAGGTCTTTAAGCGCCGTCATGGATGCGAAACCTTAAAAGGGTGATTAAGCCGTCACTGGCCCAGGCTGACCTACTGGATCCCGTCCTCCGGAATCCGGTTTTTCGTCTTTAGCCTCAGCTCTCTTTTCCTTTTCGGCCTGTTCTGCCGCGAGCTTGCGCTCTTTATCGAGCTCTAACTGACGGGACTCGCGAAGTTTCAAAATCTCGTCCATGGTCGCGCCATCGACGATGCGATTTACCTCATCACCGTCAATGGTCTCGTACTCAAGGAGCACATCTGCCATCGTGTGAAGGGCTTTGAGGTTTTCATTGAGGATCTTCATGGCCGCATCATGGCCTTCCATCACTAACCGATATACTTCTTGATCGATCTCCTGGGCTTTCGCCTCGGAGTACATAGGATGCTGGGAGCTCTGCATTCCTAAGAACACAGGCCCTTCTCGCCGCTCTAATGCCAAAGGACCAAGTTTCGCACTCATGCCCCACTCACAAACCATGCGGCGGGCGAGTTCTGTTGCTCTCTCGATATCGTTACCGGCACCGGTCGTGAAGTCTTTAAAGACGACTTCTTCCGCCGCGCGGCCACCGAACATAAATGCGATCATGTGAGTTGCTTTGCTCACTGATAAGTTCAACATATCTTCTTCAGGTAGAGTCTGCGTCAGCCCCAATGCCATGCCGCGAGGAATGATCGTAACCTTATGAATGGGATCTAGGCCCGGAAGCACTTTGCCCACAATCGCATGACCAGCTTCATGGTACGCGGTGATCTTGCGATCCTTCTCGCTGATGACCATAGATTTTCGCTCAGCACCCATCAACACTTTATCTTTAGCTTTTTCGAAGTCTTCGTTCTCAATGCGATGTTTGCCATCTCGCGCCGCCTGAAGAGCCGCTTCGTTCACTAAGTTCTCAAGGTCCGCTCCAGAGAATCCCGGAGTTCCGCGAGCAATGCGCTCCATGTTTACGCCAGTCGCCAGTGGCGTACGACGAGTGTGTACTGCAAGAATCTGCTCGCGACCTTTTAAGTCCGGCTTATTAACTACGACACGACGATCGAAACGACCCGGGCGCAGAAGCGCTGGATCTAATACATCAGGTCGGTTGGTAGCGGCGATTAAAATGACGCCCTCATTACTTTCGAAACCGTCCATTTCAACAAGCAGCTGATTGAGAGTTTGCTCTCTTTCATCATGACCACCACCCATGCCGGCCCCACGATGACGTCCCACTGCATCGATCTCATCAATAAAGATCAAACAAGGAGCCCGACGTTTGCCTTGCTCGAACAAGTCACGCACACGACTTGCACCCACGCCAACGAACATCTCAACAAAATCAGATCCAGAAATCGTAAAGAAGGGAACATTCGCCTCACCCGCCACTGCACGTGCAAGCAAAGTTTTGCCGGTACCAGGAGCACCAATCAGCAAAACACCCTTTGGAATGCGGCCACCAAGACGAGTGAATTTTTTTGGATCCTTAAGGAAATGAACAATTTCCTGAAGCTCCTGCTTTGCCTCATCAACTCCCGCGACGTCCTTAAACGTTACGCGATTCGTGTTTTCATTTAACAGCTTAGCCCGGCTCTTGCCGAACTGCATGGCCTTACCACCGCCCGCTTGCAACTGGCGAAGAAAAAAGAAGAACAACGCTACAAGCAGCAGCATTGGTAGCCAATTAAAGATCTGCTGGGTTAAATAAGTATCATTTGTGTTCTCATAGGAAGCCGTTATGTTCCTAGCTTTCAACTCGTCATATGCTTTTTCGACATCGCCATCGATCTTAAAGATGCTTGAAGCAAACTGCTTCTTCCCCTCATCAGTAAACTTGCCCGAAATTGTACTGGACACGGCGTTGAACACGATCGTGTCCTTTTGCACCAGATTACCATCGAGCGCCTGAATGAAAGTGCGATAGTTAAATGTTGGCTTTGGCTCAGAGGCGGTCCTCAGATGCTCATAGCCCAAGTAAGTGACCAGAATGATTAAGACCCAAAGTGCGAAAGTTTTTTGAGCAGAACGCATTTTGCTACGAATCCTTTCGTGAGAGACATCTATAATGTTACCACGGTGACCACTACGCCACAATGAATATGGGCTTGTGCGTCTCAACCTTAAAGTACGCGAATCCAATCGCGAGAGATGAGCCAGTCACGTCCCAGAAGCTTAAACGTGAGTTCGTTCTGGTTCGTGTCAAGGCGCTTCAAAACTTCGTCGATATGTCGCTGGGTGTAGCTGATTAGCCCAGACCGCCTTAGGTAGAGGGCTAGGGTTTGCCGGCGGCGGATGATGGGCATTTTTCCTAAGGTGCCCCTCTCTAGACCTTCACTACCAACGAATCTGACACCCGTCTCAGATTGAAGCTCGATTGCTTCAGCCAACATTTCAAAGGACCGAGCCATGTTTTTGCGAGCGGCGGGGTCCCTTACATCAAGCGCCTCAAGCCATTTATTGCGAACCCAATTGCGGAGAGGATCGTCACTTGAGTTGCTTGGATCCTT
>JAYSTF010000084.1:0-10920 GCA_043720065.1 Pseudobdellovibrionaceae bacterium | reverse complement strand
AGCTCGCAACTGGCCTTGCGATAGAACGTAGTCACCGCAGCTTGGGGCGGCTTATTTTTGCGCGCCAGCTTGTCAGCTTTTTTATCAAGAGCGGGGCTTAATGGGTAATCGAGTCTTAGTTTCTCTTCCGCGATTCCACGTACTATAGCAAGATAGCCCTTGTTTACTTTCCCGCTTGAGAAGGATTCTCCAAGGGCTCTTGCAGCCTCTACTGAAAGCGCAAAGACAAGAGCACCTGATGTGGACCGATCAAGTCGGTGGACGGGAAACACGTCTTTACCGATTTGGTCCCGCACCATCTGCATGGCAAACTCCGTTGCGTGCCGGTCAATCTTGCTCCGGTGAACCAAAAGGCCACTTGGTTTGTTTACGACGACGACGTCGTCGTCTTGATAAAGAATAGTTAAGGACATTGTCCGGGATGTTAACCCAGTAAGAAGGGTAAGTCTAAGCCATGTTTGTAGGAATTCTTCAAGCCATACGCATGCCGAGATGAGATGATCACGAAATGCGGCAAATGCTTCCCATAGATGACCACCTGGCTAAGATTTTAGGCTCATTAAGAGAGCACAAGAACCTCGTTCTAGTGGCGGAGCCTGGCGCAGGCAAAACTACTAGAGTTCCCCCTGGCCTCGTTACTTCTACATTGAACTCTGGAGAAATTTTAGTTCTGCAACCCCGTCGAATTGCGGCGAGATCTGCCGCGCAACGAATTGCTGAGGAGAACGGCTGGATTCTGGGTCAAGAGGTCGGATACCAAATCCGGTTCGAGAATCGCACAAGTCAAAAGACGCGAATTCGAATTGTGACCGAAGGGATTCTAACTCGTCGACTGCAAAGTGATCCGGAGTTAAAGGGTGTCGCCTACGTTATTTTAGATGAGTTTCATGAGCGCAGTCTTCATTCGGATATGGCCATCGCACTTTTGCGGGAGTCTCAGCAAACTTTTCGGGAGGACCTTCACATTATTGTTATGTCGGCGACTCTGGAGGCCGATCCGATTGCCGCATTTCTTAACGACTGTCCGATTATTCGCGTTCCAGGCAGAACTTATCCCGTTCATGTTCGCAATATCGAAAAGAGTTTGCCCCTTCCCGGACGACCCGATTTTGTGAATGCAATCGCAGGTGAAATAATAAAAGTTATTTCAGGACGGTCCGAGGGAAATACTCTCGTATTTTTGCCCGGTGCCGGAGAAATTCAACGGTGCCAAGAGTATCTTGAACCCATAGCCCGGCAGGATGATTTTCTACTGCTGCCACTTCACGGATCACTTTCTGCGGAACATCAAGACCTCGCACTAAAGCCTTCAGAAAAATCAAAAGTCATTCTGGCGACGAATATTGCTGAAACTTCTCTAACCATTGATCGCGTGAATACAGTTATTGACTCAGGTTTATCTCGAGTTATGCGCTATGACTCCAACACGGGGCTAGAGAACTTAAAGCTCGGACGCATCAGTCGAGCTTCCGCCACACAAAGAGCTGGACGAGCGGGCCGCCAAGGGCCGGGTCAATGCGTTAGGCTTTGGACACGATTTGAAGATGATGCGCTAGAAGCTTTTGAAGAGCCTGAAATTGAGAGAGTCGATCTATGCGAGCCACTCTTACTTCTCGCGCAGTGGGGAGTGACGGATCCCCAAACGTTTAGCTGGTTTGAGTCGCCTCCAAATGCGTCGCTTCATCGCTCAAAGGCACTTCTTGTTCGACTTGGGGCTTTGCAAAGTTCCGGCGAAATTAGTCATCTCGGGCGCAAACTTCTTGAATGGCCTCTTCACCCAAGACTTGCCAGGCTCATGCAATGCGCAGTTGATGCCAATCGGTTTCACCATGAGCTTGCCGCCGTCGCGGCGTCCATTGGTGAACGCAATGAAAGGCAAGCGGCCAGAGCTAGAGACCAATTACTTGCATTAGCTAAGCGAGGATCGCCCTCGGGTTCGTCTTTTAAAGTTACTGCGACGGACTCACACGCGTTCACAGAGCAAGCACTTCTGCTTGCCTATCCTGACCGCGTTTGCAGACGACGGCGGTCTGGACAACCTGAGAGTCGAATGGTTGGTGGCAAGGGTGTCGAAATCGGCCGTGATGCTTCCATTGCCGAATCAGAATTGTTTGTGGCTCTTGAAACTAGAGAAATGGATCGTGGCAGCGAGAAAAAAACTTTTGTGGAACGCGCCAGCCATATTGAATCTTCCTGGCTGACGGATTATTTCCCGGAAAGATTAAAAACAATAAGTTCCGTGGCGATTGATGCAAGCACCGGAAAAGTATCGGCGTTTTCTACCCGCTGCTTTGATGATTTGCCACTGGAAGAGCCAAGACCCTCACAAGTATCACCTGAAGTCGCATTTCCAATGCTGGTTGAGGCACTTTGCACGCGTTGGCCGGAATTGTCGAAATCCAACGAGGACATCGAACAATGGCTTGCAAGACTAGAATTCTTAAGCGTGTTCATGCCTGAGATGGAGTGGCCCGTGCTAGATAACGTTAGAGTTAAAGAGATCGCCGAGTTCGCCTGCTATGGGGAAATAGATCTGCGCAAAGTTATTGCAAAGTCTTTGGTTCCGTTTCTCGAAGGCGTATTAAGTGATAAACAAAAACCAGTCTTTAATACGCAAGCTCCAAGCTCATTGAGGGTACCAACCGGACATGACTTGAAAATCCATTACAGCAAAGATCAAGGTGCGCTTCTTGCGGTCCGCCTCCAAGAAATTTTCGGATGGCATGATTCACCAAAACTGGCGAATGGCCGGGTGGCACTGACGTTTTCTTTACTTGGCCCTAACTATCGACCCGTTCAAATTACTAAAGATCTAAGATCATTTTGGGAAAAAGGCTATCAAGACGTTCGTAAAGAACTTCGCTCAAGGTATCCAAAACATAGCTGGCCAGAAGATCCTTGGACAGCTCGTCCTGAAGCGAAAGGGCGGCGCAAGTAAAGCGTGATTTAACTTTTAAACCATCCTGTGAAGCTTAGTCTCTCTTTGTGGCTCAGCAAGACTTCGTGTTCGAAATCCGCACTCATAAAGCAGACCATCGTGCCGCCGATTGGGTCGACATCTAAATAGGAATCGTTCCCTTCACGAGCATAGATACGCAATCGCCCGCCGTCTTGGGGTTGCCAGTTTTGATTTAGATAAAGAATGAATGAAACAATTCGGCCTGAATCTCCCCGAAAACAATCTTTATGGCGCTGATAGAAGCCCCCGCTTGGGTAGGCGGCATAATGCCCTTCGAACTCTTTGAGGCCTAAAAAGAGCGAACGATTTAAAGTGAGCTTTAAAAGATCGATTTTTCGCCAGAGCAGCCTCTGTACAAAATTCGAAAAATTTCTATCCAGCCAAAAGGTTGCGTCGTTTCTGACCCGATCCAGGCCCGCAGGGACGCCTCCCTTGCCGACCCCGGCCGATTTGAACGCGCCTACTGCGCGATTCGCCTCAAGGTCCGCAGCAGTTTTTAGCAAAATCTTCTCTGAAAGATAGCCAGGACAAACAGATATTCCTGTTTGCCCAAGGACACTCGCAATGGCTTTTGCCGTCATGGTCGCCAGCATGACACATATTATCCAAAAAACGCTGGTAAATCGCTGCGAGGCCATGCATTTATTGGCGATGGCGAGCAAAGGGACGATTGAAGAGACTATTAAATGCGTGGAAACGCTCGAGCGCCTTATTTCTGATGGCTCTCATATGGATTCACTCCCTAAAGAACTCCGCGAAGCTTTAATGACGGCGGCCGGGCGCCTGACTCGCCCTAACCGCAACGAACTTCGTATTAGAAATAAACAAATTCAAAAAAGTCGACGAAATAAGATTTCTTTAAGAGATCGATCGGCACGGGCGAGTACCGCGATTCGCCGAATGCGGCAGAACGAAGTTTACCAAGCTCCGCCTCAGATTTCTTCGGCCGATGCGGGAACTTCGTTGGCGAAGCCAAGAAATTGCTACGTCTGTAAAAAGGAGTTTTCAAATCTTCACTTTTTTTACGACTCCATGTGTGCCGACTGTGCCGAGCTCAATTATCAGAAACGCTTTCAAAAGGCGCCGATGCACGGACAGGTTGCCGTAATCACAGGCGCCCGACTTAAAATTGGCTTTCACGCAGCGCTGATGATGTTGCGATCTGGCGCCCGAGTTATAGTTACAACCCGATTCCCCGTTGATGCAGCTGCAAGGTTTTCGCGCGAAGCAGATTTTGCCGAGTGGCAGGAGCGCTTGTCGGTTTATGGCTTGGACCTGCGGCATATCCCGAGTGTAGAGATTTTTGCAAAGTACTTAGATCAAACTTTAGATCGGTTAGACGTATTGATTAACAATGCCGCGCAAACGGTAAGAAGACCGCCCGGCTTCTATTCGCATCTCATGGCAGCGGAACAAAACCCTCGTGCCGTTCTCGCGCAGGATGCGCACCGGCTGCTAGAAGATTTTGATTCCTGCAAGGTATTAGTCGGAACCGATTCCACCGCTCCGGGGTTACGCAATTCTGCGGAACTGACTCAAGCTCCATTTTCCTACGACAGAGCCCTGTCGGTCGATTCTGTGTTCCCGGCGGGGAAACTTGATGCAGATCTTCAGCAGGTCGACTTAAGATCCGTAAATTCCTGGCGATTAACACTTGCCGACGTGCCGACACCTGAAATGATTGAAGTGCAGCTCGTAAACTCAATGGCGCCATTTGTGCTATGCAGCCGCTTGGCACCTCTCATGAGGCGTAAGAACACCGGGTGCAAGCACATCGTTAATGTCAGCGCAATGGAGGGAAAGTTTTCGCGCTACACGAAAACCGACAAACATCCCCATACAAACATGGCCAAAGCGGCTTTAAATATGATGACCCTGACCTCGGCACCCGATTTGGCAAAAGATGGTATTTACATGAACGCGGTCGATACCGGCTGGGTCACGGATGAAGACCCTGCCGCCATTTCGGTACGTAAACAAAATGAGCACGATTTCCAACCACCACTGGATATCGTTGATGGCGCAGCGCGGGTATGCGATCCCTTCTTTGACGGCATTAACACCGGTAGACACTGGTGCGGCAAATTCCTTAAAGATTTTTTTCCAACCGATTGGTGATCTTCGTGGCTGACATCTTGGTTTAGTGGGTCTAAAACTTAAGCCTTCAATCTGACCCTCAAGGAGAATACGATGCTTTACGAAATGACGATTCCTCAGTTCACTAAGACGTTACGTAACCTCGACGTTATTTTGGGCAAAGGTCAAGCACTAGCCGACTCGAAGAAATTCGATATGGGTGTCTTATTGCAATCGAGATTGGCGCCTGACCAATTCCCATTGCTTAAGCAAATTCAAATCACTTGCGACACGGTTAAACTTGGGGTCTCTCGAATGACCGGCAAAGAAGCCCCTACCCATGATGATAAAGAGACCACGCTAGCTGAACTGCGCAAACGGATTCAGGAAGTTGTGTCGTATTTAGGAACCTTTACCGAGAGTGATTTTGCCAAGGCGAATGAAACCAAGGTGACCACTCCGCGCTGGGAAGGCAAGTGGATGTACGGCCATGAGTTCGCGATGAACCACGTGATCCCCAATCTTTATTTCCATGTGACGACGGCTTATTCAATTTTGCGCCACAACGGTGTCGAAATCGGGAAAAAAGACTTCTTAGGCGAAATGCCATATAAGAAATAAATTATTCGCAGATAATTAGTTTTTGAGTTTTCCAAAAAGCTTAAGACCAATCCAAGCGTCAGTTGCGGCATACATCAGTTGACGCTCAGTAAGATGAGGCGCTTCCCAATTGGTGGTCTTTGGGCCCTTGGTTAGGGTTGCGCCCAAAACCTCGTCCGCCATTCCTCTTAGCCCAAAGTTCTGTAAGCCTTTAGTTTTGGCAAGATCTTGAAGTTCGATGAAATTCTGCGGCACGAACTTAAATAGTTTCTGTAGCAACTTTAAATCGTCGCGAATGGCGACACCAACTTTTACGATGTCAGGGTTTTCAAAGAGGCTTTTCAAACTTTCAAACTTGGTGATCGGATGCAGGCGAATCAAATAGGCCTCGTTTTCAGTGGCTAGCTGCAATAGAGCCACTTTATAAACCTCACCTTTTCTAAAACTTGGCCTTGTTTCAGTATCAAAACCCAATTCAGCTGCAGAATTTAACTGATCTGCCACTTTAGCGAGCTGTTGATCGCTTGTGATCAAATGGATTTTACCAGGAAAAGAGATAAACTCATTTCCGCTGTGGCCGCGATTATACATAAAGCAACCAGATCCCATACTTGACGACAACAATAGCGCCCACAAGATGAACCAAAGCCGTTTTTTTATCGCCATGCTTTCTAACAACCAAAAAATCAGACAGCGCGACTACACCAATACAAATGTTCACCATGCCAAGCGCTGTCCAGTCAAAAACATCACGTATGCCAGTGCTCACGACATATGGAAGCGCCAAGCCACTAACGCCAATTCCGAATTTTTTTGACATCTGCTCGGGCCAAATTACCGCAAGCAAACCGATTAGTGTTGTGACCCCACCAATGACTAACGCAAAATTATAACCCGCTGATCGAAAACTCATTTATTCCCTAACGTCGATCATTAGCCGCCGGTCCATCTCCAATAACAGAACCGACCAACATAAAAAGCAGATAAACCGGGAGAGATGCAACGAGTGTAATCAATCCCACGCCAACAAAGAATATAAACAGCAGTCTATCGCTAGGTCTGGCAGACGGCTGGGTAGCGGGAAGCATCGACTCCCTAAGTTCGAGTATCGTTTTGTCGTTCCACGCTGCATCCAGCGGTTCGTAAAAGAAGTTACGGCTGTTGCGCCCTTGCACGAACCGCTCGAAACATTTTCTGGGCGCTAGAAATGCGGCACCAAAACCAAAAGCCTGCAAATCAAGCCACCACGCTGCCCAGTAATGGCGACATCCCGATCCAAGTTCCCAAGCGGCGACCAACGCCTCGTCTACTTGTGACGTACTGCAATCATTTATTAAATGATGAAGGTCATGGCGCCGAAGTGCCTCCATCCGACTTAGAGAGTTAGGGAACCCTCTTAACCGAAAACCCTTAAACATAGCGTAAGCCCAGCGATCGCCTTCTCCCCCGTCTAGAGACAGCCCATTCTTCCGATAATAATCCAATTTCGCTTCTGAAATACGCTGGGAGGGTTGGTAAAGGACTTCGCCCATCTGAGTCTCCTGGAAGGTTACCTATTGATAACATAGTTTGCGAGAATAGTTGATGGTTTCCCGAGCTAAAACTACCCGTCCCAGACGGGTCGAGATTACATTCTACTTCCTAAAACCTGCCCGCTGACCATCCAGCTAGAAGGCAGTTACTGATTTGCCATGAAAATGTTAATCTCAGCTACGATTGCATTGGTGGTATTAATCGGCTGCACGACGACCCAAAAACCTCAGAAGGAACTTTCCTATTTGGATTGGCAGCCGGTCCTGCAGCCTGAGGAGATTTTTAAATCCCAGATCGGTTTTGGCTATGTGCAGACTGAGGGCGACAATGCTTACTGGCTGGAATCAAGTGCACCTCGTGATTCGAGTCTCCGCCCTTTGAATTGGCGTGCACAAATATTTTTCTTCCTAATAATTCTTCCTAATCTTTCCTAATATTTTTTGTTGACGAACTTTCGCGCACGCTAATCTCGTTAGTATTCAGTTCATTCTCGAATTTGCTTTTGAAAGTGATCATGCGGCAAAAGCACCCGGCACACTTGCTTTAAAGCTCAACGGCGAGCTCCGCAATGTCATGCTTGGGGGCCTTGAAAAATTACTCTTAAAAACATGTGGTAGGTTTGTTTTAACTTCGTGAAGGAGGAGTTTAATGTCCCAGCCACTTAGTGAAAATCAGCTCGAGTTACACGAGCGCGCGATCCAGTTAAGTCGAGAATTCCGCCGCCTCGAGGGCGAACTCGTTTTAATATTGGACGAAATTGATCGGCTAAGGTTTTTCAGACGGCTGGGATATGCCAGTCTATTTACCTATGCCGTTGGCGCTTTGGGATTAAGCGAGGCCACTGCTTATTCATTTATTTCTGTGGCTCGCAAGAGCCGTGAAATCCCCGAGTTAAAAATCGCTGTGATTGAACAAAGAATCACAGTTGCTAAGGCTAGTCGGATTGTGGCGGCAATTAATAAAGAGAATGCGCCCGATCTAGTTAGATTTGCAGAGACGCATACTACCCGCCAAACTGAAATTGAAGTGGCGCGCCTTCAGCCAAGCGCTGCGGTTTCGGATAGAATTAAGTTTAAGGGAGAGGATCTTGTTCAACTTGAGTGCGGGATCACAAAAAATACTCATGAAAAACTTGAACGGGTAAAGGCACTTTTGGCGGCGAAGGGTCAATTTAGTCTGGACAACATTCTATCAAAAATTCTGGACGATTACTTGAGCCGACATGATCCAGTTAGGACGGCTGAGCGTGCCCTTGCGAAGGAGCCGAAAACCAAAAAACTCTGCGCGCGCAGAGTTCAGCCCGGTTCGAAACGTGCGCCGCTTCCCGCCCGCACCAAACATCAAGTTCACGCGCGAGATCAAGGGCGTTGTACTCATTTAAATGCAAATGGCGATCGCTGTGCTAATGATCGATGGATTGAACTTCACCATGTCCAACCCGTAAGCAAAGGTGGCGGCAATGAGGTGGGCAATCTAGCGACGCTTTGTGGGTTTCATCATGATCTAGTTCACCAATTGAGTTTTTCGCTGCCGTGAGAGATACAGATCAGCCGTCGGCGCCGAGGGTAATGTCAAAATACCGATTCTCCGCGCGGAGAAACGTTTGCGTCATTCGCCACCCGCTGCTAAGTAAATTCCATGACCAAAATTGAAAAAGAACTTCGTTTTTTTAAAGGTCTATGCGGCCTTTCTAACTCTTGTCTGCGCGGCACTCTTCGGGACGGGCTTTACGCTAATCAATACTAAGAAGTTCGAAGAACTCGAGGTTGAACGAATTAATATTGTCGAAAAAGATGGCCAGCTAAGGATGGTTATCTCCAATAAAGTGCGACAACATCCGGGAGCGATGGATGGGATTACTTATGATGAGCGTAAAGGTCAAAGACCCCCCGGCTTGATTTTCTTTAGCGAAAAAGGAGATGAAATTGGCGGATTAGTATTTGACGGGAATACGGGCGAAGGCCAAGGCGGGTCATTAACTTTCGACAAATTTCGCGGGGACCAAACTATCCAGTTCATTCATGAAGAAGATAAGAACGAAAATTACTTTTCTGGATTGAAAATGAGCGACCAGAACATGCCTTTGAATGACTTAATGAATAAGCAGAAGGAAATTTCCAAGCTTCCTTCAAAGGAATCACAGGATGCAGCCTACCAGGCCCTGCGGGATCAGGGATTGCTTATGACGGAACGCCTAAGGATAGGAAAAGATTTCGACAAAGCCTCCGTCATCAAACTCAAGGACGCTAAAGGTAGAGTTAGAATTGAATTAAAAGTTGAAGCCGATGGGAATTCGAAACTCAATTTCCTAGACGAACTTGGCAAAGTTACCCACAGCCTTCCGGAGAATTTAAAGGCCTCCTCGGCACGATGACGGCGCCGGTCGTCATGAGCCCATTCTTTGCACCATAAGCTTCTTATTAAATAATTTGCCCATTTTTGGGGCAGATGTCCCTGCTTAAGAAACAATTGGAGCAACTTTGCCATTAGAGCCATCACCCTTTTTATTTGTGCCGACTAAAGGAGTATTATCACGTCTTAATCCGGGTCCTCGATGTAATTCTGACAGTCGAAGCTCGAAAGTTGGTGAGGCTATCGGGTCGTTCATCGGTCGGAAAGACTACCCTTACGTCCCCGCGCAGCAGGCCTTTTTAAAAGGCGAATATTTGGTGGGCATCTACAATGACTTCGGGAGCGGCAGTTCACTCACGTTAAATGATCTTTTATATTTTCGAGAAAAACAAAAACAGTCCACCTCCCTCTTTATGAGTTTCTTTGCGGTCTATCTTAGTCCCTCGCCACCTGACGAGACTGTGTTTGAAGAAAGAATGTGGCAGGAGCTCTCAAACCTTAGCGACAAAGACGACGCTCCTTGGGACCCGACCTTTAGCTCTGACCCAGACGACAAACGTTTTTGTTTTAGCTTAGGGGGCGATGCCTTCTTTACTGTCGGCATGCATCCAGCAAGTTCGCGCAAGGCACGACGGTTTTCATATCCGGCTATTGTGTTTAATTTATTTGATCAATTTGAAGAGCTGGATAGACGTGGGCGATATGACCGCACCGTTGCGGTAAATAGAAAACGAGATGTACAGTTTCAAGGGTCGCTTAATCCCATGGTTGAAAAGTACGCGGACGTTTGGGAGTCGATTCAGTTTTCCGGGAAAGAAAATCCACCCGATTGGAAATGCCCATTTAATAGCCGGCATGAGAAAACGACATGAACACCCTCCCTCCTCAAACCGGCACAGCTTTTTTTCTGCCACAAGGCTCTCGCCTAATTGTAATTGATCCTCATGGACAACAAGTCTCCGACCTTTTCTGTGTGAACGGACTGGATCGCAGTGAATATTTATCGGCCGGTCGATCCATCGATTATCATGATGGAATTTACTTAACGACGGGAGCCTCACTTTATTCAAATCGAAGCAATAAAATGCTCACAATTCTCGAGGACACATGTGGCCGGCACGATTTTTTATTAACACCTTGTAGCTTTCGTATGTTCCAAATCGTTGCGCAGAATGAGGAGTGGCACGCGAGCTGTGACGAAAACCTCTGCACTAACCTCGCGGCTTTTGACATCCCCCCCCAGATCGCATCAGTACTACATTCAATATATTTATGAAAGTTGAGGTAAGCCCCAAAGGTGTCCTTACAATTAAAAAACCCCTGTCAAAACCCGGTGACCATGTTGTGTTCGAAGCTTGTATGGATCTGATTGTTGGCCTGACCGCTTGCTCTCACGAGGA
>JAYSTF010000083.1:0-3861 GCA_043720065.1 Pseudobdellovibrionaceae bacterium | reverse complement strand
TGACGCAAAGTTGGACAAAAAGTCGACGGGCACCTAATACGGATCCATGCGAAAAGCAGTCTTCTTTGATCGCGATGGCACCTTGATTGTCGATCGGGTTTATCTCAATGAGCCTGACAAAATCGAATATCTGCCCGGTGTCTTCACCGCGCTCAGAATGTTGCGCGATGAGGGCTATGTGTTTTTGGGCGCCACCAATCAATCTGGGGTGGCTCGTGGGATCGTGAAAATTGAAAACCTATTTGAAATCCATCGCCGCATCAAAGCGGATTTCGCGCGCGAAGGCGTCGATATTTTTGAATTCTACTATGCTCCCTATATGACCGACACTAACCACATGATGCGCAAACCAAATCCGGGAATGATTCTTACGGGCGCATCCGATTACAGCATCGATCTAAAAAACAGCTGGATGGTTGGCGATAAAATGCTCGACGTGGAAGCCGGTCACAGGGCGGGGTGCCGCAGTGGCCTCGTTGGCATTGGCGAATCTCCCGATGAGTCGCCCTTTGCACCGCCCGAGGCCCGTGGTCCAGACTTAGTCACTATCGCCACCCAAATCATCGCAGCCGGTCCCGTCTCAAAATAAGATTTGTTGATTTTAACAAGACTCCGATTTTCGCGACTCAATCCTAGATCTAACGTCAAGTTCACTCAAATCCAGGCCGAAAAGTTATATAGGACGTATAGCGCGAACTGGAGAAATTTCGATGAGTTACAAAAGCACGTTTTCGGCGGTACTTTTAGGCTTGGCCCTTGCGGTCGGGTCCCCTGCGAGCGCAGCGGATGTTTATGGCGTACTGCAAGTCGTTAAGGGCAATGTGCAAATCAAATCCGTGAAAGACGGCAAGCTTGCAAAGGCCAAAGTAGGCTCAAAAATATTCCCGAAGGATACCATTGTAACCGGGAAAGATTCGCGCGCCAAAATCGTGATGGTCGATAAGAACGTCCTCAACGTTTCTCCCAATTCGAAACTCGAAATCGAAAATTATGAGTACGCACCTGAGCAAGGAAAGAAAGACGTCTTGCTAAACGTACTTTATGGAAAAGTTCGCTCCAAGGTCGAGCAAAAATACGACGGCAAAGGCGCCAAGTTCTTAGTGAAAACTCCAACCGCAGTTGCGGGCGTTCGCGGCACGGATTTTATCGCGTCTTTTAACCAAGAGACCAAGTCTTCTGGAATCGTTACGTTCGAAGGAAAAGTTGAATTCGGCCAGCAGGGTGCTGGTGGGGCGATTGAAAATCCCGTGATGGTTAACCCTGGCCAACAGAGCGAAGCGAAGGGCGATAGCCCTCCACCACCACCAACTCCGGTTCCACCGGCGCAGCTCGCTGCTATGGATACAGAAAGCAAAGCTGAAACAGCAACTGGAGCTCCAGACCCTCGTGCCCCTGCCTCCGATGAAAAACGGGACGAAAAAAAGGACGGCGACAAGGACGATGCGAAAAAAGAAGACGGCCCGGATCGCAACCGAGGCGCCGGCAATGACTCCAAAGACCCTGCCAAAGATAGACAAGGCAATGGTCCAGGAGCTACTGCTGGTGGTACCCCAGTTGCCCCGGGGCCGGGAGTGGGCGGCGACGATAGTAGCGATGGAGATTTAGAGCCTGCACCAGGCGGAACAGCTCCCGCTGGCCCGGCACCGATTGCCGGAATGCCACCGGCACCGGCACCACCACCACCACCACCACCACCGACTGCCGCTGATCTGGAATTTACTTATGTTCCGCCAGCGGAAACCGGCCGCGATCCCGCTAGCACAGAGATGCGGCAGGAACCACCTCCGCAGTGGACACCTTCGCCACTGGATCCAGTGGCATTTATTCCTATAATAATCGAACAGCGGGATTGCCAAATATGTAATGAAGCAATCACTGGCAAAACGAATCTGACAATTATAATTAACCAGTAGTTTTCCTGACCGGGCGTGCAAGCCTGCACGCCCCTTAGTCTAGGGTTGTCTTACAAGACTCTAAAGTAGTACCCGCCGTCTTAATCTCCTTCTAAAATTATGGTGTTAGCATCATTCCAGGAGGCAGCATCGTGGTTAAGGCAACAACGGCCAGTGCCGTTCTATTACTTCTATTTACCCAGCCCAGTTTCGCGCAAGATCCGATACCACAGGAAACTCCGCCTCCGTTAACTTCTAAAGCGGCTGTAGGCGACCAAAGTATGAAGATCGTTTATGGCTCTGCCACTTGGAATGCCGACAGCACGAAGCTTGATTCCGCTTTCTTATTTATGAAGGATAAGAGAACCGGGAAGACAGTAAAGATACGACTCGAAGAAACAGAGCCTGATTCCTCAATTTTCTCTGGCAGCTTCGCGGTAAATTTGGGATCAGGCGGCGGCGCGGTTGACCCGGAGATTTACGTTCCGCCGAAAAACCTACGGGACGATGCCGCCGGTACTAAGAAATTCAGCGAAATGATGGCCAAAGGCGAAATCAAAGGTAAACCTGTGGTTCTACGACCTAATGAGGGCGGCGGGCGGCTCGTTGATGTTTATGATACGCCTGACCAAGTCGCGAAAGCGCAGGTGGCTTACACCCTTCAAGATAGCGCCAAAGAGGAGAAAGCCGATCTCAATAAACCGGCAGTTAAACCTCAAGATCTCGAAACGGCGGAAAATGCCAAACGCCTCGCTTGGGAAAGGCAAATGGCCATCATAACCGCAAAGCGGGAATCCGATCGCGTTCGCCAAGAGCAAATTGAGCGCCAAAAAACCTTAGAGTTGGAAAAACAAGCAAAGGCTCTTAGCACAAAACAAAAGCAAATAAACAAAGCGGCGGCACTGAAACTCGCTACCGAAGCTCTCACCCATTTTACCAATGGTGAGTTTACAGACTCCGCAGCCAAATATCAAAACGCGATTGAATTGGATCCTGAAGAAAAGTCCTACCTTTTGAGTTACGGAATCGCGCTCTACCGAGCAGACAAATTGCCTGAAGCAATCGTTGCGCTAAAGGTCGCTCCGGCGACTGCGGCAAACGCGGCGGAGCGCAGCTACTACATGGGACTTGTTTATTATCGCTTGATGGAATTAGATTCGGCGCTGGCGATGATGCGCGAAGTAAGCAATGATCAGACATCTTCCCTTATCGCTTCCGCCACGTTCTATGAAGGCGTGATTCTGTTCATTAAAGAGCGCTATGACGAATCCAAAGCGCCTTTTGAAAAGGTGATCGACATCTCTGAGGACCCCGGTCTCGACGAGCAGGCAGAAAATTATCTCGACAAGTTGGCGGCTCTTATCCGGCAGCAAGAAGCAATGAAGAAAAAATGGTTTATCAATGGACTGACGGGTCTTATCTACGATTCAAACGTCCTGCTTGCCTCCGATACAGAGACTGCTCAAGGGACCGCGACTCAAGAGGGAGATATTCGCGTCCTCGCTTCTGGAGACGTCGAACGCCGCTTTGTTTATACTAAAGAGAAAGAGTTTGGCGTCAAAGCTTTCGCTTATTACTTACGTTCTTCAAAAGACGAGGTGTCTACAGCGGATCCATTGATAGCTAACCTAAGTACACCTTTCGTTTATAAAGGTATGGCGCTCGGCAAAGGATATAAGTTCGCGATAAAGCCGCTCTATGAAGTCGTGATGATGGATATCAATGATGATGGCACGCGGGAAAATATTCTTAATTCCGCAGCTATCCAGGCCGATAACACTTTCGTTATGAAGGCCGATTGGTTTGCCGCATATACGGTAGAACTCCGAAGTGACGATTCGCTGCTCGAGTCTTCCACAGGGGATGAGAATGGCGATGCGATAAAAGTGTCCTTAAAAACCACTCAAACTTTTTTATTGGATACTTCTGCGAAACGCATTTTTATGGCCAACGGTGGCTACGTTATGAA
>JAYSTF010000082.1:0-11036 GCA_043720065.1 Pseudobdellovibrionaceae bacterium | reverse complement strand
ATTCCCACCCGAGGAATCTTGACGCACATCTGGACAAAAAGTCGACGGGCACCCTTTCTTAATCAAAGTAGCCATGGAGAAAATACTGGTCCTCTATGCGATCATGATAGATCCACAGGGCCTGTCCTTGCGGTGAGAGGGCAAAATAATAATCACGGCCGCGGGAAGTGTCCCACCAGCCGTCTTCCAAACGCTCAATTGGCAGTGAGCTTAAGAATTTAAGACGGCGGAGCTTCGCCTCCGACAATCTTCTCGGGTTGGGGAGAAGCCGCGACGGACGCGGAGCTTCGGATAGGGCCTTGCTATAACTGGGCTTGAGCTGGAATGTTTGTCCTTCGATTTCCAACTCATCTTCAAGTATATCCGCTTCAATGAAATCATCGGTTATCTCCCATGAGTCTTCGGGCATCATCTCACTCCGGGGCCGTAAAAACCCGGTCGTGAGCTCCGCCTGTTGAAATACACTAATTAATGAATGCAGTTTGTCCTGACTCGATTCACGTGGTTCCCAAAAATCGAGCTGCTGAATTTTTTCTGAGCAAGGAATCACCTCAAGAGAAAATTCCTTCACCGGATTTTCCAAATCAATTTCAGCAAGTTTGTTTTCGATGAGTTTCATATAAAGATCGAGCTGGCGCCCCGGCTTCACGGGTTTGATTTCAAGCAAGTGATAGCGGTTTGAATATTCACAGTGCAGATGAACTAAAATCTTTGCCGCAAACTCACCGCGGCCCTGAAGTCTGGCAAAAAGCCGCTTAACACCGTTTTCCACCGAATGAAGCAGCAGCGGCAAAAGCGAAACACCAAAATCAAAATGAACATAGTCATTCAAAGGTTCTGTCGGCAGCAGGGGAGAGATCACCTGCTTTTCACGCCCATTCAAGCGTCGCCACAGAACCGCACCCGTTTCACCCCAGCGTTCGCGCAAAGACTCCAAAGAAAACTTATGCAAATCGCTAATGTTCTTAAGACCAAGAGAGTAAAAGAAATCGATGACACTTTCGATCTCTCGCACTTGGCGCCAAGCCATCAACCCCTCGAGGTGAATCAGCGCGGAAAGTGGTAACTCTCCCAGCTCTTCACGATCCGCGAGCGGCGGAACAATATGGAAGGGGCGAAACTGCGTGAGGACCTGTGCCGCCGCCGGAGAATCGGCAACTGCAGCGGTCGCGCCGGGAAAAAATTCCCGTGTAAGCCGATCAACTTCTTTTAGCAACCCGCTTTCACCGCCAAACAAGTGTGCCGTCGACGCGACATCGACGAACACTAGTCCTGGAGTGCGGTAGTGCACTCGTGGACTAAACGTCAAAAAGGTTTCCGCCACCGCTGGCGATTCAACCTTGGATAAGCCGAGGCATAAGGTCCGCATACGTATTTCTCCTTGGTAAAATAAACGGGGTTGGACGATGCAAAGCACGAGAAAGACGTACGCCACTAGCCGAAAACTCAAGGGCTAGAGAAAAAGTCGTTGTGGCATAAGGAAACGGACGGGGACTTAAAATCACTAATGCGACACCCGCTTTTTGCACGAGCTGCTTTAACTTTACGAACTGATGCGCGCGCAACCGGATTTCACCCAAATCACAACCGATCAGCTCAAACAAAGAGAGAGAAATAATTTCTTGTAACGCCCAAAGCAGCTGCTCGCTGTCGCGAGGCGGGCCGACAATCATAAACTGGCGAAAATCGACGCCCATTTTCCGCAAAGCCCACGGGCAAATCTCTACGCCGCCAGCATTCATCCATGCACACCACTGTTTCTTCGCAGTCACTTGCGCCGCGGCCTGCGCCCAAAGTGTAGTTGCGCCTAAACCAGAAACACCTGCAAACAAACTTAAATGACCCTTCGGCAGTCCCTGCCAAATCAGGTACTCATCCAATGCGGCCCAGCCCGTACGAATTCCCATCCGAGGTTGGACACGGTCAGCAGAGATAAGCAGGGGGCCAAGTTCCGCTCTTAGATCTTCTGCCGTTGCCATTCTGGCCTCCAAACAAAGCAATGCCCTTCCCCTCAAATCCTATTGAGAAGCCCTAGGCATGCAGGTGTTACGAATTCGTAACAGCCTTAAAAGTGACGAATAAGACCTACTACCAATCCTTGGATGCTGACTAAGTCGGGCCTATACCACAGGGAAGACATCGTTGAGTTGGCAGGTCTCAACTCGACGGTCTCTTCGCGTTTATGTGCATCATCCTGTGGATAACTGTGGATAAATGAATTCTCTTTATTAACGTTATGTAAATAAAAGCGCTTAACTGTCGCCTGGTTGTTCACAACGGCTACTACAGTGTCACCATTCTTAGCGGATTCCTGCCGTTGAACAAAGATAACATCCCCATCGAGAATGCCGTCTTCGATCATCGATTCACCCTCGACCTTGAGCGCATATGTCTTCTCTGGATAGCGCACCCAAGACGTAGGTACTGGAACAAATTCGTTATGTTCAAGCGCTTCAATTGGCTTTCCGGCAGCGACCCGGCCCAATAAAGGTAACGAGAGAGACTCCGCCAAAGCATGAGGCAGAGCCTCTCTCTCATAGGATAAAGATGGGCTTGGGATTGGATTGAGCCTGGGAACCATTCCCTGACTCACGGAACTTTGAACTTCATTAGAAGAGTGCAAAACAGTGATGGCGCGCTTCAGATTGCCACCAGGGACATAGATGTATCGCTTGTTTTGCAGTTGCTGCAGATACCTTTGGACAGAATTAAACGACGCGAGTCCAAAATGCTCACGAATTTCTTTGTAGGAGGGGGCGATGCCTTCGGTCTGCAGATAAGTTTCAATGAACGCGAGAACCGCTTTTTCCTTCGCGGTCAGAGGCAGCAGGATATTCAGATCATTCGGCTTCTTCACTCTGCTCCTCCTGAGGTAGCTGTGTAAGTAAGTTAGAAGTTACGTGTAAGGAGGGTGTAAGTCAAGTGTAAGTAGAGAGTAACTTTAATGCACGATGTAAAAAAAGACGCGAGTAAATTCGCAAGCTTACGATCCGCCAGACCGAGGTCCAGTTAAAATTCTCTAAAAAAACCTACCACATTGTCCAACCAAGTTTTCGTCGCACCTGCGCATCTCTCATCCGCGTACCCGCCAAACCCACAAGTGTGCGTACCATCTGCCCTTGAGAACGGTTCTTAATCCAAGGGTGTTTCCGCGATTCCTCAAGTAATTGTCGCCAAATCACTCTCGAAAATGTGGTTTTATTCTTAGGCCTGACGGCATAAACAACTTCACACCCCATCGCCTCCGCCACCCGGTGAAGCGAGTTCATCGTAATTCGCCCAGAAGCTTCATTCTTTTCGAGTACGTCATAAGAAGCGCGCGAAACACCAAGTCTCCCTGCCACATTTTCCATGGACAAAAACAGCGCTTCCCGAACGCATTTCAGCCAACCAGATTGCCGTTGGATGATTGAACTTAAAAACGGAGCGACCTTATCGTCCAAACTTCTAAATTCATAATGAGTGAACAGCCAAACTTGAAATGCTTTTTCAATCTGCTCATCCGTCAACACCCTATCCATATCTACCTCCAAGAGTTGTCAGCATAAACACTGACAACTTCCCGAGTCGTGCAAGGCAAGGTCCCTCGCAATGCGGGCAATAATTAGGAATTCAGGACGCAATATTCCGGATATCGGACAATCAGTCTATTTTGCACGCGGACGGGGGAAGGGCAGCGCTACGAACTCTGCCTATTCTTCGTTGGAGTTGCGGAAAATTTGGCGGAGCACGAGGGGTGTGTACTCGTTGTCGGGGGCAAGGTCGACGAAGCTCACGTAAGGATCTTCTTCGGCCCATTGGCGGTACAGTGTTTCCACTTCAGCACCGCCGGGTTCCCGACTGTAAGCCATGCGAATGCCCGACATGAAGCGAACGCCTTTGCGCATCCCATCGAGAGAGGCGGCAAGTTCTGGTTGAGTGAAATCCTCGAAGTCGCCCGCCAAAACACTAAAGCGATCCCATTTGGCCTCGGGGTATTTGTCGAAGAGCTCGACGGTTTTTTTGAAGGCGGTGGCGTAGTTTGTTCCGCCACCTAATTCCATGCGGAAGAATTCATCGGGATCTTCCGTGGCTATGGCTTCGCCGTCAAAGCCGACATAGACGAACATGACTTTCTTGTATTTCTTCTGCAACAAAGCCCGCATATCAAAAAGCATTTGCTTCGTTCGCTTAACAAACAAAGTAAAGCTGCCTGACAAATCCATTTTGACGAAAACCACGGCGTTTACATCGGGTTGGGGATCCGGCGTGAAGTCTTTGACCACGATGTCCCTCGCATCAAGCAGCTTGAAACCTTTGCGAATGATTTTGATAGGATCTTTTTCGTCTATACCCTTCGATCTGAAATAAGCTTTGCCGCGACCGATCGCTTTGCGGGCGATCTTCGCCATTTCTTTGGGGCCCGTGCGCCGGTATGCCCAACCGCCGCGAACGTCTTTGCGATCTTGTGACTTGCCATCGAGCGGACGCAAGTTCGGCAGTTCAATGTATTCAGCTAGAAGTTCTGCGTAAAGATCGAGATCCAAATCCAAGTAGCGGGGATCTTCACTGCCTTCACCGCCCTGGTTGCCCTCGCCTGGCTTCTTGTCGCTGTCGTCTTCGCCATCTTCCTCGTCACCATCGCCTTGGCCATCATTACTGTCGCCTTCATTCCAGAAGGGATCGCCCTCATCATCGCCGTTTTCGTCGATGTCGAGCGGGAAATCGCCACTCACTTTGTCGCCGACCTCTCCCATTGCACCGGCTGAGAACAAGCCCCAGCTGTTAATGCTTTGAGAAGTGATTTTTGCGAAGTGCGAAGCCACGGGCATTGGTAAGGATCCCGCGTACAATCTAACGGTGGAGCGATCAAACTGAAATGATGGAATATCGGGAAAGACTTTTACGGAAACTTTGTTCTTACCTTGAATAAGTCCCCGGCCTTTTTGCATGGCACGAAGCAAGGCTGCCATCTTTCGGCTATTGGCATAATTCCAAAATTCCTCAATCGCGTGGGGAACCGTTGGAACTTTGACGAGCAATCCCGGAGGCACGCCGTTGGCTACGGAGGCCACGGCCTTCTCAAGTCTCTGAGCTGTACTTTGCCGTTTCAATTCCATGTAAGGGCTATTGCCTAAATCTAAATCTTCCTGAAATTCTTCAGCGTACCGAGAGAATTTTTCGCTGAGCTCTTTGTCTTCAAGCAATTTCACTTCGACGCCGGAATCATCAGCCCGGTCAAAATGATCCACTTTTAAGTTCTTTAATCCGGCATCGCCGTTGCGCAGAACGCGGTAGGCTTCAACCTCCCCATTGGGATGCACGACCGTGCGATATCGGTCCCGAACCATTTTAATTTGACCATCGCGGATCAACTCATCAATGCTCGAAAAGCTCAACCACCACCTTAGTGCCCAAGGAGCAATTGGACCCCCGGCTGCATCCGTGACGCTCACAAAGGTGGACTCAAGGCTGATTGGCGCCTGCATCACACGGGCCATGACAACTTGGGACTGAATCATTGAGCGTTTTTTAAGTCCAAGATTTTTGCCAGCGGCGTCTGAGATTTCAAGATGAATCATCCCTGAACCGTCGGCGGCAAGGTTGGTTAAAACCGGTCGCGGCAGTTGAAATTCAAAGCCCTTAACGTTCATGATGATGGATTCACGCACCCGCTTAGGATCTCTGGTTACGACTTCAAACTGGTGCGGATCCTTAAACTGATTCGGTGGCGGTGGCGGAAGACCCGGGTGCCATTCCGAATTTTTCAGCCGGCGCGTGAGCACAAGGCGCTGTTGAGCGATCCAACTGTCATCCAATCCTTCTCGCAAAAACATTTTATCATCCATCTTCTGGATGATCTCTTTGGTCGCGTAAGCGATGAAGCGCCGGTCCTTTTCCAAAAGTGGAAGGTCTTTAATTTCAGGGCGCTTGTTAAAGCGCTTACGGATATTGCGCCAACCTTCAAGCCCAAGCCAATAAGGATTGCTCAATGATCTCTCAGTGACGCCAGAGATGAGACAGCAATATTCGCCGAAATGATCAAACGAGTTCATGCCTGTGTGCGAGGGCAGCAGCTCCTGCATCAAAGTGGCAAAGCCCTCGTTCATGATTTTCGTATTTATCGCACCGGAAATATAGGCGACCATCTGGAAATAGCTTTCAGCCATCGTGCGTTTCCAGGCGGGCGTCTGCGAGGGAAGGTTCGCGATAAATGCTTGTATCACGTTGGCGGTTGGCACACTGGGGTTCGGGAGCGGACCACGGCTGCCGCGCGGGCGTTTTTGATTTGGGTTCAGGCGGAAATCAGCAATAGTGTTGTAAGACCCGCCGGTCATGTCCTGCATCCACTCAAGGCTCAACAAATACTGGTACCACTCGGAAACTTCCTCGCGGTCATACTCGGACTTCAGCTTCTCAAGCATCGCATCAAATTCATAAGCGGCCTGGTTGTTTTCCGAAGTGCGCGACTGCCGATATACCGTGTGAACACCGAAGTGAACGTGGCCAAGGACGTGATTTAGAATGGACAGCTGTTGCTTCCAATTAAGATCGTCGCGATAAATCGAGTGCCGAACCATCCCGCCGGAAATCACCATCTCTAAAATTCCGCCGCCTCCGCCCTTGACGATCTTCGCGCCCTCGGACCAGTGGCCCACGGGCATACGGCCGTTGGCGGTCACCGCACTGAGTTCAGAGCCGGATAAAAACTGAATGATTTGATGAGCGCTCGAAAGCCCAAGCTTTTCAGCAACGCCGCCTTTATCAAACAGTTTTGCCGCGTAAGCTTCTAATTTATCCTGAACGTCCTCATCGCGACCGCTAAAAATAATCCGGTGGGAGCGGTCTCCTTTGTGTTCGCCCAAAATATTTTCGCACTCATGTTTTTCATCCGCGGTGTAGCCGGCCAAAGGCATTAGGAAAGCAAGTGCACAAATAGCTATCGTTTTCATTTTCGGCCCTCTTTGCGGACCGTATCGGCGATTAAAATGTTGTCGCATTTTTCTTCGTATGCAAGCCGCAGGGAACCTTGAACCTGGTCCCGAAATTCACGGAAATCGCGGCTGGCGTTCGCCATGTCTACCACAAGTTCCGGAGTTAACGTGCTCAAAGGGGAGTAGGTGGATTTGAAATAAAGATGCTGGATCGCCGGACGCATTCCCCAGGACAAGTCATTCACCGAGGCATCCACTGTCTGCAATGTGAACTTCGTCATTCGTCCCCAGGGCAGCTGGGTCAAAGCCTTATCCAGGCACATCATGAACAAACGAACGCGGTCGTAATCGGTCAAGTTCAACTGCCCGTATCCGGAATCTTTCGCCATTTCTTTCAGGTCGTCTTCAAAGAGGCGAATACCAAAGTTTAAATAAAGCCTGATGAGTTCTTGCGAAGCCTTGATGAACGCTTCCTTGGGCTCGGCATCCGTTAAAGACTGCCCCCAGGCTTGAAGATCTAAATTCCCATTCACATCCGGCACTCGGAAATAGGCCGCCATCAGAGGCGCCAGGATTTTTTGAATCTCACCCGCGGTCTCCGCGAGCACATCAAGCCGGCCGCGTTTTTTTGGCACGTAAGTACTGTCGATGAACTGAGAGAGTTCAATATTCGCATCACCGACGGCACTTTGAAAATCGAAGCGGAAGAATTTACCGCTGCGGGCGGAATTCTTCGCGACAGCCTCATTGAATTCCGCAATCTGACTTGGCTTCAACCCGACGGCATACTGATCCGGCTGCAAACGCACGCGGTCTAGCGGCACTGACGGGAAATCGCTTAAGTTGTCGACGATACCGAGGAAGAACGCCGCCATGTCCCGGGTACGAAGCTGCCGGGTTGAGGAAAGCTCAGGCATTCGTTGACCGGAAGTGATCAGCCAATTGTAAACCTGTGAGCGAAAACTATCGACCACAAAGCTGGTCAGGTATATTTGGGAGCCAATGTCGTTTACTCGAATAGGACGCACGATCGTAATTTTTTTCAAGAATTCCCGCAGCGCCGCCGTGTTGATCTTTTCGCCGCCTTTGCCCTTGTCACGCGACTTGCTGTCGAGAATGGCATCTTCTTCCTCCCGCCGTTCAATATTTGGTTGCACCAAATAAATGGGTGCCGGCGCAAGATCGTTGTCCAAACTTAACATGCTGTAAGTCGCAGATGACAAAAACTCCCGGGCGTTCGCGTCTGGGAAATGGGTGACGAATTGATCCAACACGGGTGGAGTAACCAGCATGAGCCGTGGGTGAGAGCTAAACTCTTGTTGTGCCGCCGCCCGAATGCGAGTGACCAGCGTCGGCAGCTTCGCTTCTCGCGGGAAACTATCCATATTGAGTTTTGTCGACCAACGCGCGACGAACGATTCGTCAATTTGAACACCCTCGCCAGCCAAGGCGGCGATAATTTCCTTGTCGATATCCGCATCCCATTCGTCAATGTAACGCTTGCGGATTTCACGATCCGGCTGGGGATTGAGGGTCATAAAAATAGATAGGTTGCGCACCGGAATTTCCACAATTTCCCCGGAGAGACGACGAACACGCTTCATACCGCCTGGAGTTTCAAAGAAACCTTGGAGGTATTGCAGAATCACTTTCCGCACTTCCGGTGATCCCTTATGTGCGTCGTCGATCAAAATAAAGCCACGAGAACCGTTCGGGAGTGAGAGGAAGTGTTCTAGATGTTGAATCACTTGCTGCACACTCAAGCGACCTGGGTTGGACGGATCTTCCGCTTCAGAGACGGAAGCGAGGTTGATCGTGAAGGCAGAAGCTTGATCATCCATTGGGCGCGCGAAATCATATTCCTTTAAGCCCATGTATTTGATCATGGTCTTGTAAAGAAATGTTTTTCCTGTGGAAGTGCTACCAATTAAAATGGTTGAACTGGGAATCGGGCGACCTTCGTCAGCGCCCTTAGTCTGCGAAGTAACGGTTTCTAAAATCTGCCGTTTCAGTTCGGTTGAGCCTTCGTAACCGCGTTCCTGAAGTCCGATGGCCGCGCGCTCGATATCCTGCAGTTTCCTTAACGGATCATCCTTCGTTAAAATATCGAAGCTCAGCGGCATATTGAACACGCGCCGGTAAAGCCTCTCGAAGAAGAAGCGGTCGAGCTTCTTTTCTTGCCGCAGGCGAGGGTCTTCCGTCAGTTGGCGCTTGAGCTCTAAATAGGCTTTTAAGAATGCGCTTGTGGGTTCCTGGCCCTGGCCGCGGGCGATTTGCTCGACCCGGTTAACCATGACGCCAACGAGTTGGCGGCGGGCTTCTTTTTGTGGAAGGTCGTTGTGCTGAAACTCGTACTGCAGGCTTGCGATCTTGGGATTGTTGAACAGCTCATCAACGAGTCGGTTTCGCGTTTGTTCTGACGGAATTTCTAACGCTTCTATCTTAAATTGTTTTTCAATGTCGACGAACCGGCTTTCAAAATCAGTCTCTGCCTTAAGCTGTGCCAACTCATTGGGGCTAGCAAAAATCAACATGGGTATTTCGGGCGGTGCCGACTGCTCGATCGTCCAACCTTTGGCGCGCTGGGGCTGAATGCGCTTACCTTCCGTCATCAGCCACCACATCAAATGCGGGATCTGCTTCGGACTTGAAGACAAAACTGTCGAATCGAGTCCCATTTGTCCCGACTTTGACGAGGCAGGGTCTCTGATCGCGAAAGACGAATTATGCCCGGATTCCGAAACGGGGCGCCCGACTTTTAAAATATCGCCCATATCGCCCAAAAGCACAGGACGACGGCCCTGGTTCGCACCGCGCATCGCTTCGAAATTTTCCTCGAGCAGTTCTTGCGAGAGTCCGTTTTGATTAACCTGGAATAGAGCGAGGTCAGAATTGGTGTGACTCCATGGCCCGACAATCGATTTTGCCGAACTAGCCCAACGCGCGAGGATCAAGCGCCGAACGAGAACCTTTAACTCATCGGGAATCACGATTAGCCGATGTTTCGGTTCAGAATTTATGTTGGTGGAGTCGAGAAGCATTTTCTCCAAATTCGGAAGTACGCTGTATTCGTCGGCAGAGATGGGCGCTTGAGAAGCCTTAGCCACTTCGTCCGTTGCTTTGCCGGACTCCGGTGACCAGACACTCCATGAAGACGTCAGGAATTGCGCATTTACGTTAAAGGAATTGAAGACTCCCGCGCGGGCTTCGTCATTGTAGTGATCTTGGAGGGCGCGCCATTCAGCCGGAGTCGCGATGATGAGCATGGGAACTCGTGGCGCCAATTTACTGCGAGCTTTAAACTTCTTTAAAGGGACTTTGTCGCCTTCGGTAGCTAACACCATCATCATTGAAGTTTTAAACGCCAGCTCTTCGATTTCATCGGAGCCTTCGGCGTCAGCCTCAACTTCCGCTTCCTCGTCGCCATCGGAAGCCTTTTCGCTTTCCTTGTCCACGTCGTCATTAACTTCTTCTTCCAGTTTTTCCTCGGCCCCGGTGTCGACTTCGCCGGCTTCTTCCTTGCCCTCACCGCGGGACACATGTTCAACCTCCACACCTTGCGCTTCGAGCATTTTGCCCAAATCAGCGAGAAGAAGTTTACGGCCATCCCCGGGTTTCGCGATTTTATCGAGTTCGTCGCGCATTTCTTTGTCATCAACTTTCACGTCGAGTCCATAAAGAGAGAAGCGCAGGTTCTTTAAACTCCAACTGCCATCGCTATCGGCCATTTGCTTGCCGAGCGCCTTTAAGAAAACATCCTTGTGCTCGGCTTCAACCAGCAGAACCTGATGCGTAGTAGGCTGCTTATCTTGCGCCTGAAGATCCAAAAACTTACTGAACTGGGGAAAGAGGTTCTTCTCCTTTAAGCTTTTGCCGTCCTTTTTCTTTTTCTCAAGTTCCTCGAAATATTCTTTTAACACGGGACTTAGCTCTTCTAAATCCTGTTTGCTATAGATCAACCAGCGGCTGTGGGTGCGGAAAAGGCTATCGTAATTTTCTTCCTCGCCCATTCCCTGGTCATGACGGAGGTTGATGCGGCGGCCGGGCAAGTTGGGAAACAGAACTTCGGCTTCGGCGACTTGCGCGATCTTACGAACTTTAAAGCCGCGGTCATGGCGGTCA
>JAYSTF010000081.1:0-3920 GCA_043720065.1 Pseudobdellovibrionaceae bacterium | reverse complement strand
TTTTTGCGAGCGGCGGGGTCCCTTACATCAAGCGCCTCAAGCCATTTATTGCGAACCCAATTGCGGAGAGGATCGTCACTTGAGTTGCTTGGATCCTTGGTGAACTTTAATTTCCTTTGGTTGGCCCACACTTCCACTTCGAGCTTAGTCGCAAAAAGGAGTGGCCGAATCCATTCCCCCGAATCGGCGCGAAGTGCTTGAAAGCCCATAGCGCCCGTGCCCCTAATGAGGCGCAGAAGGCGAGTTTCCAGCAAGTCATCCGCCGTATGGGCAGTAGCAATCGCTGCCTTCAGCTTCGCCGCCCACGCTAAAAGATGTCCGCGCCTAAAGTCCCGTAGATCCGCCTCGCTCTTTAATTTTTGTTTAGGGCCCGAGGCATTGGTAAGAAACTCAACGTCATGTGCAAGGGCGAGCTTTTCCGTAAAGGCCAAAGCCCGTTTGCGATACGCCCCCTGCACTCCTCCCGCTTCGCCATGAAAGACGTGAGCAACGGCCAAATTGTAGCCAAGCATCGGTTGCCAAGTTCTAAGTAAATCAAACAGCACAACCGAATCAACGCCGCCGGAAACCGCCACGATAAGTGTATGCGGCGACTTAATTTTTTCGCGCCAATGGCGTAAAAACACGTGTTTGAAGTTGGTCGAGGTCTTAATAATCCGGCACCTTTTGAGAATTTTTCCTAAGAGAGTCCACCTCTGCCTTTTTTGCAACTTCCTTTACAGTCCATGGCGCAAGAACGTCACCTGGGGCACTCTGATCCAGTTTGATGCTCGGAAACCCTGTTAATTTCAACGGCTTACCGAGGTGCAGATGGCATTGGTCTTGCTCTCTCAAGGAGGGAGGGATTCATTCCCTGCCCAAGGAGGGCCAAACGTGAAATCAGCAGTCGCCGCCGCTTTACATCTCGTTGCGATTTTCTGCACGACCGCTGCAGTTGCCGCGCCTCTTATGGGACGCGACCAGGCCTTAAAGGAGTTACGCGCGGCGAAAGTACAAAACGGCATTAATCTTGCCCTCGTAGAAGCTAAAATGACGGTACTTGTTGGGCCCGCTTCGCCGGAAGAGGCGATGCGCTCAAATATAAATGAAATTGAAATTGAATCCTTATCCAACCAGCGCCAAGAATTTATCTGGCGCCAGGAATTAATTGATCGTTTGGTGCTTCAAATTGACTCTCGCTTTAAGGGCGGCGACTTGCGTGATTTTTTAAGCGAGCGCTTAGTTGAAATGGCCAAAGCGGATTTATTAGAGACGGCCGGCAACAAGAGTTTATGGAAACAAATGACTTACTTAAGCCAGACGCTTCGCCAAATTCCTGAGCGCGGCGAAAACATCATCGGCTTTATCGATGGCTATTTAAAAAATTCGTCCTTCAAAAAACCTCTTCGGCCAGACGAGTATTTGCGCACCCGCGCTTACTCCAACGGCGGTGAACATGTTGCTGCCACGCCTGCTACAAAAGACCAGGTCGGTGAAATGGTCGAACAGCGCCTAATGGAAATCGAAGCCGCCGCACCGGTTGAAACTCTGCAGCCGGCTCAGAATTAGTGAATCGAGTTGGCCGGGCACTTGGCCCGATTTTGGCAGTGATTAATCGCGAGGTGTACGATGAAGACTCTATTTGGCGTATTAACAGTTTTAGCCGCTCTCTCGAGCCAATTTGCGGCTGCTGATGACTATCAGGGGCTCGCATCTCGACTTAATAATGGAACTATTGGGAACTGTCATTTTCAGACCAAATTCATTCCGGGTTTTTTCGCCGACGGTAAGCAGGCCCTGGGCATAGATGTCTTGGCTGAAGGTAAGCAACCAATTTACATTCGCCTGAGCCCCTCAGACACCTCAAACCTCTCAAAGCAAGTGAATCGTGACCCTTACAACCCTGGAGAGACTGATTCAGAAACCATTTCTATTGAGCAAGTGACCTATCGAATCTCTTCAGAATCCGAAAGACAGAATCCAACCTCAGGCATTAGCCCTAAACGAGTCGACCTTATGCTTCGAATGGTACGTGGCGTGCCAAAAAAATTCTACTATAGAGTTTATTTTGCTGGGTACGCAGGATTGGGTAAAACGTTATCTGAAGTCACCTGTAATGCAAACTAACCGTTAAATTTATTTTAAAAATTCGTGCGCCGATTGAAGAAAAAGCTGGATGAGTGTGGCGATCATGATGAAGGTCACCATGCCCCAAGCGAAAATGCGATACGTGCGCCCCACTTTAAGCGCCATGACGTTGTGGTCTGACGAGCGGAAGATCCGGCCTTCCATAATTGCAGCCAGGAAGAATCGCGTACTAAGCGCAGATAAGAGGACTGTAATGACTGTGAGGGCGATCCAAAGCATACAGGCTTATCGGCGGCAGGTTGTCTCAACTTGAGAAAAAAATTTTAAGATTCGTCTGATTCTGGCGGCTTAGTATCGCGGCGAACAACCTCGACTTCGGCCTTGATCTTAAACTTATGCTCTTCAACGAAGCGCGACGCTTCTTTAACAAAATCGATGCGGTTAACGACTTTGATAATTTCCGTGCCCACACGATGAACTAATTCCTCTTTTGACTTGGCCGCACCTTGAAGGACGATATTTAAAGCATCTTTGGGTAGTTTTAAATCCGACAAATAACCGCGGATTGATTCTTCCGTCATGAATGCCGCACCGATGCCGGCAGTGATCACTTTCTTTAACGCCTCGGTAATTTTTAAGCCAGAAGTGTCGTCGTCATCATTTGCCATAAAGTTCTTTCACGCGTTTGTGATAGGAGCTCATCATGTTCGGCAAATTCACGTTGACCAGTGCCTTCGCGATAGGGCCCGGGACAAATACTTTAAATTTAGCCTCGACATTGTAGGTGGCTTTTGTGCGACCTGCCTCTTCGGCCAAATCCCAAGAGCCAGTGGACACTTTAAAAAGGTCGCCTGAATCCAAAATCCAGGATACGTTTTTCGCGCCAACTTCCGTCATCCAAAGGCGATAGCTAAAGTTTTTGATCATTGCCACATTGAACTCAACCAGCTTCTGGTTGGCGCGCTTTTCAATCACTTTACAACTTTTTACTTCGGCTAAAAATTCGGGGTATTTCTCGTAATCGGAAATGATGCCGTAAAATTCTTGAACGGAACAGTTGAAGACCTCTGTTGCCTGAGCTCCCGCCATAGATTAATTTTTCCTTTTTTTACTTTTTCTTCTCTAGACATTCTAGTACTGCGTTGAAGCGATCTTCGACGCTGCCGAGATTCTTCCAGATCACATTGTTTTGCACTTCGCCGATTTCTTCAGCGGATTTCTTTAATGTCGCAAATGTATTTGATGGTACGGCTCCCGGCTGCCCTTCATACTCGACCCAAACTTTATGCCAGCCCTCTAAGCGGGTGGTAATATCATCAAGAAAGCTGTTCACGCCGGAATGGTGATCGATCGCCATGGATTTCAGTTGTTCAATTTCAGCGATTAAAACTTCTTTTTTATAAATATCTTCGCATTCAACTTTTTTAAGAGTCTCGCCACGATTGGCGGGTTTAAGTGCGGCTTTGCGCAGCGGACCCGCAGCGCTAGCCACAAGACCAAACATCAACAGGGGAAGGAGGAGAAGCTTAAGCATGAAAAAAACTCCAATACAAAAAGAGCACCGAACATTAGGCAATCACTTAGAAAAAGTCAAAGGACCCCTCCCCCCGAGCCGAAATCTGCTCAAATTTGGCGGGAGAGCCGAAAATTGTAACCTCAGGTACCTTCACATCCCGCCTAAACCCCAGTCATTTCACTCTCTTCGCTTTTAAGCTTGGTCCTCCCGTTTGCACAGGTTGAAGCTGAGGTGGACGTATGCGACAAATTTTAATCTATGGAACGGCTCTTTTAGCGCTGAGCGCTTGTGGTCCTGCGAAAATGGGAACGCGAAACGATAAACGCGGCCAGCAGCC
>JAYSTF010000009.1:0-17516 GCA_043720065.1 Pseudobdellovibrionaceae bacterium | reverse complement strand
CGCGATATTCCCGGCGTTCTCTCTCGTAACTTGGATCCCGCTCTAGACTCGGATTTGGACTCTTGTGTCCGTACCTTGGGTTCTGCATTTATATCTCCTTTGTGGGGGTGAGTGGATAAGATGGGTTCGCCGGATGCCATCGGCACGAAGCTTACTGCAAACAATTGAACCGGCTCATATCCGTAAACAGTTTTTTTAATCAAATAAAGGTGCTGATGATCTATGCCCAATGGAATCACCATACGCCCGCCTATGCGGAGCTGGGCCACTAACGTTTCTGGAAGTACGGCTGGCGCGGCCGTAACGATAATGCGGTCGTAGGGCGCGAATTCAGGCCAGCCATTGGTGCCGTCCCCGATTTTAAAATGAATGTTCTTATAATGAAGCGACCTCAGCACACGCTGAGCTTTTTGCGAAAGTTCTTCGCGGAATTCCATGGTGTAGACTTGCGCACCGAGCTCAGCCAAAATCGCCGTCTGATATCCGCTTCCTGTCCCAATTTCCAGGATTCGTGAAACACTCTTATCAACTTGTAACTGCTGAGTCATTTGCGCCACCAATGAAGGCTGGCTGATCGTTTGGAAGTCGCCTATCGGAAGTGGGAAGTCAGCGTAAGCCGCCGTCCGAAACTCCTTAGCGATAAACGCTTCACGAGGAACGTTTGCCATGGCCCGTAAAATTCGGTCGTCCGTCACTCCCGTTTGTGGAAGCCGCGTCCTTAAAAGTTTGTCCCTGTACAACTGGTGATTCATCCGTGCCTCCAGTTATTTCCACTTAAAGGAGTGCAAGAATGTAACCACAGGTATACGCCCGACGATGTGGCAAATTTCCTCAAAAATTTTATGCGGTTATATTTAGAGAGGCGCTTCGAACCGATATTGCGCTAAACTTTGTGTACGCTGCATATGCTCGTGCACAAGTTCCTTATAATATCCGGTATATATTTGCATCACCTTACCGGCATATTCCTTAGGCTCGATGTCTTCCTTCACGAGCTGGTTCAATTTCTTTGGGCCCATATTGTAGGCGGAAATATAATACAGACTATGTTTATCGTACCGGGCGCGAAGCATTTTCATGTACGCCACGCCAAGGCGAATATTTTGGCAGGGATCGAAAAGCGAAGCGTCGCCTTCCCATTTGAGATCAGCCTTTTTAGCGATCCATGCCGCTGTGTCAGGTTTAAGCTGCATGAGTCCGATTTCACCAGCACCACCAATCGCTGCAGGCTTAAGCCGGCTCTCACGCGTGATGACGGAAAGGATAAATATAGGATCAAGACCGCTTTCATTAGCTTCAGTGATAATGGTGCGAGTGATTTGCGGCGCATAGCCGGTCCATGCTTTGGGCAAGCCCTGGCTGACGCGAGCTAAAATGAATTCCTCAACGCCAGTTACTAATTCAGCACGGCGAACTATACTATTTTGATAGGTGTTTCCAAAAAGTTCTTTGGCATGTACCACTCGAGCTTGCGAGTCGATACTAATGGCGGCCGGTTGGCGGGTAAGCGTCTGGCGGACCACAGAGAGGCCTTGCCAGAAACCTACGGCAAACGCCGTAAAGCTCATTAAAACGCCGAAGCGCCCCATCTTACCCATAAACCCTCCCAATGACCCAGCAACGTTCCGCGAATGGTCAGGTGTTCTTAAGTAATTATCGCTGGGAACTATGCATAAGCCCATTGGAAGGCACTTTCATGAAGGAATCCTCATTCTCTTGGATCAGCGCGAGACACTCCTGTCTCGTTCCGCGATAAACGATGCGATCACGTTGTCTCAACATATGACTCTCGTAAAACGCGTCGTAATAATGCTCGAGAAGAAAATCGATCCACGGAAGGTGAGAGGCGAAGCTAGAAGTGCGGCGCGAAACGGTCATGGCCTCCGAAATCAGACGGAAGGCTTCTTGGGCTCTCGCCCCGCCGAGCTTGCGTGAAATTTTATGAATCGGAATGGTGAGGGATTTTTCGAGCTCATCCCAAGCTGTATTAGGGTTAAGTGCTACCAGCTTTTCGTGAGCGCCGACCACGTACTCTTCCAAAATTAACTGGGCTCGTTCAGCCCGCGAAACTTCGATAAGCACAAGGGGACATTGGCGAATGGCATTGAAGAATGCATCGCCCAGAGAAATTCGGCCAATCGTGCGAGCTTCATCCTCGATCCAAAGCCGCCGATCAGGGGAAAAAGCCCAAGTGCGCCAAAGTTCAAGCGCCAATTGGTTTTCAAACTGTGCTTGTGATGGCTGTGGTGAAATCTCTGGCCCGAATGCGGAGCCACGATGATTTGCTAGTTTTTCTAAATCGATGAGGTGGCTCTGATTGGCCGCTCTTAAGACTCTAGTTTTTCCAGAACCGGTGTGGCCACCAAGGGAAACGAATTTCAATTGCGCTGGAATTTCTTCCAGCAGTTTTAAAAAGTGCTGGCGAATTTTTTTATAACCACCGGCTATTCGTGGCACTTCGATTTCTGCTTCACGTAGCCAACCCTGAGAGATGCCAGAGCGCTGTCCACCGCGAAAGCAATAAAGAATGAGATTGGGGTTAGTGGATTTTAATTTTCTCCAACTCTCAATGCGCTCATCTTTTGTAAGTCCTGAAACCAGTTTGTGTCCTAGTTCAAGCGCGGCCTGGGGCCCATGCTCTTTATAACAAATTCCAACTTGGTGGCGCTCTTCATCATTAAGAATGGGAATATTAACTGCACCAGGTAAAGCCCCTTCGCTAAATTCAACAGGCGCTCGTACATCCAGAAAGGTCCCGCCATTAAGGAGCTGTTCCTGCCATTCTTGATCTGTTACCCATTCCACCACGTTTCGCCTCAAGCGAATTCAATTCCAAGTGAGGACGAAAGGACTTCGCCAACCACGGCCACGCCGGGGAAATGGGTTTTTAGTCTTGCGACAATCGCGTTTGCCTGTGATTTATCCACAGATAGAAGTAAGCCTCCGCTGGTTTGCGGATCGTGGATAATGAGTCGTTGCCATCCCGCGAGAGCTTCCGTGTTTAAATAACTTTCGGTGTACTCGCGATTTGTGCGATGCGCTTTGGTTAAAAACTCTCGGGTTAAAAAATCTGCAGCGTTTGGCAGCACAGGCAGTTTTGCAGTTTCAAATTTAAATGCCACTTGGCTAGCACGACTCATTTGCATGCTGTGGCCGGAAAGTCCGAAGCCAGTAATATCAGTGGCGGCATGAATCGCGTCCAATTCTTTTTCCGAAAGAAAATCGACGACGTTATTAAGCCGGGTCATGGACTCAAGGGCAGGCGTGATGTCGGCTTCGACTAAAGCATCTCGCTTAAGAGCGGCCGTTAATGTTCCGGTACCAAGCGGCTTAGTCAAAATTAAGATGTCACCGGCTTTTGCGCCTTGATTGCTCCAGATCTTGCGCGGGTGAACATACCCGGTGACGGCAAGACCGAATTTCAGCGTGTCATCATCAATGGAATGTCCACCAACCAAATTTGTATTGGCAAGCGTGAGTTGGTCACATGCTCCTTGCAAGACTTCAGAAATGACAGATGTGTCCATGGTAGCCACAGGGAAAGCCAACACGCCTAACGCCGTGACGGGTTTTCCTCCCATGGCATAGACATCGCTTAAAGCGTTACAGGCTGCAATGCGCCCGAAGATCGATGGCGAGTCCACGATAGGCGTGAAAAAATCGATGGTTTGCACCATCGCAATTTCCGGCGTGACTTGATAAACAGCGGCATCATCAAAGTGCTGGCCATCAACGAGCAATTCTTTGTGGGGCTTCGGAAAGCGCACTTGAGAGAGAATTTTTCGTAGCTCTGTGGCCGCGACTTTTGCGGCACACCCGCCTTTTTGCACAGTTTGAGTTAAGCGAATCATAAACGGCTCCTGTTGAATCGAACCGCAAAGTACTGCGCGTTCAAGAGGGAGCACAAGCGAATGATTTACCTAGTGGGTAGCGAGAAGCTCCAGGGCTCTTTCAGGGGGCCGGGAAACTCTAATTTTTGCGCTATGAGAGTGGGAAATTTAAGGAGGGGGAGGGCTGAGCCATATGAGGCATCGCCAATAATTGGTTGCCCCCGGCTGGCTAGCTGGGCTCGGATTTGGTGGGTTCTTCCGGTAATAAGCTGTAGGCGAGATTCGAAGTAACCGTTTTTAGCCTTCTCGGAAGTCAATACTTGGAGTTCGCAGTACTTCCATCCCGGTTTTAGGTCGGCTGTAAGGGCTCTTGGAGTGACCGGCTTTGGACTCATATAATCAATCATGGGTCCTAGAGGCAAAGGCCCATGTGTGATCGTCAAATACTCTTTCTTCGCAAGTCTACGCTCAAGGCATTTAGAGAACTGCCTTTGGAAGGTCTGTGTCTTGGCGAACAAAATTAAGCCGGCCGTAAATTGATCTAATCGATGCGTAATAAACACGGGAGTGTGATCCTGCAGAATAAATAGAAGATTCTCCTTGGCATTGTCGAGAGTTGGGTGCGAAGGCAGGCCTTGTGGTTTATTGGCAATCAAGAAATTTTCATTTTCAAAGATGATTAAGTTTTTTTTGTCATGATTAGGTGTCGCAAAGCGGCGGGGTTTAGTGTGAACTCTGAGGTAGGTCCCCGCAGCGGCGGCTTGATTGTCGAGACGTCGCATCCGGTCGACGTAAACCGCACCAAGACTGATCAAAGCCTTGGCTTGAGCTGGAGGAATGTCGCACTCTTCGGCAACCGCGTCGCTAAGATGCTTGTAACCTTTGGACAACTTGAAGTGGAGTATGGGAAAGTGATTCATGGCTAATGAACCAAACTATATCACACCCGATGGCTTTCTAAAGCTGCAAGACGAGTTCAAGCTCTTATTTTATGATGAGCGGCCAAAACTCGTTGAGGTGATCGCCTGGGCCGCTGGCAATGGTGACCGCTCGGAAAATGGTGACTATATTTATGGCAAGCGACGTTTACGTGAAATTGATAAACGTCTAAAATTCCTCCGGGACCGAATTGAGAGCGCAAAGATCGTTGATCCGAAGTCGATGCGCAGCGAAAAAGTAGTTTTTGGCGCGACCGTCACGATCAGTGACGAGGCAGGTGACGAAAAATCCTATCAGATTGTGGGGGAGGACGAAATCGAGCCGGACAAAAACCGGATTTCTTGGCGCTCTCCGATGGCGAAGGCTCTATTAGGTAAAAAAGTTGGTGATGAGATCGAGATTCATCGCCCTGCTGGCAAACTTATAGCCGAAGTTATCTCCATAATATTTAGTTGATGAGTCCATAATCTAGACAGCGTCCACGGGTTGGCCACTCAGATCGTTTTCTGTGCAGCTCGCGCGGGCACTCGTTTGCAATTACCTCCATCGGGGTCACGGGGGGGGTTTAAAATGCGCATTCTAATTTCTATTCTCACTATGATACATGTCAGTGCTTTCGCTCATGAAGATCATGCGGCTTCAGCGAGCAACGCGGTTATTTCCATCACAGGTTCGCTTGAGATGTACACGGCCGATGACTTTAAAAATAAGAAAAGCACTCGTCTCTTTTATATTACTGATGCCGCAACTGGCGAGCGCTATGAGATTCACTTCTCTGGCAAAGCGCCGAAAGAGCTTAAGCCCCACAAGACGATCACAGTGAAGGGCCGAAAAAGCGGCCTCAACCTATATTTAGGTGACATGGACGCAACGGGAATTGCGGCAGCGAATGGAGATTCTGGTTCAGGCGGCGGTACAGTCGCGGCTGTCACAGGCAATCGCTCTACAATTGTTGTGTTAATTGACTCCAATGATTCGGTCCAATCTTGCTCAGGTTCCCAAGTGAACGATCTAATGTTTACGAACAGTTACTCCGTAAACGGAATGTTTAAAGAGGCGTCTTATCAAGCGCTCTCTTTTAGTGGCGCGACCTATGAACGCATCAAAGTCGATGCTACGGCCGCCGGTTCCTGCGACTATAGTGGTTTAGGATCCAAGGCCGAGCAGGTTCTTGCTGCCCAGGGCGTAAACGTCTCATCATATAGTCATCGGGTTTATGTTCTTCCTCCCGCGGCTAGTTGCGGGTGGGCTGGATTAGGTAGCCTCGGTGGTGGCAGTGTTTGGATTAATGGTCGCTACTGTTCCACTCATGACATTTACGCTCATGAGTTGGGTCACAACCTTGGTATGCACCATGCGGGTGTTGCCGGTGGCGGTGAGTACGGTGATACATCAGACATCATGGGAATCGGTGGCGTTGGCCTTCGCACCGTGAACGGTCCACATAAAGTTGGAATGGGCTGGGTGCCGACGAACAAAGCAGTTACCGTTGGGATAGGAACTTATTCGGTCGCGCCACTGCAAAGTGTGCCTGCAGCCACGTCATTGCCCATGGTGCTAAAGTTAGCGAAGCCTGATACGAATGAAAATTACTACCTCTCCTATAGGACGCGAGTCGGTTACGATTCCGCAATCAACGGCACATACGCAGATCGATTAAACATCCACACTATGCAAGGTTCCCTTTCACGCTTCGTAGCTTCAGTCGGCGTTGGTGAAAGCTTTACGGATGCTATTAGTGGAGTGAAGGTTTCAGTCAACAGCATGGACGCAGTTGGCCTTAATTTATCTATCAATGGAAATTGCGCGATGAATGCGCCCACTGTAGCGATTTCGCCAGCAGTTCAAGGAGCATCTCCGGGCCAGACAAAGACCTATTCAGTGAGTGTCACAAACCGTGACAGCAGTTTCTGCTCGCCATCGAACTTCAATCTTTTGGCACAAATGCCAGCGGAACTTTCCGGGAGCTTAAGCGCGACTTCGTTAAATATTGCACCTGGAGCGTCGGCTTCAGCAAATATTAGTGTGGCTTCCGTCGGCGGCGTAAGCAGCGGCGATTATTTGTTGACTGTGGCGGTTTCTGATTCAGCCAGCGCGGTTCATTCAAGTTCGGCGTCTGCCACGTATTCCATTGACGGAACTGCACCGACTGCACCAACTAATTTAGCAGCTGTTACAAAGGGAAGAAACACCAAATTGCAGTGGACGCCTGCCACCGACAACGTTGGCGTCACTGGCTATCAAATCCTTCGCGATGGCGCACAGATTGGTACTTCAACTACGAATTCCTACGCGCTATCCGGTCGCGGTACTTACACTTATCAGGTGCGTGCTGTAGATGCCTCCGGCAACTTGTCACCGTTAAGCAACTCAGTTACCGTCGGCAGGTGAGTTTAGAGCGTTATTTTTCAGATCTTATCAAAAAAGTTGAGGCGTCAGACTCCATTACAAATAAGGGGACTGACGCCGACGGCTTTTATAAACCAACAAAAACAATTCTTCTCAGACATTTGAATTTGCTAAAAGATCTTCATGCAAAGCCATTGGCTAAGCCTATGCTAAAGGCGGCGTGGGAGCATGTGGTTGAACAGGTGCCACCAGAGTGGCTGATTCTAGGCGATTCGGAGAAGGCGGCCCTGAAAGAGATGCTTAAGCCCTAGAAATGTCCAATACCCGCGCCACTCAGAAAAAGGCGGCATTTGTAGAATTGAATAAATGGAACCTGCCTCCCGATGTGCGGCAACAAATTGATCGGCGCGTATTACAGAAATTTTTCGAGGGGTTGTAAGAGACTTCGCACGAGTCGCGCGGTACATTCACTGCGACGGTGAAGCAAGTGGACTAAACAAAGTTATATTAATAGATCATTTCTTATATTGTCTTTTCTGGTGACATAATTGCTGTTACAGGACAAATATCGATTTTCCTGTTGACAACTTTTTGAACGCGCTAAAATCTTTTAGGTTCATTTTTTATCCGGCAATGTTTTTTCAAATAAATAAAACTCAATTTCGCTGTTTAAAGGCCATTGTCGGATCAATGAGGCGCCATCTAATCTGGTGCATCGAATGGTCGAAAATTACTCCGAAAAATGTCGTGTTACATTGCACTCCTTACTCGAGGAGGAGTCCATGCAAACTAAATCGGATTTGACCAACGCTATTCATGAAAAGGCTTTACAAGCGGTGCTGAATTTCAAGCGCTGTGAAGTTGAGTTGATTGAAGTTTTAGCGCAAGTGGACCAGCACAAAGTTTATTATGCTTTGGGATACAGCTCACTTTTCAAGTATGCCACTGACGGGCTTGGCCTTTCTCCAGAGTGTGCTTATATTTTTATTAATGTCTCTAGAAAATCGATTGAGGTGCCTGCCCTAAAAGAAGAAATTAGACTTGGTACAATTACCGTTTCCAAAGCTAAGCGAATTACGCCGGTTCTCAATACTAACAATCAGGAATATTGGCTTCATTTAGCCAAGACAGCCTCCAAACGAGAATTGGAAAAATATGTAGCAGCAGCCAATCCTCAAGAATGGATTAGAGAAAGTTTAAATTATGTGGGATCGGATAAAGAAGTAGGGGAAAAGGTAAGACTTAAATCCTTGAACTTTGCCGACGGCAATCTGCCGCTCACACGCGTACAGCTTCAAGTCGGAGTATCTGAAACTTTGATGTTAAAGCTGAGGCGAGTTCAGGATCTAGTAAGTCAAAAGACGAGAAGCTCAGCTAGCCTTGAAACTGCATTTGAGGCAATGGCTGAATTGTACCTTGCTAAGCATGACCCGGTTAAAAAAGCAGAACGACAAAAAATTCGGGGGAAGCTCCAACGTGCGGAGTCGTCTAACCCCTCGGATTTAGAACAAGGCCCGGGCCCAGTTAACAATTTTCGAGCCCCGTTACCGTCAAGAGTTAAGCATGAGGTTTATTTGAAGTTTGGTGGCCAATGTACACATCAGGATGAGTTAGGCAGAAAATGCACGGCTCGTCGGCACCTGGAAATTCATCATATTGTTGAAGTTGCCAAAGGTGGACAGAACGAACTATCCAATCTAACGCTGCTTTGCTCGGGCCATCACAGGGCACATCACTTTAAAAAGACCTGAGCTGACAACATGGTTGTTCCTAATTCAGATTTGGGAAAGTGAATGAAGCTCTCCATCTCCACTTCAGTGGCCTAAAGCTTTAGGCTAAACGATACGCCTTGGCCCTTAGTTTCATTCACGGCGACGGTCAGACAAGTAATCCCTAAATTGTTCGGTAAAGCCTTTGCCAATTCTCCTGTGAGATGGCGTGCCAACTCTTCACAGGTCACATTCGCAATTGGCAACTCCCGAACGTCTGACACCGGAAAATGGAAAGTTTTCTCGTGAAACTTAACTTCGATGTCGTCGCCGGTGCGAGTGATTTTTAAATAAGAGGAGCGTGCGGGAAGTAAAATGTATTCGTCCAGGTTTTTACAAAGTCCATGCACCAATGGTTTCACCAGATTAAAATCAAATGCAAAACCAAGTTCGGGATGAAGCTTGTTCACTTCAAGTTCGACCCAAACATAATAATTGTGACCATGGAGCCGCTCAGCTTCCTGTGGACCAAGAATTGTGAAATGAGTACCAGAAAATTTAAAACTTTCCTTTTCGAGTCGAACACGAAATGACAACTGACGCTCCTTTAGAAGTGAAATCTAGCGCCGATGCCGCCATCAAGATCAATGTCCGTGTCTTCAATAAGATCCAAAATAAGTGCGAGCTCACCAAAAACCTCAATTCTCGGATCGGCGAACGTGTAGCCAATTCCGATTGGAGCTCTCACGCCAAGGCTAAAATCATCGTCGTCATCATTGCGGCGGCCATCATTATCAAACATGCGTAGGCGTCCACCGATACCATAGAACCAATCAAGGGCGATGCGGTCCAGGCGTAAACCCTTATTTTTCAACCACAAATAATCGCCATGAAAATGAATATCGTCTTCATCAAGGTCCCAGGCGATTGCGCCATCGATGGCGTTCGACTGCGACATTGTATACTTCGCGGAAATACCTGTGGGAGAGCCAAGAATAACGCCTAAGCCAAAGTCCGCCTGAGCTGAAAATCCAAAGAGCATGAGTGCCGACGTCCAGAATACCTGCCAGTTTTTCATAATTCTCCCCAAAGTTTGGAAAATCTCTAGACCTAGGTCCTAGATTTAGAATCAATGGACCTTTATTGTCCACCTCAATTTTGCCGATATATAGATGTGGCGATAATTAAACGAAATGTTCTATTTGTAGACGATGATCAGGTCGCACAGACTCTGGTTACGTCGATGCTGACGCAGGCCGGATATGTGGTGACATGCGTGAGCGATGGCTTTGAGGGAATTGATCTGATTCATCGCTATCCGTTTGATATTGTGCTGCTCGACATCGTCATGGGCCAGATGAACGGTCTCGAGTTGCTTAAGCGGCTGAAGACCAATCCAGAAACTAAAGAAGTTCCTGTGATTATGCTTTCCGCCCGTTATGACAAGTTGACCGTCATGAAGGCCCAACAACTCGGGGCGGCGGACTATCTCGTGAAGCCGCCTGATCGAGACGTGTTCTTGAAGAAGCTTGAAAATATTTTGGGCGGCCGCCCGCGGTTCGCGGAAATTTTCGTAGCTGAAAATTCAAAACGCAGCAGGTGTGAATACGGTTTTTCGGGCAAAGTTTTGTCGGTAGGTGAAGCTGGTTTGACATTGACGTCGGAAATTCCCCTTGCGGTAAACAAATTCCATGAGATTAACGCGGAGATTCTGAAAGACATCGGTGTGCAGACCACGCGATTTAAAGTGGTCCATTGCCAGCAAGAAACCGATCACTATATCATCTACGTGAATTTCATCGGCGTAAAGGTGGCTGAAGTTATCGCGATTCGCCAATGGGTGATCGAGCACGCTCTTAAAGGCCGAACCGTCGCTTAAACCCAATAGCGAAAAATCAAAAGAGTTCGGCTAAATATTTTATGCCAAAGTGGCAAGTTTTGAATCGACTTTAAGGTGAGTTCCTTTGCATTACTCTGGTCATTGGCAAAACGGCCAAGGAGCTTTTCCCTGTTTTCTTCTCTAGTAACCACGACGTCGATCTCGAGGTCATGTTTGAAGCTACGGTAATTCAAGTTTGTCGAACCGACGCAGTACCAATCGTCGATGACGAATACTTTTTGGTGGGAAAACCTTGGGCCGAATTCAAAAATGCGGACGCCAGCTCTGAGCATGGTGCTGAAAAACGCGTAGCTGAGATGCCTCACCAGCGGAACATCGTTTTGCTCTGGAACGATGACGCGCACATCAACGCCACTTCGGGCCATTCGGATCAAGGCGCGATAGATCTTAGGAACGGGAACGAAGTAAGGCGTACGGATCCAAATGCGTTTGTTTGCCCGGCGGATTTTCTGATATTGATGCTGTTTAGTGGATTTTCTTAATATTAGAGAGCTATTCAACAGGAGTAAGCTTTTTTTCGACTGAAAAAAGCTCGGCAGGAAATTTTGTTTGAACGCATGTTGGAAAGCCTGGCGAAGACGCTTGAGTTCCCGCCCACGGACCCGAACACCGCAATCAACCCAGGCGTCGTTCCCGGAAACCTCTTTTAAATGGATATCGGAAATATTCATGCTGCCGATCCAAGCCACTTGCTCATCAATCAAACAGGTTTTGCGGTGATTGCCGCGGTTAATAACGAACCACCGGCGGAAAGATTCATAAAGAATGACGAACCAAGGCCGATCAAGCCACCGTGTCTGCCAGGGCCACATGCGAAAGAGCCTTACTTGAACCTGGGCCGCTTTGAGTTGATGGGCGTATGTACTCCAAAACGACGGCGAACCTAATCCATCAACGAGAACACGGACATGAACGCCTCGGTGCGAGGCGGCTATTAGAGCGGTCACCACTCTTTCAGCAAGCACCCCGGGCTCATAAATATAGGTTTCAAACCGGATGGAGTCCTGCGCCTTGGCTATCCCCTCCAATAAGTCGACGAAATAGGCATCGCTGTCCAAAAAAAGGACTTCTTCATCCCAGACCTCAATATTAGGGGCTTTGCTATTGATTTCCATTTGTCGCTTTCTTCAATCTACACCTACAATAACAGTGTTGGGGAGGCGGGACGTGAGTAAAGAAAAGAAAGACAAACCTTGGTGTTACATTCCTGTCAATAAGGGGCTTAGAGCTAAGATTGAGGCCGAGGACTATGACCGCGTGATGGAACACACTTGGCGCGTGATTAAAAAAGATTCCGGCCGCTTGAAAGTGGTCACCAACGTGATGACGAAACTAGGGAATCGCCAAGTTTCTTTAGGGCAGTTTTTGATGAATCCGCCCAAGGGTAAAATGGTGTATCCCCGACGATTTATGGAAGGCCTTGATTACCGAAAATCCAATTTGATTGTCTGCACTATGAAGGAGCGGCAAAGAATTTTGCCTAAGAGCCGCAACCACGGCTCGTCGCGCTTTAAGGGTGTTTCCTTCGTGCAAAGTCTTAAACGATGGCGCTCGAGCATTAAAGTTGATGGTAAATCCATCAGCATCGGTGTTTTTACCTCAGAGCTGGAAGCCGCGGCGGCCTACAATAAAGCGGCGCGTGAGCACTTTGGTGATATGGCATACCAAAACCCATTAAAGCCATTGCCAAAGGGTCGCCGAACGAACGAATAATTGGCGCTATGGCAGCTACACAGACCGTCGCTATTTTAGGAGCTAGTCCGGATTCCACCAAGTTTGCTCACCGGGCAATGGCAAAGCTTGAAGAGTATGGGCATAAGGTCATTTTGGTGAACCCGGCCTATCAGGAAATCGAAGGTCGCGCCGTGTTGCCGTCGCTATTCCAAATCAGAGAGCCGGTGGAAAGTCTCACCTTGTATGTTGGGCCTGAGCGCCTTGTTCCGCTAGTGAATGAAATTTTGGATTTGCGGCCACAGCGGGTGATCTTTAATCCCGGCACCGAATCGCCCGAACTGATGAAGGCGTTGGAAAATGCACGTATTCATTACGTGCGAGGCTGTACTCTGATAATGCTCGATTCAGGTAAATTTTAGCGGTGCTTGCCGACCAGCTCTGGATCTTCTTAATTATATATCTTCTACTGCATGTGGGGCTAGGCTACTGGGTATCGCGTTCCGTAAAAACCGATAGCGATTATTTTTTAGCTGGCCGTAATTTAAATCTTCCGTTAGCGGCAATGTCGATGTTCGCATCTTGGTTTGGCGCGGAAACCTGCATGGGTTCGTCGTCGGCCATTTTCGGGGGCGGACTAAGTGCCAGCCGAGCGGACCCCTTCGGCTATACAATTTGTTTAGTTGGATTTGCTTTTCTTTTTGCAGGCCAGCTACGCAAACTTGAGTTGACCACTTTAGGCGATCTTTATGGTTTGCGCTATTCAAAGACAGTCGAGCGGCTGGCGGTTTTAATCATGATTCCAACGTCCATCATGTGGGCGGGCGCGCAAGTGCGGGCGTTTGGTCAGATATTGGCGGTGGTATCACCACTAGATCCTGCATTCGGAATCACGGTGGCTGCCGTTTTTGTCATTGGTTATACATTTCTTGGCGGCCTGATGGGAGATGTAGTGTCTGACGTATTTCAAGGATCCATTTTAGTGGTTGGATTAGTAATTCTATTATTGGCATGTATAACTTCTTTAGGCGGAGCTTCAAGTGCTTTGGCTATGATCCAACCGGAACAACTTATTCTCGTTCGGCCTGGTGAAAATTTTTGGATGAGGATGGACACTTGGGCGGTTCCGGTCTTGGGTTCGTTGGTCGCGCAGGAAATGGTCTCTCGGACTCTGGCGACTCGCACTGTAAGCATCGCCCGAAATTCCGCATTTGTTGGGGCGGGCCTTTATTTGGTCGTAGGAATGATTCCAGTTTTGATTGGGTTGTTAGGTCCTCATGTTGCCCCAGGCCTTCCCGCAACCGATCAGTTTTTACCTTTGATCGCGCAAAAGCTACTTTCGCCAGTGGCGTTTATTATTTTAATCGGCGCTCTTGTTTCGGCGATTCTCTCGACAGTGGACACGACGATTCTCGCCGTGTCGGCGTTTATTACCCACAATCTGCTTGGCGATTCTTATAAGAGACTACCTGAGAAAAAGAAACTGCGCTTGTCGCGCTACTTCGTGGCTTTAACTGGCGCCATTGCTTACATCCTGGCCCTGAGTTCGGAGTCGATTTATGAGTTAGTCCAGGAAGCGTCTGCCTTCGGCTCTGCCGGCGTTTTGGTTATCACAATCGCTGCGATTTGGTGGAAGGGGCGGGGCGGTCCACTCGCAGCGTGTTGTAGTTTGATCGTCGGAGTTGTGACCACTCAGTTGTTCCGCTCGTACACGCCACTCGACGCCCCTTATTTGGCGTCAGTGCTGGCGGCGCTATTAACCTATGTGCTCGTGGCGTACTGGGAAAAGCCGAATAGTCCTCAAGCTCGACAACTCGATAAATTCCCGCCTTGAGGAGCTCTTTCTTAAGCTTAAGCGGCAGTGTATGAAGTGAAATAAAATAAGTTTTTTTATCGCCATTTCGGTAGGCTCTTTTTTGAAAATCTACAGCATCTGCGACTAGCGACGATCGCGCCCAATCATCAACTCGCGAATGGTTATACTGTGAAACTTCAATATGCGCCCAGGACTGGCGGGTAGCACCAAATTCAACGCGAGCTTGGCCGAATTCCCTTGGAATATTTTGCGATTCCATATTCACATTGCGAAGTAGTCCAATAATCAACCTTCTCACTGTCATGGACCATCGCCCTTGGCGCATCATATTGACGCCCTCCAGGCCAGCGGTAGAATTTCCAAGAGTGTCAAAAAGATGCCTGGCACTTAGAATCGCTCGCTGAATGTCTTCTAAATATTTTTTATCTATGTCAGTAAAGGGGATTACGCTTTCCTGATTTTGTAGCACATAAACTTTATCGAGAAGTACTTCTAGCGCAGCTGCGCGATGACGAACGTGGATAAGGGAATCGACTTTCGGTGGCGGCGCAAGGAGAGGTTTTCGCAACAACATTTCAAGTTCAACGACCACTTCTTGAATCTGGGGAGCGCGAATTAAAATGCTTGTTTCATCTGCACCAAGTTTGGCGGCTAACTTTTGAATATCGAGGGGCTTGCCTAAATCTCCGCCTAGCGCGTCCGCGCAAGCTTGCCCTTCAGGCGTCACCGCGTAAGCTTGGGAGCTCGCCACCATTAGCAAAAAAGCGGTAATTTGGGCTAAGGCTCTCAACATCGAATTTTGACCTCTATATGCACATAGTGCAGCTCTCGGGCCGTAGTGGCGATGAATTTAAATGAATTTAAGCTGTCTAGGATGGTGAAAACAGACAGTTTTTGTCATCCCACAGCCTTCGTGCCCTACTCCCGAACAAGGTAGCTTCTATGCTACCTGGCACAACTAGGGAAGGTAGCATAGAAGCTACCTTGTTCGGGAGGCAGCCCCGATCGGAGTACCCACAAACAAGGTCAACCCCTAGCTTGCCGAATCCTCCCCGCGACATCGCGGGTGAACCGATCCAGGTCGACGCGCAAAACTCAACCGACCTCGGGATCGACCAAAACTATTGGGTTCTGGCACGCAAAATGAAATACCCGTCTGAAAGATTCCCCAGGAGAATCAAGTGCAAATTGGGCGATGTTCTTTACTTGTTTGTCTTACATTTTTTGGCAATGTGGCCTTGAGTGGAGATAGGGCGTCTGAAGCCAATTGCACCGCTTCTTTAGCGGGCGACTCTTATGAATATGCCGTAACTTCTAGAAGTCGCGAGTCCGTCATTCGTGATGGAGGATACGATGCAAACGATTTGGACGTCCATAGTCTGCAAGGAAAGAGAGTATTAGATATCGGCTCCGGCAACGGGAATTTTGTGCGGGAAATGAAAGCTTTGGGAGTGGATATTTATGGTGTCGACAAGGAACGCAGGACAGCTCCTGACACGTGCCCTACCTGCTACATGGCAGACGCACGCAGAACACCTTTCGCTGACAGCAATTTCGACGTTGGTTTTTCAACATGGAGTCTATTTTGGTTTGCCGATCGGGCCGTTCAAGCAGAGGCCTTTCGTGAAATTATTCGTATTTTTAAGAATGGGGCGAAAATCCATCTTGGACCCGCTGATCCCATTCAAGTCGCGGACATACTTAAGGCAATGCCGCAACTACGAATAGAAAAAGTGTATCTCGGACGATCCATCACGCTGGTAAAGATCGACGAAAACGCACAAGCGATACCAATTCGCTTTATCAATAATGACAGCGGAAGAAGTATGCTGGAGCTTTCTATTCTTCATCCCGATTTGGCGGCGTATTACACGTCGCCGGATAGTCAATTAGCTGCGCTAGATCCATCAAAAGCAGCTACCAAGGAACTTCTATTGCGGCTATTGGCTGATAGCAATCCCCGCTTAAGAGCAAGCATTGCTTCATACTTAAAAGGGTCCGGGCGTTCATATTTAGAAAATCGGGACATTACGATTTTTGAATATTTTCTTAAGGCGTCGAGTCTGACTCATTATCAAGACTACGGCACTTTGCAAACATCAATTGTTGACCACTATTGGGATGATCCAAAAATTCGGTCGTTGTTCAAAGAACCCCTGCCTCCTTTGAATCGCCTTTTTGAATCCAAACAGGATGTGATCCATGCTGCGTACATTAAGTTTATCCGCACTTTAAAAGCTCATTTGGATGAGAATGGGCGCCTGGACTGAGCATACCCGGTAGGGATCTCACGGACCTCGTGAACAAGGTAAACTTGCAGATTGCCTGAAATTAACCTCGCCGCCGAATGTATGACCCGTGGCTAGTCAGAACGCTCATTCAAATTAACCGAGGGTAGAGCAAAATCTATTTGTTTCGTAGACATTCAGTACACTCGAATTTGTGGTTCAAGAAAATACAAAGGCAGCGCTCACTATCGCATTGACTACCTTGGTTCTGCCGACGTACCACCATGCTATTCGAGGTGGTTATGCGAGTTATTTCAACACTATTCATTGCTATCATTTTGCCTATAGTCTCGGCGGCGTCCGAAGATTTTATAATCGCAGCTTGCGGCAAAGACTTCAATCGCATGACACAGATTTATGCCACTACTGATGTTGATCTAAATTATATAGCTAAGAACGGAAAAACGGCCCTGACTTGTTTGAGCGCGGCTCGAAGTTTTGAAGGCGTTAGTCTTTTGACTCGCCTCAAAAGCGGAAACTTGGATGTAAATGCTTTGGATGCAAACGGAGACGGATTTATCTCTTCGATTTTTAAAAACAGTTACTGCGATATGAATTGCGAGAGCTTTATCACGCAATCTTTGCAGTTGTTTTCGACTAAACTAGATTTAGAAAAGCATTTGATTGATGGTAAAGTTCTGACCATTTCAGATGTAGGCATTCGTTTGAAAATGCTCTTCTCTGGCGTAACTTCGTTTGCAAACATTATTAATGCTAAAGATGCAAAAGGGAATACACTTTTAGGTAACTTTGCATCAACGATGGGGGATGGTGCCCACGACATTGAAGTTTTAAATCAGCTATTGAAGTTCCCAAATATCGATGTTTTATCGCTGAGTAAACTGCAAAGGAATCTTCTGAGTTTTCCATATGCTGGTTTATATGCTCAAGGAAAAGAGACAGCCCTTGAGTATTTTCGAAACCTAGCGCGCATTAAGTCTGTCATCCCAAAACAGTTAGATACTTCATGGCTTGATAAAAATGGCGATAATTTAATTAGTCTCGCATATCGAC